>NZ_QPID01000006.1 GCF_003336225.1 Corallincola holothuriorum
AACTCAGCAGTGAAACGCAATTGCGCCGATGGTAGTGTGGGGCTTCCCCATGTGAGAGTAGGTCACCGCCAGACACCTAATACAGTGAAGAGGCTACCCGATAGGGTAGCCTTTTTGCGTTTAAGGCGATTGAAAACAGTAAAGCCCTTCGCCCAAGCGAGGGGCTTTTTTGTTGGAGCAGCCTTTAGCGCCGTGGCCACTATGAAGTAGCGTATCGTTCTTCATTTAGTTTGTTCAGTGAAACGATACAACTTTCAATCTCTCTCCGTTATTGATTAAAGCCTAGCGTTGTGACCATGGCGTGTTTACCCGTATACTCATCTCTCCTGTCATTCTGGGAATAAAGTCTTTCCAAATGGGAATGTGGTGAGAATCCACAACTGTACCCGCAACTGTGATCACTACTTGGTTCAACGATTTGTTTGATAAGAGTTTTGTGTAAGTCAGATGACCAGCTTTACTCCTAGCACAGCAGCCGAGCGGGTAACTCGGAGGGCTGGGCATTATCAGTAATGCTCCCTCCATTTTTAGCTGATTATCTCTTTATTAAGCAGGTGAGCAGATGTGGTCAATTAGCCATATTAGTGACGATAGAACTCAATTAATTCGAACTACCATTGATAACAAAACCAAGCCGTTGGGCGCATTGGGTGCTTTAGAAACGCTGGCATTGCAGATCGCTCAAATTCAGGACTCTGCGACACCTGCGCTTACAAAGCCTGTGTTTTGGGTATTCGCTGGCGATCATGGGATCACCGATGAAGGGGTTAGTGCCTATCCAAAAGAGGTGACTTCGCAGATGGTGATGAACTTCGTCAACGGTGGTGCTGCAATTAATGTGTTTTGTCGGCAACACGATATTCAGCTTTACGTCGTCGATGCAGGCATCAGCTCCACGATCGAATACTCTGATAAGCTGCTGAATTGCTCTTTGGGTAAGGGTACGAAGAATTTCTTGCTGCAAAACGCTATGACCTCAGAACAAGTACAGTTTGCCTTTTCGCACGCGAAGGAGCTGATTGCTGGCGCGGAGCGTACTGGCACAAATATTGTTGGCTTTGGTGAAATGGGAATAGGGAATACAACGTCTGCCGCTGCGTTGATGGCGTTAGTGACGGGGATCCAAGCTGATCTATGCGTAGGGCGAGGAACCGGTGTGGATGATGCTGGCGTTTCGCTGAAAGCTGCTGTCGTCAGCAAGTTGCTAGCTCGCGTTAACGGCCGGCTTGATCCGGTCTCAGCCCTGGCAGCGGCAGGCGGTTTTGAAATAGCGATGATGACGGGGGCTATGCTTGCTGCAGCCGAAAGCAAAATGGTGGTTCTTGTCGATGGCTTTATTGCTTCAGTGGCGGCTTTGTTGGCTTATAAAATTGCCCCTGCGGCACGCGACTATTTCGTCTTTTGTCATGCATCAGATGAACGTGGGCACCAACGTTTACTGGCAGAGATGAATGCTAGACCCCTACTAGATTTAGGAATGAGACTCGGTGAAGGCACTGGGGCAGCGCTTGCGTATCCTTTGTGCCAAAGTGCCGTTGCATTTCTTAATGAGATGGCTTCTTTTGGTGATGCGGGCGTCAGTCAATAATGAATTGGTTTCAATTACAGTGGCGTCTGTTTCTTGTAGCCGTGCAATTTCTTACTCGTGTCCCGGTTGTGATCCCGGGGGAGTTTGATCCTCGCTGGTTAAGTCGGTGCTGCGTGTATTTTCCCGTGGTTGGTTCCCTTATTGGCTTGGCTGCCGCTGCTGTATATTTGCTTTGTGTTGATGCGCTGGGAACGACGATTGGCGTTATGTTGTCTATGGCTGCATCAGTTCTTATTACCGGAGCGTTCCATGAAGATGGCCTAGCGGATACCTGTGACGGGCTTGGTGGCGGTTTAGATTGCGTGCATAAGTTGAGGATCATGAAAGATTCTCGTATAGGTACTTATGGTGCAATCGGGCTGTTTATGGTGTTGATGCTCAAGGCGGCCAGCTTAACGCAGTTGCAATCGGCGCTTATTATCGTTGTTGCACATGCTGTGAGTAGATCCTTCTCGGTAAGTTTTATTTTTAATCTTAAATATGTTGCCGACGCTGAAAGTAGTAAGAGTAAACCGCTGGCGACACGCCTGTCTGCTTTAGGTTTGTTATTTACTATGAGTTGGGCGGCATTAATGTTGGCATTTATTCCGTGGCAAATGGCAGTCGTCAGTCTGATTTGTTTAGTTATTCTGAGAGTGATTTTACAACAGTTCTATATTCGTCAAATAGGCGGTTATACCGGTGATACCTTAGGGGCTGCGCAGCAGCTGTCAGAACTTATTATTTATCTTTCTTGCATTGCTGTTACAGGAACATTGCTGTGATTGAATTAGTGCTTGGTGGTGCTCGTTCGGGGAAAAGTGCTTACGCTGAATCTCTACTGAAGCGCAGTGGTAGCAACGTCGTATACATTGCTACCGCACAAGCTTTTGATCAGGAGATGAGTGAGCGTATTTTACATCACCAATTACAACGCCCAGCAGAATGGCAGCTGATCGAGTCGCCGTTGGTGCTGGCCGAAACGCTGGATTCCCTGTCCAACAGCGAACATTACTTGCTGGTTGATTGCCTGACGTTATGGCTTAGTAACCACTTGCTTGCTGATGAGTCTTCATTGGCTGCTGAAATTGACCGTTTGCTTGCAGTATTAGCGCGGATGTCGTGTCGGGTGCTCCTGGTGAGTAATGAAGTTGGTATGGGGATTGTGCCAGAAAACCGGTTGGCGCGACGTTTTCGAGATGAAGCGGGCTGGTTGAATCAACGCGTCGCTCAGATTGCAGATAAGGTGACCTTGGTAACCGCAGGTATGCCGCTTGTGCTCAAAGGGCAGAATTTGTGAGTACGCTTCAAGAGCTTTTTCTTATTCGTCACGGTGCCGTCGCCGGTCCGCCATGCCTGTTGGGGCGAACCGACACCGCAGTTTCAGATCGCGGGCATCAAGCTGCCGTTGAACTCGTTGAGCAAATGGGAGATCTGATGGCGTACGATGCGCTGTTTACCTCCCCCCGTATTAGATGTCGCCGCACCGCTGATATCATCGCCAAGCGCTGTTCGCTTGAAGTGCAAACTGAAACAGGATTTAGTGAATGTGACTTTGGCGAGTTAGATGGCAAGCCTTTTGCCGCGTATTCGGAAGATGAACGGCAGCTACTTGGCAAGTTCTGGGGGGCTCCTATGAGTGATACATTGCCTGGTGCTGAGCCATTACAAGTGTTTCATCGTCGCACAGCTGAGGCATTGTCATCGCTATGGCAACGTTTTGATTCACAGGCTATCGCTTTTACTCATGGTGGAGTGATCCGAATGCTATTAGCTGAGGTAATGGGTTTCGGGTGTGGCGGTATGCAATCCCTGTTATCTCTGAGTATTCCCTATGCTTCTGTGACCTCTATCCAGCGTTATCATGCGCTTGGCCAAGATGCACAGTACAGTGTTCGCCATCTCGGATGGCAGCCCAAATTTTTGATGGAGAGTTAAATGGTCGATAAAGCGGTAAAGGATGAACGCCACAAAGCGCGTCAACAGAAACTGAAAGAAAACGTGGATAAGCGTGTTGATGCGGCGCAAACCGAGCGTGGCGTATTGATAGTGATCACTGGGAACGGTAAGGGCAAGAGTACCTCTGGATTTGGTACCGTGGCACGTTGTGTTGGACACGGCTATAAGGCTGCTGTGGTGCAATTCATCAAAGGGACGTGGGATTGTGGTGAACGTAACCTTCTCGAAGGTGCCGGCGTAGAGTTTCAGGTGATGAATACGGGATTTACCTGGGAAACACAAAATAAGGAAGCCGATACTGCGGCTGCGCAGAAAGTTTGGCAAGCGGCAAAGCGGATGTTAGCCGATCCTAGCCTGCACTTGGTGTTACTGGATGAAATTACTTATATGGTTCAGTACGGTTATCTCGACTTAGATGAAGTTATCGATGCTCTTAATGCCAGACCTGAGGAGCAAAGCGTGGTATTGACCGGGCGGGGAGCTCATCGCCGGCTAACGGAAATTGCTGATACGGTTTCTGAAGTACAGCCATTAAAGCATGCTTTTGATGCTGGTATTAAAGCGCGTAAAGGGGTGGATTGGTGAGCTCCATGGCACCTCGGGGGCGTTTCAGCGCAGAGTTTGCTGATGCTGTTGAATCCGTTATCCAGCAGCGTCGCGATATTCGGGGTAATCACTTTACCTCTAAACCTATTCCTGATGCTGTTTACCAGCGGATATTGAATGCCGGTCTACATGCCCCTTCCGTCGGTTTTTCGCAACCTTGGCGCTTTGTTACGATCAAGGAACAGGCAACAAAAGAGCAAATATCAGACTCATTTGAACAGAAGAACCGTGAAGGTGAAGCTTGCTTCACTGATGAGAAGCAATCGCTTTATCGCCGTCTTAAACTTGAAGGCATAAAAGAGTCACCAATCAACTTGGCGGTGTTTTATGCGCCGAATGATGGCCCCGTACTTGGCCAAACAGCGATGCCTGATATGGGGCGCTTTAGCGTGGTTTGCGCTATCGAAAACATGTGGCTGATGGCTAGGGCGTTAAATGTGGGCATCGGTTGGGTGAGTATTTTGGATCCGAAGGTGGTTAAGGCCGCTGTTAAAGCGCCTGATACTTGGGAGCTGGTTGGTTATCTCTGTCTAGGGTATACCGATGATTTTCCTGAAATCCCAGAGCTAAAAGCCTTAGGTTGGGATAAACAGCGTGAACTTTCTGAAGTGCTATTTGATGAGGTTTGCCCGAGCAATGGTTAGAGGGAAGAGGGGGAGTGAGGAGCAGAAGCCCCTCACTCAGCACTAACATAAGTTAGTGAGATTTGCCGGGGGTGGGCATACCTGTTGTTCTTTCTACGGAATCTAACACTTCACCGTGTTGGCGAATAAATGATTCGACCAGTGCTTGCCAAGCAGTGCAGTAGCCTTCTTGATCTATAATCACTTGAAGCTCTTCATTGCTCATACCAACCTGTGGAACACCGTCTACTTCGCCTTGCTCTGGGGCGTTGTTAAGGACAATAAATCCTTCTAGCTGTTGATAGCACTCCTGTTCCATTGGTGAAACGCCATCGGGAATTTCAGCCCATGCATGGGTGCTTAACATCGCTAAAACTACTAAACCTGCTTTTTTTAACATCGTCACATCCTGAGACTGTACAACACACCAGACCAAATATATTGAATTGGTTATGGTTTATTTTTAATTCAAAAGGTTAACATGTTTCTATTATTCCACGTCAGCAGAATATTCTACCCTAAATTCTGCCTACACTTAACGAAAGGAACTGTGATCAGGTGAACGTGATGGGAAAAATACTTAAAGTTTTGGCCGCTGTGTTGGCTCTCTTGCTCTTGGTGGTGATAGTGGTTGTTGTCACCTTTGATCCAAACAAGTACAAACCTGAAGTGACATCGCAGGTTGAAAAAGCCACTGGCAGAGTTCTAACCATCGATGGCGACATCGGATTACAGCTCTTTCCATCTATCGGCTTTTCAGTTGACGGCGTAAAGTTAAGCAATGCCGTCGGTTTTCCGGTTGAGCCAATGATTGAAGTGGCTGATGTGAGTGTCTCTGTGGCTCTATTGCCTCTGTTTAGCGGTCAGGTAGAGATCCATGGTGTCAGCCTAAACGGGGTCGCTGTTCGCCTGCAGAAGAGAGACGGTGTATCTAATCTCGATGATTTGGCTGCACAAGGCACGCCTGCGCAGCATGAAGATGAAGTGATCGTTGAGGCGGAGCCGAGTGACGTTGTTCAACCCATACTGCCCCCAGGCTTCTATTTAGGCTCAGTGGCCTTAACCGACGTTGAACTTATCTCTGAAGATTTAGATGCGCAGACTAAACAAACCGTCACCATTGAAGCTTGTACTTTGGGACCTGTTGCTGCAGATACTGTGGGTGAGTTGTCTTGTCATATAGAAGCGTCAACACCGGAGATCAGTGCAGCTGTTGATGTCTCAGGCTCACTAAGTATTGTCTCAGCGAGTTCAGTCGTGGAGGTAAGAGATTTACAGATAGCACTTTTAGCCACTGGAAGTAGCATTCCAAATGGTGAAATGAGTGCCTTAGTGAAAGCTCAGCTTAGCTATCTAAAGCAGGATAAATTGCTATCTCTTAATCCGCTTGGTTTGTCATTTGACGGTCAAGCTATGGACGGTTATTTCTCGCTTGCCCATCAAGATGTTCCTGTTATTCGATTCGAATTAGCTTCAGAGCTGATTGATATTGATAAGCTATTGCCCGCAAGTCAGCCTGCATCGGCTGAAAATGCCAAGCCAGCGCCGAGCGCACCTCAAGAGCCTGCAACTGAGCCAGACCTGAGTGGGCTTAATGGGGTTGATTTGGCTGGAACCGTTAAGGTTGCGCAACTAAATGCTTCTAATCTTTCTATTCAAGATCTATTGCTGACATTGAAAATTGTAGACGGCAAGCTCAGTGCTGCCCCGGTATTAGCTAAGCTATATGGCGGCGATTTGGCGCTATCAGCTATTTTAGATGGCACTATTTATCCTGCGGGCTATCAGCTCAGTACCCAGGTAAGGGAGGTTGAAGCATTGCCATTGGTTAAAGCACTTGCCGACAAAGAGTTGGTTTCAGGCAAGGGTAGCGTAAGTTTTAGACTTAAAGGCGTGGGGTTGACTCCTGATGCGATTAAAAAGGGGGCGAATGGTCGTGGTAACTTTGAATTCAAAGACGGTGCTGTCAATGGCATTAATGTTCCACATCTTATCCGCTCAACTTATGCGACTCTGACTGGTAAAGGAGATAAAGCAACAGACGCGCCTCAGAAAACTGATTTTACGGCATTAACGGGCTCATTTAATCTCGCTGATGGTCAAGTAACTAATCCAGACTTACTGATGATGTCACCACTACTAAGGCTTAACGGCCGTGGTAGTGCGGGTCTAGTGACGGAGCAATTGGATTATCGTTTGTTAGTGGCTCTAGTGGCGAGTTTGGAAGGTCAGGGCGGGAAGGGGACCGATGACCTTAAAGATGTTGAGATACCTTTACATATTAGTGGCGCCATGGCTGCGCCAGATATCTCACTCGATCTAGAATCGGCGATGGGAAATAAGGTTAAAGGTGACTTACAACAGAAGCTTGATGAAAAATTGGACGATAACGAAAAGCTTAAATCGTTGAAAGATAAATTAGGCGACTTTCTTTAGTCTGAGGGTACTTGCAAAGTGCGGCGGCTTTAGGATATAGTCGCCGCGCCTTTCGAGGTGCAGTTATGGTGGCCCTATTGGTCCCCTCGCAACGATAATATGTGAACTCGGCCAGGCCCGGAAGGGAGCAACCGCAGCGTATGACTCGTGTGCCGGGGTGTGGCTGGTGGGGTCGCCACCCAAACCTCTTCTCTATAAAATATCAAGTTATTGAATCGTTTTATTTATTAATTCAATTACTTGTTGCATCTCTTTATCGCTTAGTTTGCCCTCTTTAACGAATAAAATTTCTCCCATCTGATTTTGCACAATGATCGCTGAACTTTCCTCTTTCAACCCCCAAGCTTTAGCAATGTCACCCTCTTGATCGACGACCAAAGATGACCATGGGAACTCTTTTTTGCTACTTTCCGCCGAGGACTTAACGATGCCGCTGGTTCCCCACATAGCATCATCTTGGTTGATAATGGTTGTGGTTTGATAGCTCTGCTCAGGAAAATGTTGTTCGCTAATCATCGTCATTAATGGTGCATTCATCTGCTTGGCACTGGTTCGGCCGGCCATCGCTTGAATCACTCGAACTTTACCTGCCAACTTGCTGGTATCCCACGGTTGATAGCTTATCTCTTCTTTGGTGAGGACTATTTCACCGAGTTTATCTACCGCGACGGTTGGTGCCGTCCCACCGATGGAAAGGTTATGAGCCGACACTGTGAAACAGGTGAAAAATCCGTATACGATGATAAAAATGGGTAGTCGCAGGTCAGTTTTTGTCGCCATTTGTCACGTCCCCGTTAGTCGTTAATCAGATAGATCTAAAAGTGATCTATCGTAAAGCTCTTGAGAGTACTGATGTGTTTTTTTATTTACTTGTTTGTTGCGTCAGTCTAAACAAAGAAAGCCAGTGCTAGCCGACAACGCCCAGCACTGGCTTACTTTGTTTCAAGTACTATGGATACATTAGCACTTAGGTGAGGACTTATCGTGACTGTGTAAGGCTGGTGGTGTGGCTGTACCACCATGCTCTTCCAGATACTTACAGGCGTTGATTATATCTTCTGCCAATTGACCAATAACGTGTTTGTTTAGGTGGGCTCGCACAACGATCCGTAATGAAACGACCGTTTCTGCTTTGGGTGGCATGGTATAAGCTGACAGTACCCAACCTTTTTCTCGTACTTTGGCTGATACATCAAACTCGTTAAAGTTCTTAACGTGATCTTTCAGTGTTAACGCCACCACAGGAATACGTTGGGTTTTGTTCATCACTTCGAAATAACCGCTTTCCAACAGTAGATCTCGGAGGTGAACCGTATTTTCCATAGTCAGTTCCATAATACGTTTATAGCCTTCAAAGCCATAACGCATAAACTGATATGCCTGCGCAATAATGGGTGCCGCATTGCGACTGAAATTGAGTGTTGCTGTGGGCGATTCTCCACCAAGGTAGTTCACATAGAATATAAGGTCTTCATTAAAAACTTTTTTGTCCCTAAACACGACCCAGCCTAGTCCAGGATTAACCAAGCCAAATTTATGCCCAGATGCATTAATCGACTGCACCCGAGGCAAGCGGAAGTCCCATTCGTAGTCGGGATAAAGGAAAGGATTTACAAAACCACCTGACGCGCCATCAATATGCAACGGAATTGAGATGCCGGTTTTCTTTTCATAAGCATCTAACCAATCATGTATCTCCTGAATTTCGTCATCCTCACCAGTGAAGGTCTGACCTGCAATTGCAACGACACAGATTGTATTTTCATCAACGTATTCATCGAGGTGTTCTGCTGTTAGACGGTAGTTACCGACTTCCAGCGGCACAATCTTCGCTTCAACATCGAAGTACTTCATGAACTTTTTCCAGACAATCTGGACGTTCCCACCAGTGACCATATTGGGTTTGCTGGCATCTTTTCCTGCTGCCTTTCTCGCTTCGCGCCAATTCCACTTGTGAGCTAATCCCGCCAACATACACGCTTCAGAGCTACCTACGGTAGCCGCACCATAAGGTTCAACATCTGCCGGGCCATTCCAGAGTTGATGGATCATGTTGACCATTCTGGTTTCAAGGTCATATGTCTTAGGGTACATGTCATGGTCAACATAGTTGACATGAGCATGGGCTCCCTCAAGCTCTTTTAATTCAGGCTCAATAAAAGTGGTCACAAAGCTGGACAGGTTGAGCATCGGATTGGCGTCAGTCCACATGTGGGCTTCCAACCGCGCTTTCGCTGAACGAGCGGAAACGCCAGTTTTTGGAAATTCGTTTTCACCAATCTCCAGCTGGAACTCTTCATACATTGAAATGTTTGGATCGTTATGTTCGTCTCTGTTGCTCATTGTGTCTGCCTTCCTTACTTATAGTAATCAGCGGTCATAGCAATCTCACGGTATAAGTCCGATATACCTTCATGATTACAATGCGCATAGCTTGTGATGTTTTACCATCTCTAGTGACCAACCTCTGCCAATGTCCAACGTCAGAACAGACATCACCATTGACAAAACATAGACAACTTCACTAGGCAAGCAAGAATGCTTAAGCAGTTGTTTGTTGAAAATTAAACCTAGATCAATAACTAGAAGATAACCTGCTGGTTGTTTGTTTTTTAGCCTACATTTATTGGGGTTGACTTTTACTTTTTGCGTTATAGCGAATGCTCCGGCTTCATCTGCGGAGGAGGTAAAGCAACGTAATAGAGCTGGCGGCCAGATCTAATTTAATAAACCAGACACTCCGACTATTGTGGTAACAAGGAATTTGTCCCTATGACCTTTTCTCGACAGAACACTATGAAGCGGCTAGCGAAAGCAGGGGAACGACTTAAGCCCAAATTGTGCCCCCCACTATTGGTTATACTTTGTTTTATCTCTTTGGGAGCTAACGCTGCGAGTAGTGAAGTGGCCACAGTGTCTGGCCCTATTGCCTATCTATTTAACTATCTAAGCGAAAACCCGTTTGTCTTTCTGTTTGTTGCTCTTGCTATTGGGTATCCATTGGGATCTGTCACAATCAAAGGGGTTGGGTTAGGTTCTACCGCGGGTACGCTGGTCGTTGGTATAGCGATCTCTTTAAGTTCATACGTTCTTTATGACATCAGCATAACGGCTCCAGGCTTAGTGTCTGACATCTTTCTGATGATGTTTATGTACGCCATTGGTATGAAAGTCGGGCCGCAATTTTTCTCCGGATTAGCGAGAGGCGGTATTGATTTCATAGTCATTGGCTTGATTGTTGTTTGTGCTAATTTCGCTATCGTATTTTTCGGGGCAAAGCTGCTTGATTTAGCGCCAGGTTATGCTGCGGGAATTATTTCTGGTAGCTATACGGTAACGGCGGTGATGGGCGTTGCACAGTCCGCTGTTTCCAGTGGTGCCTATCATATACCTGAGGGACTGACTGCCGATACTATTGGGGCAAATATGGCTGCAGGCTATGCTGTCAGTTATGTGCTCTCTACAGTTTTTATTATTCTATTTATTAAATATTTGCCAGCTATGTTCGGCATCGATCCGGTAAAGGCGGGGAAAGAAGCGGAGGCCGACTTTGGTGGCGGAGAGGGTACGGAAGCGCTCCCTGGTACGGCGGGTTTTTCCAGTCCTGGAACACTGCCTGTTGAGATCCGTAGCTATAAAGTTGAGCATGAGGAATTAGTAGGTAAGAGTATTCGTGAACTATTTGCGCTCTATCCAAATGCCGCGGTACTTAAGGTAGTGCGCGGTGATGACGTTTTTGATGCATCAACTAATCCCACTATTCAAATGGGTGATGTGATCGGAGTTCGTGGACGTTACGCTAATTTAATTGCCAAAGGCGAAGATAAAGTTGGCACTGAGGTAGATGAGATCCGCGCCCGTGATATCGAGATCGAAGTTGCCGACATACATGTGGGTAAAACTGAATATGCAGGTAAGACGATAGAAGAGCTCGGCAAGGAGATCGGTTTTGGTCTTTATTGCAAAGCAATTTTTCGGCAAGGTCAGGCTATCCCTCATCTGCCGCAAACAATCGTTGAAGTCGGCGACGTGGTTCGCTTAGCGGGACCTAAATGGTGTGTTGATGAAGCGGCAAAAAAATTAGGCGGCAAACCAATAGTCGAAAGTACCGTCACAGAGACATTTTATTTGGCGGTCTCTTTAGTGATTGGCTTTGTCGTTGGTCATTTCAGCGTCACCATGGGGGGGATCCCGTTCGCTTTGGGTACATCGGCAGGATGTATGTTAACGGGGATTATGTTCTCATTTTTAAGAACGCGGAATCCAGCTTTTGGTGGTCCCATGGCCGAAGGAGCAAGGAGCTTTTTGCAGGATATTGGCTTGAGTTTGTTCATTGCGGTACTAGCTGCCAATGTAGGACCAAAGATCCTCAACTCGTTTCAGGGAACTGTGGTTATTAAAATCGCCATCCTGGGTTTGCTTGGTGCGTTAGTACCACCATTGCTGGCTTGGCTCTATGGCTTATACGTACGCAAGATGAACCCAATGATCCTCGCTGGAGCGTGTGCAGGCGGTCGAAACAGTACTCCCGCAATGAAGGGTGCGCAGGATGCGTGTGGTAGCTCTATTCCTGCCGTTGGTTATCCAGTGCCCTACGCATTGACCTCGATGCTGGTGTTGATATTTGGTTATCTGGCGATGGTGATGTCTTAGCTCCGGCGTGTGGTGTTTATGCCCGATGAAGTTACGATGGGGTTTTTAAATGGCTGAATCGGGTACACAACAAGTTAAAGTGGCGGTCAACGTGATGCGTTCACGTTTGACTGTCATTGGTTTTAATATCGCAGTGGCATCGTTTCAACTGGCGCGTATCAATGAATTACCGGGTGGCCAACCGGTTTCAGGTGTCGATCACCTAGTACATGCCGGTGTTATGACCGCTTTGCTATTGGCGATGGCTCTCTCGATTATCGCCATGGTGGTTTACCTCTTGTCTGGCAGCATGGATCCGGTGGGAGTTTGCAATCACTGGTCTCTCGTCGCTGGCGATCTGCTGATGTATTTGGCGTTAGCCAGCACGGTATCAGGTTTTTTTGCACCGCTTGGTTTGTCTATCGATATTCTCGCTGCTAATTGGCCGCAGAAGGCCGCGCAGATAGCAATCTTGCATACAGGTTTACTTGCTGTTGGTGGGTTAGGCTGGTTTTTTGCAGCTTACGTTGGCCCGTCTGTTTCTATATTAAGATCGCCGTTTTCCTCTCAGGTTAATTTTCGTTTACTGCTCGCTTATGCTGCTGTGATGCTTTTTTTATCCTGGTTGCATGCACATGCTACGCTCATCGATGATGTGTCAAATCCTGAGTTTTCATTTGCGCTGTTTTTGTTTGAATTAATACAGCCATTTCGTTGGTAACTTGCCAAATTATAAGTTCAGTTTTGTTGGTGATGCCGCCCTAGTGTGTTTTGCAACTATCGAAGTTAATAATGTCATGCTGTTATAAAAAAGGATCACCTAGGTGATCCTTTTTGGGAGATAGCGCTTGACGACTTAGTAATAGTATCTGACACCGAGCGAGTAGATGTTGTCAGGATCTTTGTCGCTGGTGAAGCTGCTGTCTTCAATCTTGTTTTCTGTGTATAGAATGAAGGTTTCTGTCCAGATATATTGGGCACCAAAAGCAAAGTATTTCAGTTCGAAATCACCATCATAGCCGGCGTCATCGCCTGCTTCTTTCAGGTAATTGTATGCAGCGTATAAGCGCCAGTCTGACACCGGCATATAGTGGCCATAAATCTCCAGCCCTTCGCTATCAAATACCGTACCGGCATCATCAAATTCGTGGTTTTCTCCCCAGTTGTAGTTGATGGCGATATTGATGGGATCGCTATAGGCGCCATAAACCGCTCCTACAGCGACAACGTCTTCGTAGTCATCGTTAAAGCCAGCAACATTGGGGGCATTGCTGAGTTCAGAACGGTTGTAAGCCACTCCTAGGGCGATGTCCCAGGGCGTATGGTAGGTAACTGAGCCGCCAGCACCATAATCGTATTCAATGCTGGTGACTACTGGCCCCAAGTTATCGGGATCACAAGGTACGTTTGGATCCTGTTGGCAGGCGTAGATGTCTGTTTCAGAACCTGACTTCGCCTGATACTGCAGTGCGAGGTCAAAATCACCCCAGCTGTTGCGGTAGGTAATCGCTTTTTCGGCACGACCGGTACCTGATTGGCCACCGTCCGTACCATAGTTGTATGTTCCGGAGGCGTTACCGCCCCAAACGAGAAGCACGTCAGTGGGCGCTGTGACGTCATAGTAGGCTGACCACTGTTTGCCTGCCTTGATTGTGCCCCATTTGTCATGTTTAACACCAATTTGGCCATGGCGTAAATTAACGGTATTGTTGAAGTCATCGGCAGAGCTGGCAAAGCTATCGCCACCTTGACTAAAGCCTATTCGATCTGTGTTATCTACCAGGTTTATACGCCATTCTACAAAGCCAAATGCATCCCAGCCTTCGGTCAGCTCTTGAGTATAGGAGAAGTTGATCCTTGAATTAATGTCGTCCATATCGGTGTCGCCGTCGGACTGGGTAAGATTCATCTCGAGGTAACCGCCAATGGCTGCCGTTGTTTTTCCGCTTTTGTAAACATCAGCCGCATGGGCCGTCGCTGGCAGTATCAGTGTACTGATAGCCAGCGCAATTATTGATTTTTGCATTGCGAAGTCTCCGTATTCATCCTTTCAAATACGCACTTAACTCTTTTATATATAGAGATATTTGGCGTTAGACTAAGCGTAGCACCGTATCGGCTTTATATATGGTAAAAGTAAGCTAAAACGTAAAAATCAGCTTTGAAAAACAGTGCGGGGGATTGAAAGAAAGCGGGAGATAGGTTTTGAGCTTTTTTTAGCTTTACTTTATTGAAAAGTGAGGCTCGTGGGGCGGTGTTATTGGGCGCAAAAGTGTATGAAGTCGCGCCGCCGTTCAGCTTTTTGGTTTTGGCTTCTTATTGTTGATTGATTATCCAAATCTGGAAACGTTTTCTTGTTTCTTCATCTGCTTGGCTATATAGCTGCTGCAGTGCTTCTAACTTGTCACTATTGACTCGGGGAGCTGGTGGTGTGGTTTGGTCCGGGGGGGGCATCACACTGACGGACTCTGTGCCCGTTGTCACAGTTGATAAGGAGTTATCTAGGCCCGTTGATGCTACTGGTGCAGATGGTGTTGGAGGTGTTTGTATTTTGGCTGGTTGAAGTTTTTCGGCGGCGGGTTGTGCGAGTGCGGGTTCATTTGATGTGGTAGCAAGAGAGATTTGATGCTGTTTCTTATAGGCTTCAGCTTCTGCGGGTAGATCTCTGTTGAGTTGGAAGCCATCTTGAGGAGGCAACATGAACCATTGGATTGGAAGCTGAACACCATTTTCATCAATCAGCTCGAAGCTAGGCTGATTGACATATTTCCGCGCTTCGCGCTTGTTACTAGGGAGTGCTGCTTGAATTGAAATCGTCTGCCCTGGCTGACTACTGAATAGGATGACGATTGGCTCAGAGCTAATGACATCTGGTGAGGTGGGGCGCCCAAAGTCCTTCGAGTAGCGCAGTAAAACTTGATGGTCACCGGCGTTTAGTGGAAAGGGTTTTCCTTGAGACTGGAATGAGCCTATCTCTTTATCGTCAACATACAGCACTTTGAAAGCGATATCTGCGCGAAAGCTATCAGCTGCAGCCGGAACCGCAGCTGATACCAAAACGCCACCAATCACAATCCAGTAGTGGAATCCCGAGCGGAAAAAGAATAGCGAGTGTGCGAAGTATTTGGCCCACATTATTTACTGTCCTTCCTGGATTTAGATAGGTACGGAAGCTTAGTTGACACTGAAACTTCGACTCTATTTATGCAGATAAGTCTTTACTAAGCTTCTGATGCTCGCTCTCTGAGAAAATGGAGTGACTTTTCGACGGCCTCGTTGGCCTGCATCTCCATTTGTAAACGTTCATTGGCGGGGAGATAAAAGGCCATATCTACTTCGTGGCGAATATAGCGAGGGGGCAGCTGATTTAATGCTAAACACATGAGGTCAGATTGAAACTCTACATCGTCAGATTCATCGATGTTTAGTTTTGCAATCCGCTCTGCAACCAATTGCTCAAAATAATTGCGAATATCTAAATCCAATTTCATAGCTGACTCTCAATCTCGTTTCAGATTTAACAATCAATAGCCTAGCTAAGCGATGGGCAGTTATACAATCGGTGGCATCAAACTATGAGCTATAGCTCATGGTTTGATGCCTGTCTTTGAGGGGAGGGTGATGAAGACTATTGGCTGAGTACTTCTTTCATGAACTGTTGGCGGGTTGCAACATCGGCCTCCTGCCACCAGTATCTGAGCATCTCAAGTGTTTTAGGCGTAACTGGCTTAGCTCCGGTTGCCACCGAGGAAGCTGTTTGTGGCGTCGCTAGGTCGTCAGAAATTGGAACTGCGGGGGCAGTATGCACCTCGTCAGCATCTGGCAGAGCTAATAAACTGGCAAGCCAGTTTTGCTGCTGCTTGGTTTCTGTTACCTGTCGAGTCATTACTACAGAGTTATCTTGTGTATTGATTATCTGCACACTAGGCGCTGCCGCAAAGATCTCTGCACTCTCTTCATCTTCCGGGATCTCCAGCAGCATCTTAAATTCGCCATTTTCGATAGCGGCAAAACGGACATACAAGGGCACAGATTTGATGACCGCGTGCGCACCTTCATCGTCTTCAAATAAGTCTTTATAGCGTAGTTCCAGAACATGCTCGCCTTTTGCGAAGTTCAGCCTATCAGGCTGATTTAGCAAACGAAATCCAAGATCTTTGCCATCAACACTGATTACTTCTATCTCTTCTGGAATGGCTAATGTGGTATTAGCTGCAGCTTGTTGCGGCAATGTTATAGCTGCTACTGATAACAAGATAATGATTAGGTGACGCATCCTTGGATTCTCCTCACTATTGATGCTGGCGTTGCGCAAGCTCTAACTGATCTTCGATCTCAGCTGATGCCTGTCGACACTTCTGTAGTCGGCTTTTTTCGGTTTGTAACCAATTCAACCATTGCTGGCGGAATTGCTCACTTCTGGCGTTGTCCACGGAGTGCTGACACTGTTGCACTCGTCTAAGCAATCTGCGTTCGTATTCTCTATGCTTGTCCAACTGCTCTTTCAGCTTAAGTACTTCTGCAGAGTAGTTTGTGTGTTGTTCAGTTTTAGTTTGTGACGCCTGCTTGACGGCATTGAACAAGGCAGCAAGCTGGTCATTAAGCTGTTCGCAATAATATTGCAGTAATGCTTCACTTTTATGACGCTGTGAGGCTTCGCGAACCCGGGCTAGTGTTTCCCTGCATTGCTGGCAGGCTTGTTTCAGGTTAACAGGGTAGGTGCCAAACAGCTGTTCGTGACGAATACTACTCTTGAGGTGCCCCTCTTTTATTTGTCTATCTAGCGCATCAATTTTTGTGCCGATACCTTGTAACCACTGATTTGCCGAATTCACCATGCTTGATATGCCAATTTAAGTGCCATCAACACGACGACAGTAATAAAAACAGGTTTGATAAAACTTGCACCAAAACGGATCGCGGTGTGAGCACCGATAAAGGAACCTAACATGATGCATATTCCCATGGCTAAGCCAATTCCCCAATTCACATGACTTAACCAAATAAACGCAGCCAGTGAGCAAGCATTGCTGACGAAGTTCATTGCTTTGGCAACACCACTGGAGCGTAAAATATCCATTTTGTAGATCGCCATATTTGAAACCATCCAAAATGCACCCGTGCCAGGACCGGCAAAACCGTCATAGAAACCTAAAACTACGCCTTGTGCAGATTGTGCTTTAACAAGGCGTGATGAGCGCTTGGGTAAACGGTTTTGATATAAAGGGGGCGTACGTTGAAACAGTGTATAAAGCGCAATAAATATGATGACTAAAGGCAGTATACGCTCCAGCCAGTCAGCACTAATTAGATCCACGACCACTGTGCCTATGATGGCACCGACCGCTGTGCAGCATATTGAATAGACCCAAAACATCGGTTGGAACAGACGTTTGCGATAATAAGTAAGGCTGGCTGCGAACGAGCCGAATGTGGCGGCCAGCTTGTTGGTGCCTAATACGATATGGGGCGGTAATCCGGCAGACATTAGTGCAGGTACTGTAAGTAGACCTCCTCCGCCAGCGATGGCGTCAACAAAACCTGCAAGGAGCGCGGCTCCGCAGAGCAATGCCCATACATGTAGGTCTAAGCCTAGTTCAAACATTTTACCGCAGTATTCTATCGCGAGGAGAGATCTAAGGAGGTTAACACAGCCCTCCATATTGCTCTAGCTAGCCGCCGTGTAATGTCGATTGGCGTTACGGGCGGTTCGGTGGCGGCTAAGTATCGAATTTTAGTGTAAATAATGTACTGTAACGTTTCGTTACATCCCTTCAACACTTGCTTAGTGATTGCATCAATTTGGCGCGCCGGTAGCTCCTTTCGCACTAAAGTCAAGCAATTGCTCTCCGCTAACACATTGATTCTAAAGTGATAGGCTTTTTGTGGTTTTTGTAAAGCTAAGTAAACGGATATTAATCAATTGTAAAATTGGTGTTGACCAATTAGGGAATCTTGTGCTTATATCCGAGGTGCGACAGAACAGGTTTGCTTAGCTGACTTGTTCACTATTCGGACTGACTTGATTCAGCCGATGCATAAAAAAAACACTTTTAAAAATAAGTGGTCCAGGGAGAAAAACAGATGTACACATCCAGCAAACTGGCTAAGGCTGTGCGCCTAGCTATGATTGGTGGCGCGTTTGCGAGCGCAGCTACCGCAGTTCCGGCCTATGCGGCGGACGAAGAAGTTGAACGTATTGAGGTTACAGGTTCGCGTATTAAGCGTACTGACCTAGAAACCGCAAGTCCGGTAAGTATCATTTCCGCACAGGATTTGATGGAAAAGGGTATTACTCGTATTGACGATGCTCTTCGTCAGATGACTTCTACCGCAGGTGCCGCTTTGGGTACCAATGTTAACAACGGTTCAGTGGGTAAAGCTGAAGCGAATATGCGTGGTTTGGGTTCTGAGCGAACTCTGGTATTGGTTAACGGACGTCGTTTCCCAATGTCAGGTACAGGCGCCAATGCCTCCGTTGACTTAAATAACATTCCTGTCACCTTCATTAAGCGTATTGAAGTGCTTAAAGATGGCGCTTCTGCTGTCTACGGCTCTGATGCAATTGCTGGTGTAATCAACGTTATCTTGAAAGATGATTTTGAAGGCTTCCAGTTTGATGCGCAGTATGGTGAAACCTTTGAAAATGATGGCGAAGAAGGTACTTTGAGTGCAACTCTTGGCCAAAGCTTCGATCGTGGTCATTTTGTTGTCAACGCAACATATTATGATAAAAAAGAAGTTCGTCAGTCTGATCGTGACTTCTCTGAGTGCCCAATCTTCGAATTCCTTGATTTGGATGGCGACGGTAAGTACGACAAATTCTGTGGCGGTTCAAGCGGCACCATCGGTGGTCGTGGTAATTTAGTTGATGCCAACGGTGATGGTGTAGGCGGGCAAAGACAGTGGTTGCCTGGCGGTCAGAGCCTCGGTGAAGTTGGTGCTGGTGGCCAAAGCTTTAAAGACTACAGTTTCTTTGAAGACAGCTACAACTACGCTTCTTCTTCATACCTCGATACACCACAAAGCCGTGTGCAGTTGAACTTCAACGGTAAGTACGACGTAGCTGATGATATCAGTGTGTTTGCTGAAGGTATGTATACCAACCGCCGTTCTAAGCAGCAAATGGCTCCAACCCGTCCTGATGGCCTTGGCACATCGGCTGCAGGTTCATACTACAACCCGACAACGTCTGATGGCTGGTTTGCAGAAAACGGTTTCTTTAATGACGTAAATGGCGATGGTGTTTGGAACGACGCAGATGAATTCGATGCGACCATGAATACCCGCCGTATGACGGATATTGGCCCTCGTAAAATGGAACAGGAAGTTGATACTTTCCGTTTAGTTACCGGCTTCAATGGTACGTTTGATGCGGCTGAAAGAACTTTCGATTGGGAAGTTTTTTATCAGTATGCTCGTAACAATGGTACAGCGAAGACTAAGAACCAGGTCAATAAAGAGCGTTTCGCTGAGACCATGGATGAAAGCGTCTGTGTTGAAGGTGGTAATGGCGTAGACCAAGTTCCATGTGCGAACTGGTTCGGTGTAGGTCATATGACCGACGACCAGCTTGCTGCTGCTGCTAACTATGTCTCTTATACCGAAGTGGATACTGGTGATAACAGCCAAGAGCTTTACGGTGCGAATATTTCAGGTGAAGTGTTTGAGTTACCTGCCGGTATGATGGGCTTTGCGTTCGGTGTTGAGCATCGTCGTGAAACTGGCTCTGATAACCCAGATGTATTGTCTCAATACGGTATCGGTGGTGGTAACGCTGCTTTACCTACAGAAGGTGAATACGACGTTAACGAGGGTTACCTCGAATTAGCAATTCCTGTGCTCGCAGACCTGCCGGGTGTTGAACGTTTGGATATGACTGCAGCGATGCGTTATTTTGATTATTCGACGTTTGGTTCCGATAGTACGTGGAACTTGGGGGCTACTTGGACAATCAATGAGAACTTCATGATCCGCTCTAAGTACACAGACCAAGCTTTCCGTGCCCCAAGTATTCCTGAATTGTTTGGTGGTCAAGGCGATTCTTATGAGGGTTATAGTGACCCTTGTAGTAATTGGCAGACCCTCGATCCAAATAGCAACACTTATCAAAACTGTATGGCTGACCTTGGCGGAGCCTATGAGCAGCAGGACGGTCAAGTACGTGCTATTGCCGGTGGTAACGAAGATTTGAGCCCTGAAGTGGCTGATATTTTCACCGCTGGTTTCGTAGCTGACTTTGATGGTTTGTTTGGTGGATTAGGTGATGGTTTATCTTTGACTGTAGATTATTACAGTATTGAGATTGACGATGCGATCTCACAGATTGACCCGACCACAAAGCTTAATCAGTGCTACGCGTCTGCTGATGGTGGTATCGGAGGTTCAGGTTCTTACTGTAATGACTTTACTCGTTTAGCTGACGGTGAAGTTGATGGCATTCTCTACTTGGATGAAAACGCATCCAAGTTAGAAACAGCTGGTATTGACTTCAACGTGCGTTATAACTTCCAAGCAACGGGTCTAGACTGGACGGTAACTTGGGATACTACGTGGGTAGATAAGTTCGAAGAAACCAGCCCGGACGGAACTAAGTTAGATTACGTTGGTGTTGTTACATTTGGTTCTGGATCTACACCTGAGTGGAAATCTAACTTAGCACTGCAAGTTGCAGGAGATAAGTGGGACGCGTTCTATCAGATCCGTTATATCGATTCGATGACTGATGAGTTGAAAGCGCTGTATGGAGAAGATCCTGCAGACTACGAGAACCCAGGCTCTTTGGAAGTTGATGAGGTTTGGTATCATGATGCGTCAGTTGGTTATAACGTATTGGATAATGTTCGAATTCAAGCAGGTGTAAACAACTTGTGGGACGAAGAGCCTCCTTATTACACAAGCTATAATGATTCAAATACCGACTTGTACACATACGACCTCGTTGGTCGTCGTTGGTATCTGAGCACTCAAATCAATTTCTAATTGGTATTAGGTGACAGTAAAAAAGGCAGACTTGGTCTGCCTTTTTTTATGGGGGTTTTTATGCAGTCAAACATCAACATTGGTATGCACTTCGCTGTACCCATTGTTAGAGTTTCTTATCCATCACCGGAAGCTTTGAATCGCGATCTTCGCGATATGTTTTTGGCTTGGGAAAAAGATGGGGTTTATAAAACGCTTCAGCCAGTACCGACTAATCAAGTCAATATATATGAGTCTGAATGGGCCTTATTGGATCGAGAAGAACCTCAGATCAGATCGCTGCGTAAATTTATCATGCATAGTTTGTTGCATAGTGTCGCAAAGCTAAACAACCTTGATCAAACTGCTTCGCTTAAACTTAAACCTAATATTCATAGCTGGGTACATTTAACGTCGAATGGTGGCTATGTGTCACAGCATAATCATCCAAACGCTAGCTGGTCTGGCATCTATTTTGTTGATCCAGGTGAATCTCTTGCGGAATCAAAGGACAGTGGATTAGTAAAGTTTGCGACACCAAATCCCGCAATCAAAATGCATCGTGACGCCGGTAATTGTTCGTTACAAGGGCCGTTAAGTCACAATACTCTTGTGATACAACCGAAAGCTGGTGACTTAGTTATCTTTCCTAGCTACTTAATGCATGAGGTCTCTCCTTATGTAGGCTCCGGTCGTCGAATCACAATCGCATTTAACTGCTGGTTCACATAGGTTGTGGTTGAAACCTATAGAGAAAGGCTCGTTTTCATTTTGCCTAAGTACCTTGTTTGCAACATATGCTTTACAGTTATCTACATTCAAAATGAAACGTTTGGCATGATTTATTGACATTTCTGGCAAGATCTAAGAGGATTTGTCAGTTGTTGTGCGCTGTTTGCACACGCTAATAATAAGAAAGACAATAGCCAAAAAAAACCCATGATCCGTCATGGAAATTCTAACGCCAATAGTTGGTTGGGAACTATGTCCAGAGTATTAAAGAAAAGCCTTATCGCTTCTGCGTTGGCTGGGGCTTTTGCCTTCGCTACCGTGAGCGCTACAGCGGAACCGCTTTCTGATGTCCAGGCAGAATCGGTCCGTATTCATAAAGAAGCTGCAAAGTCACAGGATAAGATCGATAGCCTGTACGAGCAGAGCCAAGATCTGCTTGTTGAGTATCGTGAAGTCGTCGACCAGACTGAAAATTTAAAAGTTTATAACGATCATTTACAGCGCCTTGTCAATGATCAAAATGCCGTTCTTTCTTCGCTTCAAACGCAAATAGATGGTATCGAAGAGACCCGCCAAGGTGTTGTTCCACTGATGTATCGCATGATCGATACGCTGGAACAGTTTATTGCTCTCGATGTGCCTATTCTGCTCAAAGATCGTACTGAACGCGTTGAGCGCCTACGTGAGCTGATGGGGCGGTCTGACGTTACCACTTCTGAGAAATATCGTCAGGTGCTAGAGGCTTACCAGATCGAAAACGATTACGGTAACAAGATTGCATCCTATCAAGGTGAACTAGAGCTTGATGGCTCTGTTGTCACAGTTGATCTTTTCCACTTGGGTCGTGTGGTTTTTGTTGCTCAGTCACTAGATCAGAAAAATGCTTGGGTTTGGGATAACGACGCCCGAGCTTGGCAAGTGCTTGGTGATGAATATCTGAATCCGATTACTCAAGCGATTCGTATGGCACGCAAGCAGGCTGCGGTCGATTTGATCAAACTACCTGTTAAAGCAGCGGAGAGTGGAAAATGAGAAAAGTTCTAGTAAGTATCTCAGTTGCTGCCGCTGTACTTTTCACAGCCTTACCAGCATCTGCAAACGTCGCGAGCCTTGACCAACTGCTCAAACAGGTGAAGCAAGATCGCATCAGCGAACGCAAGCTGAATAAGGAACGTGAGCAGGAATTCCTTGATGAGCGAGCAGACAAACTCTCTCTATTGAAAAAAGCTAAAAGAGCGCAGGCAGCAGAAGAAGCTCGCCAAGTTAAACTACAAAAGCAGTTTAACGCGAATGAATTAGCTTTAGTCGAAAAAGAGACTGAGTTGGAGAATGCCAAGGGTACCTTGGGTGAAATGTTTGGTGTGGTTCGCCAAGCAGCCGGTGATACCGTTGGCCGTATTTCTACTTCCATCGTTAGCGCTCAATATAAAGGCCGAGGCGAGCTGCTGTCTAAATTGGCTGAAGCTAAAGAGCTACCAACCCTGAAAGAGTTGGAAGATCTTTGGTTTGCTCTTCAGACCGAAATGACAGAATCAGGCAAAGTGGTTAAATTCAACGCCGAGGTTGTCGAACTTGAAGGTGGTAGCACCGAGCAAACTGTTACTCGTGTCGGTACTTTTAACCTCCTAGGTGAAGATAAGTACCTGTTGTTTGGTTCTGATACAGCAACAGTGCAGCCATTAGGTCGTCAGCCTGACGGCTACATCGTTGGCGCAGTTTCTACGTTCAATCAAGCAACGGCAGGCTTCGAACCTTTGTACATCGATCCATCACAGGGATTGATTTTAGGTTTACAGACAGCGAAAGCGACGATTACAGAGCGTTATCATCAAGGTGGTTTGGTTGGTTACATCATTACCGGCGTGCTAGCGCTTGGTTTCTTGATCGCTATTGAACGCTTTATTACCTTGGGCTTGATTGGTGCCAAGATCCGTCGTCAATTGAAAAATACTGATGCGCCTAATGAAGGCAACCCTCTGGGCCGTATTCTTAAGGTATATCAAGAGAACAAGGCTTCGGATACCGAAAATCTTGAACTCAAACTTGATGAAGCTGTGTTACGTGAGACTCCTAGAATCGAACGTGGTGTAGCCATTATCAAAATCTTAGCCGCAATTGCCCCACTATTGGGTCTGTTAGGTACTGTAACGGGTATGATTAAAACGTTTGAATCAATCACACTGTTTGGTACTGGCGATCCTAAAGTGATGGCTGGCTCTATCTCTATGGCATTGGTAACAACGGCCCAGGGCCTAATTGCTGCATTGCCATTGATCCTTGTGCATAGCTTGGTTGCTGCTCGCAGCAAGAGCATTGTTCAAGTACTTGACGAGCAGAGCGCTGGAATTGTGGCCGCTCATGCGGAGCAGGAGAAAGCCTAATGATGATTTACCTGATGGAGCTTTGGGAATCTGTCAGGAACTTCATCGCTACTGGCGGTGACGTCCTCTGGATCGTTGCGGCCGCGCTTTTCCTAATGTGGGTACTAATGATCGAAAGATATTGGTTCCTCTACGTTGAGTTTCCTCGTGTTCGCAACGCTATCGTTGCGAATTGGGATGCTCGCGCAGATACCACTTCATGGTACGCACACAGGATCCGTGAGGCCTGGATTTCCGAAGCGGCTGAAAAGCTGAATGCACGCATGCTGTTTATCAAAACGCTGGTGGCTATTTGTCCACTGATCGGTTTGCTTGGCACCGTTACAGGTATGATCGCGGTATTTGAGATCATGGCTGTTCAAGGTACGGGTAACCCACGTTTGATGGCATCAGGTATCTCGATGGCAACTGTCCCTACAATGGCAGGAATGGTTGCTGCATTATCAGGCGTATTTTTTAGTTCACGCCTTGAGGCCAAAGTTAAAGTGGCCCGCGAGAGTCTGATCGACAGCTTGCCGCATCATTAAAGAGAGATTTTGAGATGGCACGTAAACATAGAAGCCAAGAAGAGGAAGCCGGCATTGATATGACGCCGATGCTCGACATCGTATTTATCATGCTGATCTTCTTTATTGTGACGACCTCCTTCGTTAAGGAAGCGGGTATTGAAGTTCTTCGTCCAAAAGCATCAACTGCAACTAAGCAGAAGAATGCTAACATTTTTATTGCTGTTCGTGAGAATGGCGAAATTTGGATGGACAAGCGTATGGTTGATGTAGAGCGTGTTGGCGCTAATATCGAACGTATGCTGGCAGAGCAGCCTACTGATACTGTGGTTATTCAAGCTGACGTCGAAGCCAAACATGGTGTCGTTGTTAAAGTGATGGACCAAGTGAAGCAGGCAGGTATCGACAAGATATCGGTTGCCGCGGAGAATAACTAACTATGGTACGGTTACTGATTTCCCTATTGTTGGGCGTAGCCGTCACCTTCGGTCTGTTCGTATTTATGGCTGCTCTCATTGGAGGGGGGCCTAAACGGCACGAAGCGGGTGCTCCAACGCCCGTGATCGATATCGTGATGGATAAACCCAAATCGTCGGTACAGGAACGTCGTCGTGTTCCGCCACCGCCACCACCGCCACCTAAACAGCCGCCAAAGGCGCCACCAGTTGAGCCAGATCCAGTAGATAACTCTGCACCGGGTATTTCTCTTGATGTACCTGCTGTTGATATATCTTCAGATGCTGGCGGAATGGGGGGCCCTGGTGCGATTAAGAAGGAGGGGGACGCGACGCCTAAAGTCCGTATTCCACCTGATTATCCGCCCAAAGCTGCTCGAGATGGTATCGAAGGTTGGGTGAAACTGCGCTTTACTATCGGTACAGACGGGCGACCTAAGGACATCAAAGTCCTTGAAGGGCAGCCCAAGCGTGTATTTGATAAAAACGCTAAGCGAGCTCTGCGTAAATGGGTTTATGACCCTAAATTTGTAGACGGTAAAGCGGTGGAGCAGCCAGGTATTGTTGTTCAGTTAGACTTCAGTTTGGGAGGGGATTGATGATTAAGAATATAGCTATCGCATTATTCGCGACAGTCTTCGCTTTTAGTCTTCCTGTCGCAAATACAGTGAGTGCGGCTGAGAAAGATCCTGTTGCAGAGAAGCATAAAAAGCGTAAAACGCGCTTGTTGTCTCAGAACTTAGGTAAGAAAGTAACACGCGCTTTTGAAGCATATTCAGAAAACAATGACATCCCTGGTGCCATTGAAATCCTGAACGATGTAAAGAAGAAAGCGAGTAAAGCTTACGATAAAGCCTACATTGACCGGTTCTTAGGTAACATGTATGCACTTCAAGAGGGACAGACTAAAAAGGCTGTTGAACTCTTGAAGGCTTCTGTCGAGCCCGATGTATTGAACACTGCAGAGCAGGCTCAATCTTTGCGATTGTTGGCAGATTTGCAGATGCAAGCAGAGATGTTTGCCGATGCAATTACGTCTTATGATGCGTGGATGGAATTTACTGGAAAGCAAGATGTTTCAGTCTATCTTCGAAAGGCGCAGGCTTATTATCAGATTGGTCGCTATGCCGATATGATTGCCCCCATTGATCAGGCTATTGCGGTTTCTAGTAAGCCTGAAAAGAACGCCTACGTATTAAAGCTTTCTTCTTACTATGAGCAGAAAGACTTTAAGAAGAGTGTTCGCGTATTAGAGGAACTTGTTAGCCTATTTCCTGAAGATACACGTTGGTGGCCACAGCTTGGCATGTTTTATATGATGGTTGATGAGTATCAAAAAGCGCTGGCGACGATGGAACTTGCTTATAAGCAAAAGATCCTCGAAAAGCCAAATGAAATTAAAGCGCTTGCTCAGCTTTATGCGACAAATGGAATGCCTTACAAATCTGCAGTGATTCAGGATAAATACTTGAAATCTGGTTTGCTTGAACGCAATGAACAAAGCCTGTCTGTTTTGGCTAATACATGGCATTCAGCAAAAGAGATTGATCGCGCTGCTGAGTACTATAAGGCCGCTGCAGAACTGACCGGTGATGCTAACTATTGGCGCAAGTTGGCTAATTTGCAGTTGCAAAATCAGAACTATCAGCAAGCAGCCGATGCTTACCATAAAGCTCTGGAACTAGGGGTAACAAACCCTGGACGCATCTATATGTCTTTGGTTGAGGCCTACCTCTATCAGAACAACTATAAAGATGCTTACGCCAGTGTTCTGAAGGCTAAGGAATATCCCAATACTAAGAAGTCAGCTACCAGCTGGACTGCTTATATTCGGGAAAAGGCAGGACGTAACGGCGTTAAGCTTTAGAATCAACGGCTTCTTCGGAAGCCGTTTTTATTTCTATTTAGTGTCTCATTGCGTGTATCGATAAACGTTCCAGTTCAAACTGGTTTTGCCCTTTTTGTTCTGCGGCGTTCGTTAATCTTTGTAGTTCAGCGAATAAAGAGTCGATCTCAATATCTGGTGATGGCAGGACGTTCAAAGCCCCGATGGCAATGTTTACTGGAGCGCCGTTTTCCTCGCTTTGGCTGATCTGCAATTGTTCTAACATAGCAAACAGTCGGTTCAGTACGGTCTCTGTACCGGATTCATTGAGATTGAAAAGGCAAAGTGTAAATAACATGGGATCGATTCGGGAAACGATGTCGGTAGCGCGATAAGTGCTGTCTTCAAGTAATCTGGCTAATTTGTTTAGCAAAAGCTTTTGTTGTGCTTGTGGCGTGTGCGGTAAATGTGGATCAATTAATAAGATGGAAAGTGATTGCTGCTCTCGAAGTTGTCGTTTCCATTCCCGTTGAAACACCTCTAAGAAGTAGGCTTGGTTATATAAACCTGTAACAACGTCCCTAAATGCACTATTTCGATAGGAAAAAATCATAACAATCGGCTCTGAGTTTTATTATCGTAGTTAGCTCAAGTATAGAACGCAGTCGATGGATAGGTTGGAAGTAAGTGATGCAACGAATTATTTTTATCATAGCCTTTGTACTTTTTTTATCAGGTTGTGAACCCAAATCTGACATAACTGTTCAGTCCGCTAAATCAGCTGATCAAGCCGTCACAACTTTGGTTGATGGTTACTTAGATGAAGTGCTAGCGTTAGACCCTTTGTATGCGCCATTCATGGGGGAGTATCAGTATAATGGTGTGCTGGGCAACGATCTTACCGACGCTTATTTACATGCTAGGCATGAGTTGAATGCCAGCTATGAAGAAAAGGCCGAAGCGATCCCTAGGGATAAGTTATCTGCGGCACGAAAGTTAACCTTGGATATATTTCTGTACGATCGCCAAGTCGATCTCGCAGATGAAACGTTTCCACAGCGTTTTATGCCGATTAATCAGTTCTATTCTCGCTACAGCACATTTGTGCAACTTGGCAGTGGGGAGAGCGCACAACCCTTTACTACAGAAAAAGACTATCGTGATTTTATGGCGCGCATGGCCGGCTTTGAACTTTGGGTTGATGATGTCATCGTCAGGATGCGAGAAGGGGCCGAGAGTCGCGTTGTGTTGCCGAAGATATTAGTTGAGCGAATGCTTGAGCAGATATCGTCACAACTGGTTACCGATATAGACACCAGTACTTTTGTACAGCCACTTAAGCAGCTTCCTTCATCGTTGAGCGAAGAACAACAGCAACAGCTCCAGGCGGATTATCGCAAAGCAATTTCTGAACTCGTGATCCCTTCATTTACTAAGCTCTACCGCTTTTTGAACGATGAATATCTTATGTTAGCGAGAGGCTCTGATGGGATGTGGGATCTGCCGAACGGCGCGACCTGGTATCAACATCTGGCCAATCGTCATACAACAACCGAGATGCCAGTGGAAAAGATCCACCATATTGGTTTAGGGGAAGTTGCTCGGATCCGGAATGAGATGGAAGCAGTGCGTCAACGAGTAGGGTTTACTGGTGATCTTTCAGCATTCTTGCAGCACCTGGCATCTGACCCAAGTTATTTTTTTAGTGACAAAAGTCAGCTGATCGCAGGCTATAGTGGCTTAAAAGCGCAAATCAATGCTGTACTCCCTGCCTATTTTGACGTGATGCCTAAGACCGACTATGAAGTTCGGCCCGTTGAGGCATTCAGAGAGCAGTCTGCAGCGGGAGCCTCTTACGAGCCTGGCTCTCCTGACGGTTCTCGTCCGGGTGTTTTTTATATCAATACATACAATTTGCAAGCGCAACCTAAGTGGGGGATGACCACCTTATCGTTACACGAAGCTGCCCCTGGGCACCATTTTCAAATCACTATTCAGCAAGAGTTGGACGATCTGCCTGCCTATCAGAGGTTTAGTAGTGCGACAGCCTTTGTTGAGGGGTGGGCGCTCTATGCGGAATATCTTGGAATGGAGATGGGCCTGTTTAAAGATCCCTATCAATACTTTGGAAAGTTGAGCGATGAAATGTTGCGCGCGATGCGCTTGGTTGTCGACACAGGTCTACATGCCAAAGGCTGGAGTCGAGAGCAAGCCATCCAATATATGCTGGATAATTCCGCCATGGCGAAGTCTGACGTCGTCGCTGAAGTTGAACGCTATATGGCGATCCCAGGCCAAGCCTTATCTTATAAGATTGGCCAGCTGAAAATCATTGAGCTAAGGGAGAAGGCTGAAGCTGCTTTGGGTGAGCGATTCGAGCTGCGTGAATTCCACAACCAAGTATTGCTCGATGGCAGTTTGCCGTTGGCAGTACTTGAAGAGAAGGTGGATAATTGGATTAACTCTTTTTCTTGAGTTGAAGTGGCCGCACTGGTTCAAGTGCGGCCATTTATCTGAGGTTCACTTAGAGCCAGACTCGTTTGCTACTGGCTGATAATTGGTTGAATTTAGCTTCGCAGATGCCACAACGCTGCTGGGAAGGCTCCTGGAGTAAGCGTTCTAGGGTAATTGGGCTTTCGCAATCAGAGCAGAGCCCATACAGACCCAGCTCAATTTGCTGCTGTGCGGCCGCAATGCCTTCAAGTTTTCTTCTTATCTGGAAAGAGGCATCGTCATTGCACTGATAGAGAAAGTCTATCCAGTGGTCGATGCTGTTGGGCTGTTTGATATCGCCATTGGCTGCCAATGCTTGTGATGAAATGTGCAACGCCTGTGCTTGTTTACACAGGGCATCAGCTTGTTGCGATAGCATATCTTCAAACTTCTCTTGGTGCTGTTTGCTCAAAGGGCTACACATGTAAGCTACCGTTTTGACCTAATAAAAATACAAAATGTGATGTAGCTATCATAGGTAACGGCTTGGCTATTTCGGATGACCTAAATCAAATCGCTTGAATGCTGCCAAAGAACTCTGACTATTTCTTGATCTGACGTCAATTTGCGGATCCTGTTAAAGGCTTCTTTTGCTTTGGGGTGACGGAGGGCTAATTGCGCCAACCATTGCTTAGTTCGATTGGCAAAATAGGCTCTATTGCGTGAACGCATTGTCAGACGGTAGAAGTAACCCAGTTCAATTTTTATTGCTTGCCAATCATCCGGGGGGATCTTAACGCCTCTATTGGCTCCCTTTATTTGTGCTGCCAAATTGGGCATACGCAGGGCTCCACGACCTAACATGATGTCATCACAACCACTTTCGTCTCGACACTGGCGGTAATCATCAGGGCTCCAAATGTCACCGTTGGCTATTACCGGTATTTTAAGGTGCGAGCGGATTTTTCCTATGCGTCGCCAGTCGGCAGGCGGCAGGTAGCCTTGTGCTTTGGTGCGGCCGTGAATGATGAGACTGTTAGCGCCTGCGCCTTCTATCGCCAGCGCATTATCTTCCGCTAGCTGGCAATCTTCCCACCCTAAGCGAATTTTTACCGACAGTTGACTACTGGAGGGGATAGCAGCTCTAACGCTGGCAACGATACGTTCAATCTGTGCTGTGGATTGTAAAAGTATTGCGCCTCCGCGGCTTTTATTAACGGTTTTGGCTGGGCAACCAAAATTCAGGTCGATCCCTTGCGACCCTAGTGAAATCGCTCTGGCGGCGTTTTCTGCTAACAGCTCGGGATCTTGACCCAAGAGCTGTATTCTCACCGGAGTACCGCTCGGTGTCTTGCCCCCTAATGCGAGCTCAGGGCAGTAACGGCGAAAGACTCTATTCGGTAATAGACCATCAGAAACCCGAACAAACTCCGTCATGCAAAGATCGAAATTACCCCGCCTGGTCAAGAGATCGCGCATGACGTCATCCATCACGCCTTCCATTGGGGCCAAATATATTTGCATGGGTAGAAGCCGGCTTCTGTTGTTCAATTCGCAGCAGTTTAATCGCTTGTTTTAGAGGCGTCACGCGGTTCTACCTTTCTTGTTCTAAACTATGTTGATCAAAATCATTGAAAAAAAGTGAAATAAAAATCTGGCCGGTAAGGTCTTATCAAATACATCGGGGCTGTGGCTGAAGCAACGACTCGATATTAACCACAACAAAATTGTTAAATACGTAAAAAGGAAATCGTTATGAACAAGATTAAGAAAACTAGCGTTGCAGCAGCTCTGGGTGCGGTTGTTATTGGTTCATTAGCCGCTCTGCCGGCACATGCTGAAGCAAATCCATTTGCGGTGCAGGATCTGGTCGCTGGTTATCAACTTGATGGCGCTGAAGGTAAGTGCGGCGAAGGCAAGTGTGGTGAAGGTAAGAAATCAGCCAAAGAAGGTAAGTGCGGCGAAGGTAAATGCGGTGGCGAAAAGAAAGCTGCCAAAGAAGGTAAGTGCGGCGAAGGTAAATGCGGTGGCGAAAAGAAAGCCGCTAAAGAAGGCAAGTGCGGCGAAGGTAAATGTGGTGGCGAAAAGAAAGCTGCCAAAGAAGGTAAATGCGGCGAAGGCAAATGTGGTGGTGCTAAGTAACTACTAATTTGCTGGTGGAAACGCCATGGCATACAGCCAGCAGCAGCTGGCTGTAGTTGTTTCTGGGCATTGAGAAGTTCGGGGTAGTAAGATGAAGCCTGTTGACGAAATTAAAGGCGCCGGCTTAGGGCTGCGCAGAGAAATGCTGGATGATGCACTCGCTAAGTCAGCCAATGAGGTCGATTTTTGGGAAGTCGCTCCAGAAAACTGGATGCGATTGGGTGGTAAATTCGGCAAGCAATTTCGTCAGTTAACTGAGTGTCATCAGTTTTTATGTCATGGGTTGAGTTTGTCGATTGGTGCGCCACAGCCGTTGGACTTGGAGTTTGTTCGCCAGGTCAAAGCTTTTTTGGATGCACACCAAATTTCTTTGTATTCAGAACATCTCAGCTACTGCTCCGGTTACGGCCATCTTTATGACTTGCTTCCAATACCGTTCACAGAAGAAGCCGCACTCTATGTCGCGGATCGTGTAAAACAGGTGCAAGAGATATTAGAGCGCCCATTGGTTCTCGAAAATGTCTCTTATTATGCCGCGCCCGGCCAGGAGATTAATGAGCTCGATTTTATCAATCGAGTATTGGAAGAAGCGGACTGTGAGTTACTGTTAGATGTTAATAACATCTATGTGAATTCAGTTAATCATGGCTATGATCCGGTCACTTTTTTGCGCGGACTGCCGAGCAAACGGATCCGCTATATTCATGTCGCCGGGCACTATAACGAAGCCGATGATTTAATCGTTGATACCCATGGGGCGGACGTGATTGACCCGGTCTGGAATTTATTAAAGGAGGCGTATCGATTTCATGGGGTACTTCCGACTTTATTAGAAAGGGATTTTAACTTACCGCCGATGAAAGAGTTGCTGCTAGAGGTTGATAAGATCCGCCAGATCCAGCAGAGCATCGCTGTTGAGCCTGAGGTGTTGATAGCATGAGATCATTTCAGGTCATTCAATATGAGTTGACTGAGCATATTCGTCAGCCACTTGATAACAAGCCTCCTAGCGGTATCGAAGAGCGTCGACTGAAGGTATACCGGGAACTATTTTTTAATAATGTCAAAGGCTTCATTGATTCAGCATTCCCTGTGCTTCATTCGCTTTATCATGAGGATGAGTGGCTCGTATTGGTGCGTCAGTTTTTTGCCTGCCATGATTGCCGATCTCCCATTTTTCTCGATATCTCCAATGAATTCGTGACCTTTCTTGCTGATGAATATCAGCTTGGAGATGCCGACCCGACATTTATGCGCGAGTTGGCCCATTACGAATGGGTCGAGCTTGCTGTGTCTGCTGCATTAGATACTGAGTCGGACGGATTTGTTGCTACCGCCCCGGAAACCTCTGAGCGACTAATGTTGGCTAATACCGCGATGGTGGTCAGCTACCAGTACCCTGTGCACCATATTAGTGTTGAGTTCCAGCCCGCAGCTGTGGGGGAACAGCCAACCTATTTAGCGGTGTATCGCGATCGTCAGGATGAGGTGTGTTTTCTAGAACTTAATGCGATGACTGCTCAGTTATTGCAAATGTTGAGTGAAACACCGGGTGGCACTATTACGACGTTAGCTGAACAGCTAATTGCTGTTGCTCCTCAGTTCAATATTGAGCAGTTAACAGGTGGAGTTGCGCAGATAGTTGCTCAGTTATCGCAGCGTGGAATTATTCGTCATTTTCATTCTGACTAATGCTTGTGACCGAGTGGCTTTTTCAGTAGCATGCGCGCTTTGTTTTGATCTAGATCAATTTGATGGTGTCGTATGTCTGAGCAACCGTTTAAAGAACCCTTTAATTTTGCCTATTTTTTGGGCTTTTTAGCTGTCCTGTTAATCCCTACCTTACCTGCCACTTTGACGTGGTTTAAGCTCGTAGGTTAAACACTGTCGAGGCTTTCACAACGGTGTTAGCCTTTCCCTTTGCTGTGCCTTCCTATATTCCTCTTGCTAGTTATTTTTAGCTTCTTTTTGATGAAACTTATCTGTTCAGGGATAGGTCATACCAAGTAGTCAATGTCGATCTGTACCGATGTATTGACGTAATTTATCGATTTTGTGATGGCTGTTTTACGTTGTTGCGGCATAGAGGCTAGCGATTAGAGGTGTTTTCTCTATAATGCCCCGCGATCGCCGCTCGTAGTCACCAGATAAGGACGTGAGGCAAATGGAACAAACAGTATTGTTAGTGGATGACAACATTAAAGTGCGTAAGGCCTTAGCCTTGCAGCTTCAAATGCTCGGTGTCTATATTGAACAAGCCGGTGATGGCTTGAGTGCATTAACTTATGCACGAAAACGTAGCTTTGCGGCTGTGGTTATCGATCAACGTATGCCTATTATGGATGGTATGACGTTGGCGAAAAACATTCGTCGACTTCCTGCCTACAGTAATACCCCTATTCTGTTGTTGAGCACGGATAGCCATTGCGAATATGATCGCCAGATAGTTGATGGCGTCCTATCCAAACCGATAAACGGTGACCTATTGCTGGAAACAATAAAGCAGTGCCACCGCTCGATGGCTGCCTAAATCTCCCTTCTGTGATGCAAGCCTGCGTGTGGCTTTTTCTGCATAGTGACGTTCTATGGTAATCTTTGTTCCAATGTTTTCCTAACAACAGATTTCCATGGATCCGCAGAACCTCGCCACTATTCGTAACAATATTAAAACCATTCCAGATTACCCCAAGCCGGGGATCCAGTTTAGGGATGTCACCTCACTGATCGAGCACGGAGAGGCGTTTTCTCTGGCCATCTCTCTGTTAACTGAGCCCTTTAAAAATACGGGTATCACCAAAGTTGTCGGTACCGAGGCTAGAGGTTTTATCTTTGGTGCTCCTGTCGCTCTTGCGCTAGGGGTTGGCTTTGTGCCGGTAAGAAAACCAAATAAGCTACCTCGCGAGACGATTGATGAGACCTATGAGCTCGAATACGGTATGGACACGTTGGAATTACACGTTGATGCCATTGAGCCAGGTGACAAAGTGCTGTTAGTTGACGACTTACTGGCGACAGGCGGCACCATTGAGGCCACGGCTAAGCTGGTTCGTCGTATGGGGGGAGAGGTTGTTGGTGCGAGTTTTGTTATCTCTTTGCCTGATATCGGTGGCGAGCAACGTTTAGTCGAGCACGGAATTGAGTGTCACTATCTATGTCAGTTTGAGGGTGATTAACACAGATGAGCTATCAGGCGTTAGCACGTACATGGCGGCCTCAAACCTTTGCTGAAGTTGTTGGCCAACCTCATGTTGTTCAGGCGATAAGTAACGGTATTGCACAACAGAGACTGCATCATGCTTTTCTCTTTAGTGGTACGCGAGGGGTGGGAAAAACCACCATCGCAAGGCTACTCGCAAAGAGTTTGAATTGTGAGCAGGGACCGACACCGACACCTTGCGGTGTATGCAGCGCCTGTATGGAGGTAAAGCAGGGCAACTTTGTTGACTTGATTGAAATTGATGCGGCGTCGCGTACCAAAGTCGAAGATACACGAGAGTTATTGGAAAACGTGCAGTATCGGCCGACTCGTGGGCGCTATAAGGTTTACTTGATTGATGAAGTGCATATGCTGTCTAAACACAGTTTCAATGCGCTGTTAAAAACTCTGGAAGAGCCGCCGCCCCATGTGAAATTTTTGCTGGCCACCACTGATCCGCAAAAATTGCCTATCACTATTTTATCCCGCTGCTTGCAGTTTAATCTTCGTAGTCTGTCGGTGGATGAGATATCAAATCATTTACGCTCGGTACTCAGTGCTGAGCAGATCCCGTTCGACAATGATGCGCTGATTGAGATCGCCCGTGCTGCTCGAGGTAGCATGCGGGATGCGCTTAGTTTGACCGACCAAGCGGTTGCTCACGGCAATGGCTCTGCGGCTTACCTGACGGTATGTCAGATGTTGGGTACGGTGCAACGTGAACAGCTGACGCAATTATTAGCCGCCATAGTCAAGGGCGATGGTTCCGCCGCGATGGCGCAAGTTGCCCACTTGGCTCAATACTCTCCTGATTTCGATAAACTGCTTTCCGAGTTGTCTGATGCGTTGCATCGTATTGCGATGTTGCAACAGATAGGTATGGATGATTCCATCGCACAGTCTGCCCTATGGCAGGGACTACCTGAATTAGCCGGTGGTATAGCCCCTGAGATGGTTCAGCTTTACTACCGTTTTATGGTCGAGGGACGCAGAGAGTTGCCACTTTCTCCTGATCCGCGGGTGGCTTTGGAAATGACGCTGTTACGTTGCCTGAGCTTTCGCCCAAAGGGAACTGAGCAGGGCGTTGAACCCAACAAGAACGTCAGCACTTTGAGTGCTCATGCTGATAGTGTGGTAACAAGCAGTGCAGAGCCGGGAGGGGAACCCCCGGTAGCAATAGTCGAATCTAGTGCCAACAAGACCACGCCGAAACCGGTAGAGCCTTTGAACAGGCCGTCAGATCTCCCAGTCTTGGATCCACAACCGCAAGCGGTTGCCGATGAGCCGGAAAAGCCTCCGCAGCAGCCCCATGGTAGCAGTGTTCCAGTGGCAGCCTATGCTGAGGCAGGCTCAAGTGTTGGCGTTAGTCATGATGAGGTAGAGGCGTCACCCGAGAGCGTAACTGCGCCGCTTGTGGTAGCGCCTGCGGTCATCGAGCATTCCACCACCGATAGTCATGCTGAGACAGATAACCAGAGTAGTGATGAGGAACAGTGGTCATCAAGTGACTCCGCCGCATTAAGTATGCAAGACGCACTGGTTAGGGAGCAGGAGCATATTATGTTGACTGCTACCGAGCATGGTTATTCGGGCAGTCAGCAAACTTCAGCACAGCAAACCGCTGTTCAGGATGTGGCAACTCAAGATGCCCCAGCACCGAATACCGAGGTTCAGAGCGGGGCGGGTAAGGCTATTGCCGCAAGAAATATTCTGCGTAGCCATAAACTGAATTTGGAGCGAAGCGGAAAAAAGCCTAAAGGGTTGGGCGCAACATCACCCAACCCGGTGATGTTAAACAGGCCACAGCCTATCGAAACAAGTCAGCAAGAGATAACGTCACAACAGCAAGCAGTGACTGAGAATACAGCGGATGCTGATAGCGGCGGACAAAGCTCAATACCGACAAACTCTGTTAATCAAGCCGCTTCAGTGCCAGTTACGGCTGATTCGGTAAGCAAAAAAGCGCCATCAAAACGCAAATTACTGCCTACCGATGATGTGTGGAGCAAGTTGATTGAGCTTTGCGAACTCGGTGGGATCGTGCGGCAACTTGCTATCAACTCGGTACTAATTGAGCAGGGAGATGTTTGGCGTCTGGGGTTAGTGGCAGAACAAAAGCACCTGGCAACGGAACGCTTACAGGCACAGTTGGTCGAAGCATTAAGTGATCTGTCTGGGCAGCGTATCTCTTTAGTCATCGACCTGGCTCAAGAGGACGCAGATGAAACTCCTCGGCAGATACAGCAGCGTTTAAAAAACGAGTTGTTGGAGCGAACGAAACAGATCATCAACGCCGATCTGAATGTTCAGTTTTTCGTTGAGCAGTTCGATGCCAGCGTTGATGATGATTCTATCAAGCCATTAACTTGAAATATTGAGTCGCCCTGAGTATGTTGGCGGCATCAAAAGTTCATCTGTAATGATGATAAAAATGAGGAAAGAACGATGATGAAAGGTGGCTTAGGCAACCTGATGAAACAGGCGCAGCAGATGCAGGATAAAATGCAGAAGCTGCAGGAAGAGATCGCCAATATGGAAGTCACCGGTGAAGCCGGTGCTGGTCTTGTTAAGGTCACCATGACTGGTAGTCATAGCGTACGTCGTGTTGAGATTGATCCTAGCCTGATGGAAGATGACAAAGAGATGGTGGAAGATCTGGTGGCTGCAGCCGTCAATGACGCCGTTCGTCGTATCGAGGAAACCAATAAGAGTAAGATGGCGGAAGCCACTGGTGGTATGAAATTACCTCCAGGTATGAAGATGCCTTTTTAGTAAAATACGCTCTTTATAAATCAGCCGCTTCATTGCGGCTTTTTTGTCTGTTTGATTTGCCTCACAGATTGTTATTTTCACTTTTGATCCTGATTAATTTTTGTTAAGTAATGGTTAAATTAGCGTTGCTAGTTTGATACCCTGCTGCTGAATTTCCCGCCTCTGCGAGTGAGTTGGATGCTCCGTATTTCGCTCTAAGGGTTTTTACATTTCTATTGAACAGTGCAAAGGATCAGCAGTAATGATGCTAACAAAGAGTAAACTGGCAGCAGCCATAGGTATGGCTGTTGTACTTTCTGCGTGTGGTGGCGGAGGTGGCGGTGGCTCTACTCCCGTTAATCAAGCGCCGACAATCTCAGGCTCTCCAATAACTACGATCGATGAGGGCAGCAGTTATAGCTTTCTGCCTACATCTGCTGATGCAGAATCATCACCACTTACATTCTCTATTACAGGAATGCCAGCGTGGGCTGTTTTTGATGAGCAAACGGGTCGCTTGACAGGCACGCCCACGGCCACAGATCTGGGTACAACCTCTTCTATTGTTATCTCTGTTACTGATGGTTCGCTTAGCGCGAACTTGCTGGCTTTTGAAATTACGGTTAACAATGTTGCTCCGGCTATTTCAGGTGCACCCGTGGTTCAGGTCGATGAGGGAGTGGATTATTCTTTTACACCTGTAGCGATGGATGCGGGTGGTGCGCCGCTAACATTCTCTATTGAAAATAAGCCTGATTGGGCTGAGTTTGATACGAACACTGGAGCTATTACTGGCGTCCCTGAAAGTGACGACAGCGGTGTTGTTACGTCGGTTGTTATTTCTGCCTCTGACGGAGTGGTATCTTCGTCGTTACCTCCTTTTGATATTACAGTCACAGACTTAATTACGTTAGCCGGCAAAGTTATTGATGGCTATGTGTCTGGTGCTGTGGTTTTCCTTGATAGGAATCTCAATGGTCAATTGGATGAAGGGGAACCTCGTGCTGTGACCGACAATACGGGGAGCTATTCACTCGTATTGACCAGTGATGATGTGATGTTAGCAACGCAAGTTCCGTTACGAGCATTGCTGGGTGACGGTGCTGTTGATGTTGATACTGGTGAAGATTTCTCGTCTAACCCCGTTGTGTTATCCGGACTTCCGTTACCTGAGTTAGATTTTGCACAGGCTCAAGCGGAAGCGGGTGTTGTCACGCCATTTACTACCTTAGCTGTTGATGAACTGGAAGATACCTTGCACCTTGCCTTGACTGGTACAGTGACTAGCGAACAGCTCAAACAAGAACTGCTAGCGGCGAAAGCGACAGTTTCCACTTCGTTGGCTCAAAGTGCGGATGATGCGCTGTTGTTCGGTGACTTTCTTGATGATGCCGTTGCTGATGAGTTCAAATCTGAATTGGCACAAGCCGCGATTGAGAGAACCGACGATCTGCAGGCGGCTAAAGCCAAGGCCGACGAAATAGCTCAGCAACTAGAAGATAACCAAACGGTTAAAGCTGGAAAACGCCGTTATAGTTTTGTCGATTGGCATACCTCGGAGCTTCTTTACCTGGTTGAAGAGTACTCAGAGATCATCACAAAGGGTCAGGCTCGAATGGTAGAGGGCGAGGCGGTTAAGTACTTCGCAGATGCTCATTACAATTTGATACTCGAAGATGGCGAGCCAGTTGCGTATGAAACGGCGCAATGGAAGGAAACTTTCTCTAGCGATGGTACTTTTGTAAGCATTTCTTCATGGCAGGTCGATAAAGACCGTGATGGTGAAATGAATTTCAAGGGGCAAAGTTACCGTGTTGGTAACTATGATGACGCCGCGCAATCTAAAGATTACCTAGAGTACTTTGACGAGAGCTCACCTTCCGTTGAAGGCGCACGCGACAATGGCCGAATATTTGATGATGTTGATTTAGTTGCTGCAGTCGCTGAGCAGGATTTTTCTGCGGTAGATATGGTTCAGCATCGGGTTGAATCGAAGCAGTTTAGTGAAGATGGTTTGGTTCATTTAACTCAGTTTGATGAGTTCGAACCCACTGATCTTGAAACAGCCACATATAGTGAAAGTCGCACTCGCACTACCAGTCAAGCGGGCATTGTGACTCACGTCATCGAGAAAGATTGGAGCGCAGATGGCTCCGTCAACGAAGTTATTACCGAAGTTGTATCTCCCGACGGGACACGTGTCGAGACCAATGCCAAGCCTATATTTGCCAAAAGCGGAGATAGAGAACTGGAAGAGTATGCCGATTTCCGTTGGGATGGTGGAGAGCTCAGCAGCTTCTGGGATGAACGTTCTGAAACTACCCGTTTGGTTGATGGTAAACGTATCACGGAATTGTCTGGGGCACGTTATGTGTTAGATCCAGAGTCTTTAACACCGGTATTTGACCTTGATGGGAATAAGATCAAGTTCCAGGATTGGACAACTGTTCTTCGCACATTAAGTGACGAACGAACCACTGACTTTACGACGTACCATCACTATGCGTTACCTGCCTATCCGTTTACTAAAGCTGAAGACGACATCGGCCAAGTTTTACGTGTCTGGGAGCGTGGTGAAAACGGCCTTTGGGTTGGACACGAATATCCAGAGTGGGGTACTCAAGATGTTGTTGAACTAGAGTCTCAAGTCCTTCAAGCGTTGGCAGATGATTTTTCCTTCGCAGAAATAGATGAGTCTCAGATCCCGGGGCTTAGCGGCTATAACGTACTTCGTTTTAGCGAAAGCTTCTTTGTTGACGCCGATGGACAAACGCGCACTTGGTTTTTGGTCAACAGATTTGAAGATGAATGGGTCGTGACTGAGACTGCTCTAAATGAGCTGCCTAATGGTTGGAAACTCAGACTTGTGCCTGGTGGGGTCGTTGTTCAAAAAGGATTGTATTACTCAAGTATTCCTCTTGATAGTGTTGATACTGAGTTAGGTACATTTAGTTCTCGCATGGACTGGAACCAAGATAATGTATTCCATGGTTTCCTGAATGAAGCTGATGCAGAGAGCAAACTTGAACAGATTATTATCGCGGAAGAGGCGGCGAGACCTCGTCAAACGGTAACCGTACACTTTGCATTGCCATTGTCGATGACATATGACTTAACGGATGCCGAGGTGTTCGAACTTTACCAAGACTATGAGCTGTATGCTTGGAACGACGATAGTTGTGATGCGGTAACGGAAGTATTTGAGAAGACTATTTCTATGGACAGCGGTGTTCGTGCTGCGACAGTGGGTGACTACGGTGGGGTGTATGAAGTGTCTGCGTACACTGATAGTTCTGACTGCTTTAAGTTCCTTGTTCATGACAACTACGAAAATGCCATTGCCGGTGACTTAGTGTTTGATACCACGGAAGGTGCTGCCGGATATGTAAACTATGGTGAAAATGTTATCGCGTACGAAGCGCCGCCACTGGTTTTTGAGCCTAATGACCCGCCTGCACCAGAGGCTCCGCCGCTGGCCGAGCCTGTTGATTGCAACGCGGCAGCAACCGGTGAAGTTGGACCTATCGGACAGGATATGTGGATCCGGGGGAGTTATGTAACCGGTGATAACTTTGCTGCCACACCAGACACTCATAAGTTTGAGTATGTTGGTGATAACCGTTATCAAGTAAAAGTTGCTGAGCCTATGGCTACGGACTTTACCTTTAAGTTTGCCAGTGCTGATTGGGCCTTTGAGTATGCAGCAGGCGGTAGTGTGACGGTCGATCAAGTGACGTATCTTGAAGTGGCATCTGGAGCGCAAACTGAGAGTGAAATAAGCATTCCAGCGGCAGGTGATTATGTTTACTTGTTTGAAGTGAATGACAATCTGGATGAGGGTAATCTTTTAGTTGCGACCTGCAACTAAATTTTAGCCGTTGTCGTTAAAAAGGCCGCTATGAATAGCGGCCTTTTCTATTTCAGCAGCTTGATAATAGCTTGTTGAAACTCTTCTGAGTCCGGTGCTGTGGTTGGCGGGAAGACCTGAACTGAACCATCTGTATCAACCAGGTATTTGTAGAAGTTCCACTTTGGTGCGCTGCCGCTGCGTTGTGCTAGTTGTTTAAAAATAGGATCGGCATCGTCGCCTCGCACGCTGCTGGTGGCCAGCATGGTAAATGTAACGCCGTAATTGATGTAGCATACTTCGGCCGTGTCTTTTTCTTTATCTTCTTCCTGCCAAAAGTCGTCTGAGGGTACTCCGATGACGACCAGACCCTGTGCTTGATATTGCTCGTGTATCGCCTCTAGTGTTTTGAAATGAGGAGTAAAACCGCAATGGCTCGCTGTATTAACGATCAGTACCGGCTTATTACTGGTGAGGGGGCATAGCTCAATAGAAGCGCTGCTATGTAACTTCCGGCGTTCTTGCCCGTCAAACAGGCTGTCACAGGTCGCAGCATAAAGCTCTACTGAGCAGATCAGAAAAGGTAGAACCATCCATTTTGTCATTGCGGCACTCGTTGAGTGTTTGTTATAGCTGCAGTATACGTGGCTATCGACGACAGTGATCACCTGAAAAGGAATGTTGTAAGGATCTCGACAGCAACAAGCTGCCACTGATAGATTAGCCTCCTTGCTTACAACGGTTGGTTTTATGAAGTTTTCACCGCTATTAACAGAATTAATTGAAGCTCTGCGCTGTTTACCTGGTGTGGGGCCAAAAAGTGCACAGCGTATGGCGTTTCATCTTTTGGAGCGAAACCGGCGTGGCGGAGCTGTACTTGCTGATGCTCTGCAACAAGCGTTAGATAAAGTAGGCCATTGTCAGCGCTGTCGTACTTATACCGAGCAAGATGTTTGTGATATCTGTGCCAGCCCTAAGCGTCAAGCCAGTGGTGTGCTGTGTGTTGTGGAAAGCCCCGCGGATATTGTTGCGGTTGAGCAAAGCGGCCAGTTTCATGGACGCTATTTCGTGCTAATGGGGCACCTGTCTCCCCTCGACGGGATCGGGCCTGCTGATATCGGACTGGATCAGTTACAGCGGGCATTTTCCGCAGGCGATCTGAAAGAGGTCATTTTAGCAACAAATCCGACAGTAGAAGGCGAGGCTACTGCGCACTATATTGCTGATATGGCTAACAGCTGTGGTTTACATGCGAGCCGAATTGCTCATGGTGTGCCGGTTGGTGGTGAGCTAGAGAGTATTGATGGCACGACGTTAGCCCATTCATTTGCTGGTCGTAAGCGGGTTGAGTAATGATTTGCAGTTTTATGATGTTTTATGAGAGTAAAAAGGCCGCGTAGCGGCCTTTTTCTATTTTTGTCTGGGGTTACTTTTTTATTGGAACATCAAAAGCGATCTTTGCACTGTTCGCCTCGACCGTTTTTACTCCTATCCCTTTAACCGCTTCTAGCGTCGCTAACGAGGTAAATGGGCCATACATGTTTCGATAGTCGACTATCGCTTGGGCTTTGTTCATCCCCACACCCTCCAAAGCATCAGCGATCTCTTCGGCGCTGGCTTGGTTTATCTGAATGGTTTGCTGACTGCTGCTAGCAGTAGAGCTATCGATATCAGCATCTTTTGCGATAACACTCAGACTCGTGGTGGTTAATAGAGCGGCGGAAAATGCAATAGCGTGGAATATGCGAGTACGCATAATAACTCCTCCTTGAGTATTGGTTAGTTGAATATTGTGCATCGGTTGCACAGGATCAATATCTAGCTCAAGTGGCGATAAATGCAGAATTTTTCGACAAGCTTAAAGATGAAAATATGAAGCGCCTCACAAAACAACATGTGATTAAGTCTTTGATTTATTAGTTGTAAATAAAAAGCGCGTTCAAAAATGAATGCGCCTTTCAAGTGCTAGTATGCCGTTTCGAAAACAGCCTTAGATTGCTAGAGCATCAAACTCTTTTTGCCAGCGCTTCGCTTCTTTCTTCGACGGACTGCCCACCGTTTGTGACGCTTGACGAAGACGGGCGCGGCTCAGATCGGGGCCGAGTATTGCCATGGCATCAACCACCGAGAAGGTTGCCGTTGTACCGGCAATAGAGATGAAAATGGGTGCCATAAACTCTTTCATCTTTATATCCATGGCTCTTGCCAAGGACTTTAATGCCGGAAAAATATGCTCTTTATCCCAGTGGTTGAGTTGGTCCATCTTCCAAGCAACAAATTGCAGTACCTTACGCAATTGCTCTTCATCCAAGGCTAAGCCATCGAAAGCTGAGGCTGGCAGATCAAGCAGGCCGCTGTACATAAAATTGGTGAGAGGCGCGACTTGAGAGAAACGTTCTACGCGGCTCTTAATATGGGGTAACATCTGGCGGAGATAGCTTTCGTTATAGGCCCATTTGTGGATTTCGCTGATAAAGTCATCATCACTGAGGTCTTCGCGGATCCAAAGGCCATTCAGCCAATCGAGTTTCTCAGGATCAAACACCGGACCACCTAATGAAACGCGTTTGATATCGAAGTTTGCAATCATCTGCTCCAGAGTGAATTTTTCGCTTTCATCTGGCATTGACCAACCCATGCGAGCTAAATAGTTGAGCAGCGCTTGTGGTAGATAACCCATTCGTTGGTAATAGAGGATGCTGGTAGGGTTCTTACGTTTAGAAAGCTTACTTTTATCCGGGTTACGCAGTAACGGCATGTGACCCAGAACCGGTGCTTCCCATCCTAGATAGGCGTACAGCTGGAGTAACTTCGGAGCCGAGGGTAGCCACTCTTCGCCGCGAAATACATGGGTGATCCCCATCAAGTGATCATCAACCACGTTGGCGAGAAAATAGGTGGGTAAGCCATCCTGTTTCATCAGCACTTGCATGTCGATCTGTTCCCAAGGGATCTCAACTTCACCCCGTAGGTGGTCATTAAACTTGAAGCTGCCTTGTTCAGGGATCTTCATACGTATGACGTAGGGATCACCGGCAGCCAATCTCTGTTCGATCTCTTGCTGGGTGTGATTGAGTCCGCGGCCATCATATTTGGGGCGCAACCCTGCTTCCTGCTGTTCTTTGCGCATCTGGTCAAGTTCTTCTGGGGTGGCAAAACAGTAAAAAGCATGGCCATCGGCAATGAGTTGCTGGGCATACTGCTGGTAAATATCGCCACGTTCACTTTGTCGGTAAGGGCCACAGTCACCACCAGTGTCAGGGCCTTCATCCCAGTCCAGTCCGAGCCAGCGCAGTGCCTTAACAATCATCTGTTCAGATTCTGGGGTACTGCGTGCTTGATCCGTATCTTCTATTCGTAGAATAAATTTGCCGCCGTGCTGTTTAGCAAAGGCGTAGTTGAACAGAGCGATATATGCAGTACCTACGTGGGGGTCTCCAGTAGGTGAGGGGGCGACGCGTGTGCGAACCTGAGTCATTTAAGGCCTCGATTGTTTTCCAAATAGATAACCTGCTCGGGACAGGCACATATATGAGGCGCTATTGTATGCCAAGGGCTGCGAGCGTGCGAGAGTCTGTTGCCGCAAAGGCGGATTTATCTCTCTGTAGCTTGCTGTAAGCTAGTGCAGATAGTTTCTATCGGGCTGGTTTGTGACGTGCCGATGCTTCAATAATGTCAGAATTACTGGTTGAGTAGTGTTGGCTAGTTCGTCTAAAAACTCCATATTCCAAAATGGAATAAAAACTAAATAAAAATTCTTTTTTGGAATATACAAGCTGGGTTAATTTATCGCTATGTTAAGTCAGCACTTTCAGCTGGCGAGAGGGATTTCTTAATGAATAATATCGTTTGGCATCATCACAAGGTTACTAAGGCGGAGCGCGCAGAGCTCAAGTCGCATAAACCTGCGGTTCTTTGGTTTACCGGGTTGAGTGGCTCGGGGAAGTCGACAGTGGCTGGTTGTCTGGAAGAACTACTCCATCACAATGGTGTGCACACCTACCTGCTAGATGGTGACAATATTCGTCACGGCCTGTGTGGTGATCTGGGATTCAGTGATAAAGATAGAGTAGAAAACATCCGCCGTATCGGAGAAGTGGCAAAGCTGTTTGTTGATGCTGGCGTGATGGTGTTAACAGCGTTTATCTCACCGTTCCGCGCTGACCGGCAAATGGTTCGTCAGCTACTTGAAGTAGGCGAATTTATTGAGGTGTTCGTCGATACACCTCTGGATGTTTGCGAACAACGCGATCCAAAGGGTCTGTATAAGAAAGCGCGCAAAGGCGATATTCCTAATTTCACTGGTATCGATAGTGAATATGAGACACCTGAGCAAGCGGAAGTGATTGTTAAAACGGCGCAGCTGAGTGTCGAAGAGTGTGCGCAACAACTGCTCAGTTATTTGGAAAGCGAAGGCTATCTGCCTGCAAAACGCTAATCCCTTAAGGAAGAGAGTATGTCTTTAGCTCAAGATAAAGAACTCCTGCTTGATGTGCTCACTGTGGCTGAGGCTGCTGGTGATGCCATCATGGAGGTCTATGAAAGAGATGATTTCGATGTACAGATTAAAGGCGATGATAGCCCTTTAACTGCGGCAGATTTGGCATCACACCAAGCCATTATGCAAGGCTTGTCCCTACTTACCCCTGACATCCCAGTGTTATCTGAAGAGTCTGATGATATCGATTGGCCGACCCGTCAGCAGTGGAATACCTATTGGCTAATCGATCCTCTTGATGGCACCAAAGAGTTCATCAAGCGGAACGGTGAGTTCACGGTCAATATTGCCCTTATCGATCAGGGTAAGCCGGTGTTAGGCGTGGTTGTCGCTCCTGTACTTGGTACCGCCTACATTGGTGGTATTGAGCTCGGTGCTTACAAAATTGAGTCAGGTAAAGAAACCGCCATTTCTGCATTGGCACCACGGCCGAGTGATACATGGGCTGTGGTGGGCTCTCGTAGTCATCAGTCCAAGGAGGTCGCAGAGTTTCTCACCAAGCTGCCGAGTCATGAGATGGTGGCGATGGGTAGCTCTTTAAAGATCTGTTTGGTCGCCGAAGGACGTGCGCACCTTTATCCTCGCTTGGGTTTGACGTCTGAATGGGATACGGCTGCAGCACATGCGGTATTGGTGGCTGCGGGTGGTGAGATGGTTGATGCAGATAGCAGAGAGCCACTTCGCTATAACCACAAAGAATCGATACTCAATCCATTTTTCATAGCAGCGAGCAGCGCCTTGCTCTCTGCAGATGCTTTTTAACGCTAGCAAAGTAGTGACTGAACCATGAAACCGTTCAATATGACCCACCTCAAGGCATTAGAAGCTGAGAGTATACATATCATCCGCGAAGTGGCGGCTGAATTCGATAACCCAGTAATGCTTTATTCTGTAGGCAAAGACTCGGCGGTGATGCTGCACCTTGCTCGTAAAGCGTTTTATCCTGGTAAATTGCCATTTCCATTACTCCATGTGGACACCACCTGGAAGTTTAAGGAGATGATTGAATTTCGTGATCGCTTCACGGATAAGCACGATATGGATCTGTTAGTGCATATCAATCAGGAAGGCGTGGATATGGGCATGGGGCCATTTACCCATGGCAGCGCTAAGCATACTGATGTGATGAAAACACAAGGCCTGAAGCAAGCCTTGGATCACTATAAGTTTGATGCGGCCTTTGGCGGTGCCAGACGTGATGAAGAGAAATCTCGGGCCAAAGAGCGGGTTTACTCGTTCCGTGATAATCATCATCGCTGGGATCCTAAAAACCAGCGACCAGAGCTGTGGGATATCTATAACGGCAAGGTTAATAAGGGCGAAAGTATCCGTGTATTCCCCCTATCTAACTGGACGGAACTAGATATCTGGCAATATATCTATTTGGAAAATATAGAGATCGTGCCTTTGTACTTCGCCGAGAAACGTCCAGTCGTTGAACGTGATGGTACCTTGATCATGGTTGACGACGAGCGCATGCCGTTGAAAGAGGGCGAGGTTCCCGAGATGAAGATGGTGAGGTTCCGTACCCTCGGATGTTATCCGTTGACGGGGGCAGTTGAGTCGACTGCTACGACGTTGCCGGAAATCATCCAAGAGATGTTGCTGACTAAGACGTCAGAACGTCAGGGACGGGTGATCGATCACGATCAGGCGGCTTCGATGGAACAGAAGAAACGTGAAGGTTACTTCTAAATAGATCGAACGATAGCGACGAAAACGGAACAGTAGAATATGTCTCATCAATCAGATTTGATCGCCTCGGATATTCAGGGGTATTTAAAACAGCATGAACAGAAAGAGCTAATGCGCTTTCTGACTTGCGGTAACGTCGATGATGGTAAAAGTACCCTCATTGGTCGCTTGCTGCATGATTCCAAGATGATCTTTGAAGATCAGATGGCGTCAATTAAGAAAGATTCGAAGAAATTTAACACCACTGACGAAGAGTTCGATCTAGCCCTTTTGGTCGATGGTTTGCAGTCAGAGCGAGAGCAGGGCATCACTATTGATGTGGCGTATCGTTATTTCTCCACGGATAAGCGTAAGTTTATTATCGCTGACACACCGGGTCATGAGCAGTACACACGTAATATGGCGACGGGTGCGTCGACCTGTGATTTAGCCGTGATCCTGATTGATGCTCGTTATGGTGTGCAAACGCAAACTAAACGTCACAGCTTCATCGTCTCTCTGTTGGGGATCAAACAGGTGGTCGTGGCTGTTAATAAGATGGATTTGATGGAATTCTCTGAGACTGTGTTTGAAGAGATCCGTAGCGAGTACCTTAAGTTCGCAGAGAAGCTAGAGAGCCCTCATATTAAGTTTGTGCCATTGTCCGCCCTTAAAGGCGATAATGTTGTCGAACGAAGTGAGCAGACGCCTTGGTATCATGGTGAAACTCTCATGGGGATGCTGGAAAGTGCTGAAATTACGGCTGCACGTAATTTCGATGATTTCCGTCTGCCAGTTCAGTATGTCAATCGCCCCAACCTGGATTTCAGAGGTTTTGCTGGCACTATCGCCGGTGGTGTTGTTCGTGTCGGTGACGAGGTGGTCGCGTTACCGTCTGGTAAGCAGTCTCGCGTGAAAACGATCACCACGTTTGATGGTGAATTGGAAGAAGCGTTTGCTAGTCAGGCGATTACCCTGACATTGGAAGATGAAATTGACGTGAGTCGTGGCGATATGCTGGTTCATGCCAATAATCGTCCCCAGGTAACAGATGCCCTTGATGTCACCATTGTTTGGATGGCGGAAGAGCCAATGTTGCCGCGTAAACAGTATGATTTTAAGTTAGCGACTAAGACGACAGCGGGCAGTGTTTCAGAGATCGATTATCAGATTGACGTGAACACCATGGAGCACAATGACGCCGTGCGTCTTAACTTGAATGAGATTGGCCGTTGTCAGGTTAACCTGAATCAGCCGGTGGCATTTGATAGTTATCAGAAGGTCAAAGGTTGTGGCAATTTTGTCATTATTGACCGATTGACCAATGTGACGGTTGGTGCTGGTATGGTGGTTGGTACCGGTAAACGTGCGGAAACGAGTCGTTCTGATTTCAGTGATTTTGAATTGGAGCTTAATGCGCTTGTTCGTAAGCACTTCCCTCATTGGGAAGCGAAAGATCTGCTCGACATCGTGAAGTAGATCCGATGACGCTAACGCAGTGGACGGTGCTCGGTTTGTTTGGTTTTCTGCTTGCCGGGTTGCTATTTACCCGTGTCCGTCCTGCTTCGTTATTTGGCATCGTATTGATTGCCGCGTTAGGTTTGTCGCTTGTTGATCAGGCGGAACTCATTCATAACGCGGTTAATCCAGGCCTCGTAACTCTGTTGTTATTAATGAGTGTGTCACTGGGTTTGGAAAAGACCAGTTGGTTAAAACGGCTTTCCCATAAGCTAATCTCCACGAGCTATTTTGTTACTTTACTGCGCTTAATAGGTTTTACCGCGATTACTTCCGCGTTTCTTAATAATACAGCGGTAGTGGCTTCACTCATTCCTTCACTGCGCAATAATGGTATTCACGCGCCTTCCAAGTTGCTTATCCCATTGTCTTATGCCGCCATACTGGGTGGCACCATGACTTTGATTGGCACATCAACCAACCTGATCGTTGATAGCTTAATCATCGATGCTGGTGCGCCGGGATTCGAATTTTTTGATTTTTTCTGGGTTGGCCTTTCTCTGGTTGTTGCCGGTGGAGCCACCCTCCTGTGTGTTAGTCATTGGCTCCCCTTGCATGAACAGGAAGAAGGGGAGTTCAAGCGCTACTTCATTGATGCCAAAGTGGCTGCTGACTCACCACTGATCGGTAAAAGTGTGCTCGAAAATGGCTTGCGTAACATGGAGTCACTTTTCCTTGTGGAGATTGTTCGTGATGAGCACCTGATTAGCCCTGTGACACCCCAAGTGTTGATTGAAGCGGGTGATCGTTTGGTGTTTTCCGGTGACGTCAGCAAACTCTATCAACTCAAGCAGTATGATGGCTTGAATATGTTTGCTGAGAGTAACGGTCTCCCTTCAGAAAACTTAATTGAAGTGGTGGTGACACCAACGGCATCGGTAATTGGACGCACCCTTAAGCGCGCTGGTTTTCGAGCCCGTTTTGATGCTGCCGTTGTGGCGATGCGTCGCGGTGGTGAGCAGATCAGCGGTAAGTTGGGTGATGTAAAAATACGAGCGGGTGACAACTTAGTATTGGCTGTCGGGCCTGATTTTACTCAACATCGTAATATCGCTAAGAACTTCTTTATCGTCAGTGGCATTCGGTTACCAAAGGCGCTTACCCGGTTGCAGGAGTGGGCTATTTTGGCCGGCTTCGTTACTGTCATTGGTCTGGCTGCGCTCAATCTCCTATCGCTGCTCTCTGGATTGATCTTTTTGTTGGCGGGCATGTTGGCCATCAAAGTTTTAAACACCAATGAAGTTAAGCGACGTTTTCCTTTTGAGCTTTGGTTAATCGTGACAGCTGCGCTGACGCTAGCCAAGGCTGTTGAAAATAGTGGCTTGGCCGAGTTACTGGCGCTTTATGCTGAGCGTGTGTTTGCTGGACAGGAGGTGTGGTTGGCATTTGTTGGTGTGTATTTGATGACTTTGGTGATGACTGAGTTAGTCACGAACAATGCCGCAGCTGCATTGACCTTTCCGCTAGCCTATGGCCTGTCTATGGGGTTCGATGTGAATTTGATGCCCTTTGCCTTAGCTGTGGCATTTGGCGCTAGCGCCAGCTTTGTCAGCCCTTATGGCTATCAAACTAACTTAATGGTTTTTAATACGGGTCGCTACCAACTTATTGATTTTATTAGAGTAGGGCTGCCTATTTCCGTAGTTTACAGTCTTGTCGTTATTTTTCTTGTTCCACGCCTGTTCCCATTCTGAATTGATACTTCGATGCACTGATATGGCGCATTAGCGAAGACTATTAAAATTTGATGAGACTTAAGTCACATTTTAGCTTAACGAATCTGTCACATTCGGCGTATAATCTCCTCAACTTCACCTAATTTTAAGTAAGGACACGTAAATGATAAGGAAAGCAGTGATTCCGGTTGCCGGTCTGGGGACCAGAATGCTTCCCGCCACCAAGGCCATCCCGAAAGAGATGCTGCCGATCGTCGATAAGCCTTTGATCCAATACGTTGTAAATGAATGTGTTGCTGCAGGAATCAAAGAGATCGTTTTGGTGACTCACGGCAGTAAGAACTCAATTGAGAACCATTTTGATACCTCCTTTGAACTTGAAGCGACGCTGGAAAAGCGTGTTAAGCGCCAGTTGCTCGATGAAGTGCAAAGCATTTGTCCGAAAGATGTCACCATTATGCACGTGCGTCAGGGGACGGCTAAAGGACTTGGCCATGCGATTTTGTGCGCCCGCCCTATGGTTGGTGATGCGCCTTTCGCCGTAGTGCTGCCAGATGTCATTATTGATGATGTTAAGAGTGATCTTACTCGTGACAACATGGCTGAAATGGTGCGTATGTTCAAGGACACCGGTTGTAGCCAGGTGATGATGGAAGCTGTACCTGACGAAGATGTTTCTAAGTTTGGTATTGCCGACGTGAAAGGGCACGAGTTGCAGCCTGGCGAATCAGCGCCGATGACAGCTATCGTTGAGAAGCCTGCTAAGGAAGATGCTCCTTCGAATCTCGCCGTCGTTGGTCGTTATGTTTTAAGTTCTGATATTTGGGATATTCTTGAGTTTACCCCGGCAGGTGCAGGCGACGAAATCCAGTTAACAGATGCTATTGCTGTACTGATGAAGCAGCAGCAAGTTAATGCTTATTATATGAAAGGGCAAAGCCACGATTGCGGTAGTAAGCTTGGCTACATGAAAGCCAATGTCGAGTACGCACTGCGTCATAAGGGGCTGGGTAAAGAGTTTGCCGAGTACCTGAAAGAGGTTACAGCTAAGCTGTAAACTTTTCTCTTTGTGTTAGTCCGATTAGTACGTTAAGTACTAATCGGCTTTTCTATTAAACAACTGGATCTCCCATGACGATATTAGTAACTGGTGGTGCTGGGTATATTGGCAGTCACACAGTGGTTGAGCTATTGAATGAAGGCCAAGACTTGGTCGTTGTTGATAATTTATCAAATTCGTCAGATGTTTCTCTGGCAAGAGTTGAGCAGATCACTGGTAAAAAAGTGCCTTTCTATCAGGTCGATATTTTGGATCGTGAAGCTTTGCGAAAAGTGTTCCAATTACACGATATCTCCGCTGTGGTGCATTTTGCTGGATTGAAGGCTGTTGGGGAGTCCGTTCAGAAGCCGCTCAGCTACTACATGAATAACGTCACTGGTACGATAGTGCTTTGTGAAGTGATGGCAGAGTTCGGCGTTAAGAACCTGGTATTCAGTTCATCGGCCACGGTTTATGGTGATCCGGCATCGGTGCCTATTCGAGAAAACTTTCCTACCAGTGCCACCAACCCTTATGGCCGCAGTAAGCTGATGGTTGAGGAAATATTGCGAGATCTATATGTCTCCGATAGTAGTTGGAATATTGCTTTGTTACGTTACTTCAACCCGGTCGGTGCTCACGAAAGCGGCTTGATTGGTGAAGATCCTAATGGTTTACCAAACAACCTGATGCCTTATATTTCGCAAGTCGCAGTTGGTAAGCTTGAGCGGTTGAATGTGTTTGGTGATGACTACCCAACGCAGGACGGAACAGGCGTAAGAGATTACATTCATGTGGTGGATCTGGCGGTTGGTCACTTACGTGCCTTGGATAAACTGACTACTTCACCAGGCGTCGTCACATACAATCTTGGTACTGGCTGTGGTTACTCAGTACTACAGATGGTGAAAGCGTTTGAAACTGCCAGCGGTAAATCGGTGCCATATACTTTAGCGCCAAGGCGGGCTGGAGATATCGCTGAGTGTTGGGCGGATCCTGCGTTAGCCAGTACGGAACTCGGGTGGCAAGCGACGAGAACGGTTGAGGATATGACCGTAGACACGTGGCGCTGGCAATCAGCCAACCCCCATGGATATGCTAAAGCATAGGCGCGTGGCATTGCTGAATTCGCATGAAAGCTGTAGTTTGGTGTCGTAACAATTGAGATTAAATAGCTCGGGTTTTCCGAGCTTTTTGCTGATTTATAATGGGAAAGAATGATGAAATTTCTTGTGACAGGTGCGGCAGGCTTTATCGGTTTTCATACATCGATGCGTCTATGTAATGAAGGACACGAGGTTGTTGGTTTAGATATCGTTAACGATTATTACGATGTGAACTTAAAGCTTGATCGTCTGCGCATGTTAGACAAGTTGGTGAACTTTCGTCATGTCCGAGTGGCACTGGAAGATCGAGATGGTATTGCCAAGCTGTTTGCTAATGAGAAGTTTGATCGTGTTATTCATTTGGCAGCCCAAGCAGGGGTGCGTTATTCCTTAGAGCATCCGTTTGCTTATACGGATGCGAATATCACAGGTACACTGACCATTCTGGAAGGGTGCCGCCATAACGATGTTGAACATCTGGTATATGCCTCTTCCAGCTCTGTTTATGGGCTGAACACCACCATGCCGTTTGCAACGCATAACAATGTTGACCATCCGGTGTCTTTGTATGCAGCAACCAAAAAAGCTAATGAATTGATGGCACATACCTATAGCCACCTTTACGGTATGCCAACCACGGGTTTGAGGTTCTTTACTGTATACGGCCCATGGGGGCGTCCAGATATGGCGCTGTTCTTGTTCACCAAGGCGATTTTGGAAGGGAAACCTATCGACGTATACAATCACGGAAAAATGCAGCGTGATTTCACTTATGTTGATGATATTGTTGAAGGGATCGTCCGTATTCAGGATCAGCCCGCAGCACAGAACTCGAGCTGGTCTGGCGCCGCGCCGCAGCCTCATTGTTCAAGTGCCCCATATAAAGTCTTTAATATCGGTAATCATCAACCGGTAGAGTTAGAGCATTTTATTACTTGTATTGAGAAAGCGCTGGGTAAGGAAGCTGAGCGTAACTATATGCCGATCCAACCGGGCGATGTGCCTGCTACTTATGCTGATATCGAAGATTTAAACAAATCGGTAGGTTTTCATCCGTCGACGCCGATTGAAACGGGGATCCAGAATTTCGTCGATTGGTATCGTGATTACTACCAAGTATAAAACGATGACTGTTCGCATATAAGATCAGCGGCTTCCTCAAGGTAAGCCGCTTTTTTTATTTAGAATTTATTAGGTCTCGCGGTGGTGATTGAGAAACAATTCCGTGAGTCGTTGTGTGCCTGGACCAACGTTGTCGGGGGTGGGTTGTACCAGACTAAGGACGACGGATTTTTTTTTGCTCCCAGAGAGAGACAGGCGCGAGAGCTTACCCTGTTGCACCTGCTCAGTGACAATATGTGGTGGTAGCCAAGCAAATCCAATCCCTTGTAGCAAAAGATCCAGTGCCTCATAGAAATTGTCGACCGTCCATCGCTGTTCGGATTTCAGCCAACCCTGTTCTTCTTTTGGTTGCTTTCCGGTGTCGCGGATCACCAGTTGCAATGATTTTTCCAAGTGCTGCGATTCCAGTGGCACCTCATTGTTGAGGGGATTATCTGGGTGGCAGACCAGCCAAAGCTCTCCACTGCAGAGCGGCTGGCCAAGATAGCCTTTGGGTACATGATTGACGATGGCTAGGTCGACCTCTCCCGAGACAACCGCCTCTTGACCACCAGATAGGACGACGCGTTGAATATTGATCCGTGAGCCGCGACTTTCAGGCTCGAAAAAAGCCAGCACCTGATTGAGGGCTTCTGTTGGATAGATTAATTCAACAGCGAGTCGGATCTCCGGCTCCCAGCCCATATCAATGTTTTCAGCCAGGTTTTCGAGCGATTCGATATTTTCGGTCAGCTGTCGCGAGCGCCGGAGCATCACTTCTCCAGCCTTAGTAAGGAAAGCCTTGCGGCCTCTGACCTCTAATAGCTGGACACCTAATAGCGTCTGCATCTTGGCGACAGCGTGGTTTAACGATGATTGACTCTTGCTGAGTCGTTCGGCTGCTTTGGCGTAACTGCCAGCATCAACGACGGCTTGCAAGATACGCCACTGTTCCAAAGTAGTGCGGGGACGGTATTGTGTCATTTCTCTACTTCCATTGTTGCAATGAGACAAAAGGGCGTGACATGCCTTTACCTACATCCATGTGAGCTGATCATATTGTAACTATTCAATTTTGTTGCACAAGGGCAACCGTGTCAGTGGCGCAATAAGGATTTGGCGAGGCCACTTGCGAGTGGATCATCGATCTGGTCGAGCGCTGCTAAATCAATTAGGGATTGTTGTGCCGTAGCCCCTCTGAGTTGATGCAACGCCAGCATAATATCGCTAATGGTGATTTCACCTCGCTGGTAGCGGTTTGCGATGCGTTTAGCTAACGCATATTGCCACAGCGCGCGATAGCTCAAGCTATCTGCTGTAGCAAGCGTCAACATAGCGTATGGCAAGGATGCTAACGGCGCATCAACAAGATGGCGGTTATCTCCCAGCAGGCGCATGTTTAAGGACGTTAGGTCGGTCATGCTCAGATTATGCTGATGGTATACATAAGCCAATTTGGCGATTAGCACACGTTTGAGTAGTTTCACCGGAGGGGGGGCGGTAAAACTGTTTGGCTTGGTTATCTGGTTAAGTAATCGCTCTTCAAACCCTTCCAGGTCCGGGTAGGGAGATGAAGAGAAGTCAGGGTGTGTCGGGTGAAACAGTATGCCGTAGATCGCTTTTAATATGCTGCTATCTACTTTTGACGTAGTAACTGGCTGGGATCTATTGGTACTGATGAGCATGGCACCTGACTGAAATCCGGCTACAGGGTAACGTAAACGACTAGTCGCTAAGCCCGGATCAGGGCTCGATAGATCAAGGTAAATTTCGCCAAAGATCAGCCCCTCTTCATCGGTGAGTTGCCACACCGCCATATGACTTTGCCAGATCGGCAGATTTACTTTTTTGCCTCTGATCCCTAGCGCTTCGGACCAGTACAGAAGCCGTTTATTAAATATAGTTCCGCTTGGGGTTATCTCTTTTGTCGGTGATTCTTTGGCTGCTATTGCTTGATGCCGCCAGTGATCCCATGGTTTAAACTGTTGCTTAGTTTTCGTGGATACTTCGACAGTGAGGGCTCGTTCTAGGGTGGTGAGAAAATCCCTGACCTGTTTACGTTCGAGGAGCGCATCCCGTTGCCTATAGTGTGACCAGCTGGCGTAGCCCATTTGCGTCGCCAATGAGAGTCGAGCAGCCAACAAACGGTTAAGCTGTTTTCTCGCGGCTTTGCCGCCACGTTGTTGATAGGCTCGATAAACGAAGGCTCGGCATTCGCTACGATAGGCTGAGCGCATAAAGCTGAGATAACGACTGGGGTCGGAAAAATCGACCGTTATTGCGAGCTGTTCACTTAACTGCTGTGCTCGTAAGGGCGTTTTTTCAAGACATTTTTTAGGCAGTGTAATTGGCAAGTCTTGTTGGAGCGCGCTTTTAAAGCTTAGTCGCGCCGCGTTTATCTCCTCTTTGGTTGCTGCGGGGTAATTTTTCTGCCACAGCCCAGGGTACTCCTTTCGCCATTGATGTTGTTGCCATGATGCAGCCGGGCTTTCTTGTTTCGACTGGAGGAATGGAGCAAACCAATGATCACTGTTGCCATTGTGCCATTCTGTTATGGCTAGGTTGATAGATAGGCGGCAATAACCAGCGGTTTCTCGCCAATGAGGATCGGGGTGTGTGCGCTGCAATTGCTCGACTTGAGCCAATAGATCGAAAAAAGGCGCCATCCAGATCCCTAACTTGCGCCCTGCATCTGCGCCGTGATCGGCTGTAAACCTTGGCCCATTCATCATTAGGTCGACTGCTTGGCTGCAACGCTGGCGCAATAGATCTGCACTTTGCCACTCCGCTGCCAGAGCTGGACGCTGCGCGCTTGAAGCTGATGTGGATAAACAGCTCCAAACGAAACACAGTAGTAATGCCCATAGGGAGGGGGCAGGACAGCTCAGTGGGAAGAGGCGCCTTAAGCTCATTCCGGTCGATTAGCGATGATGATTGATCTTTTTGGCGCAGGATGACCTTCTACTGTTTTGCTTTGGTCATTCCGGTCTAAATAGTTGTTTAGCGACAACCGGTCCATCCAATCTGTACTGCGTTGCTCGTCAACGGTGGTGACATTTATATCAACGGTGCGAATATTTACCATGCCGCAGCGCTCCAGCCAGTGCTCTAAGGCCTCACTGCTGGGTACAAACCAGACATTGGGCATTTGTGCGTAGCGCTCACCCGGCACCAGCACCTGATCTTTATCGCCATCGATGACTAATGTTTCCAGCACCAATTCACCGCCCGGACGGAGTTGTGATTTCAGTTGAAACAGATGGTCAATTGGCGAGCGGCGATGATAGAGCACGCCCATGCTAAACACCGTATCAAATGCTTTCAGCTCTGGCAGCTCTTGGATCCCTAATGGCAGCAGGTGGATCGGGTTAGTTTTTGGCGCAAAGTGTTTAATTGCCAAAAATTGTACTAAAAATAGCTGCGTGGGATCGACGCCGATAACCCGTGCTGCACCTTCGCCCAACATACGCCACATGTGATAACCACTGCCACAACCGACATCTAACACGTTGCGATCTGTCAGTGAGCTGATATGCGGAAGTAGCCGCTCCCACTTCCAATCTGAGCGCCATTCCGTATCGATATCCATACCATATAGTTGGAAAGGCCCCTTGCGCCAGGGCATCAGTTGCTTTAGCAAGCCGGTCATACGGGCTCTATCTGAGTTGCTAGCCTCGGCTTCACTACCAAAGGTGACACTGTGTTTGAGGTCGTTGGAAGTACTACTTAATTCAGGCAGTTTGCTGACCACCCGTAACCAACTGTCTAATTCGCCGTGACGTTGTTCTTTTTGCCAACGGGCTAATTGTGCCGGCGCGGTTTGTAACCAATGGCTAAGCGGTGAGCCGATAATGTCAGCGTAGAAATCTTCAAACAGTTGTTGATCTTGAGAAGCATGCATTGCTATTTGATCGCCAGTAATGAGGTGAAATTAAAGCATTGAAACCACGTGGCTACATGTTTGAAGCCGATTTCATTTAAGCGTTCCGTATGTAACTGAGCGGTGTCGGTTCGCATCACGTTTTCTAAGGCTGTGCGCTTTTGGCTGATTTCCAATTCGCTGTAACCATGGGCACGTTTGAAATTGTGGTGTAGTTCGGTCAGCAGGTCGTCGACCGATTGGTCATCAAAACGTATTTTTTCTGATAGCACCAACAGCCCTCCGGGCTTTAGCCCTTGGTAGACCTTGGTTAACAGAGCCTCTCTTTCATCTGGTGGCAAAAATTGTAGAGTGAAGTTTATCACCACCATCGAAGCATTCTCGATCGCGACCTCTCTGATATCGTCAAGCACCACGGTTACCGGCACGTCTGAACGATAGGCGCCGAGGTTACGCTGACAGCGCTCAATCATCGCTTGCGAGTTATCAACAGCGATCATGTTGACTCCTTGCTGGCTGATATTGCGCCGCATTGCCAAGGTGGCAGCCCCTAAAGAGCAGCCTAGATCGTAAACCTGTGATTGTTCCTGAATGTAGTGCTTGGCCAGTTCGCCGATTGTGGAGATGATGTTGGTATAACCAGGCACTGAGCGCTGGATCATGTCAGAAAAGACATCTGCAACCCCTTCATCGAAACGAAAGTCACCAATGTTACTTAAGGGATGAGAAAAAATAGTGTCTTTATTTTCCATGGATTACAAAGCGATCGAGTTAGCAGTATGGAGCAGCTATTGTAACTCATTCTTCGACTTCGCGGCGAGCCACTTATCACTAACCCGTGTGTCTCAGCCTTCTGGTTGCACTAACCTTTTTACTATTTAGATATATTATCCGCTTCCAGTTATACTGAGCCAATAGCCTTTTTGTTGTTGCTTTGTATTTTCTGCTTGTAGGGAGCAAATAGCCGTATTTATTGCTGCATGTTTGTGGTCGGCACTTAAGAAATTCAAAGGTTTATAATTCAACGCGTTGGTCGGTGCATTAGGTAGTCGTACTGAGAAGTCAAAGGAATGCGATGTTTGCGCGAACTCTATTAGCTGTTTTAATCTACTTATTCTGTTTTATGGCCCAGCCCTTTGTGGCCGCACAGGATAAGCCGCTGGTTATTGTGACCAGTGCAGAGACCTATCCTTATCACTTTGCTATAGATGGTCAGCCACGGGGGATGTTGGTTGATCTTTGGCGGCTATGGTCCGAGAAGACCCATACTAAGATTGTGCTCGTTTCTGCGTCCTGGGTTGATAGCCTCGAGATGATCCGTAGCGGAACGGCAGATATCCATGCAGGTATGGCTGTTAATGAACAGCGCGCGACCTACTTGGCCTTTGCAGATTCTCTGGCGACCGTACACTCCAATATTTTTGTTCACCGTTCGCTGCCAGATATTAAGCAGCCGGAACAACTGCGTCCCTACTTAGTCGGTGCGGTAAAAGAAGCCAACCATGTGACGATGTTGAATCGTCTTTACCCACACCTCGCTATCGCAGAGTATGACCGCCAGTTCAGTGTTTATGATGCTGCGATGCGTGGGGAAGTACTGGCTTTTACGGGCTTGGATCGGGTTTCATCGCAATATGAACCGGTATTAGAGTTAGAGCAGCGATTTCCCAACCACCGTAAACTGACTTATCACACCACGTCTCTTCACCCCTCTGTTCAGTCAGGCAATGATGCTTTACTGGCTAAAATCAATGATGGCTTTAAGCTGATCTCCGACGAGGAGAGAGCAGCAATCAATCGCCGTTGGTTCGGAACATCCGGTGAGCAAGCTGGCATCATGATCGCCATTTTACCGGACGCACCACCATACATGATGCTGGATGAGGACGGTGTGCCCAGTGGCATGTTGGTCGATATATGGAAGCTTTGGGGTGAGCGTAATGGTTATGAAGTTAACTTTATGGTGCAGGAAAAACACACGCTGGATAGCCAGATGGACATGCAGCTGGTGGATATTGTTTCTGCATTACCCAGCGCCGAGAATGATAGCCAGGCTTTAGAGCCAGCAAATCAATTAATGACGCTCAAAGTGCAGTTCTATACACCTGAAAATTCAGGTGTTAATGCATTAAGCCAGGTCAGCGAATTACCCATTGGAGTTTTAGAGCAAGCGAGCTATTTACCGCAGCTTACCAGCCAATATCCCAAGTTAAGCTTTAGTTATTTTTCAGACCATTTCGAGTTAATACAAGCGGCAATTAGTGGTGAGATCGCTGGCTTTTTCGGCTTATCTAACTTGACGGAATATGTCCTTATTCAACGCAATCAACTTAATCAATTTCGGCGTTTGGACAACCCCACCTTTGCCGCCGAAGTGCTCGCCTTGGTCGGCAAGGGCAATGAGAATCTTAAACAAAGAGTGCAGCTAGGTTTTGAAGCTGTTGAACTCTCAGATTTAGCAGAGATTGAGCAACGTTGGATACTTGCGCCTCAGGACCGCTATTTTGAGAATCTGCCACTGTCGGTCGAACTCAGTGACGAGGAGAACCGCTGGTTATCTAGTCACCCTGTGATCCGTATGGGGGCCGTTAAGGACTACTCGCCATTTGAGTTCGTTAATGAAGTTGGCGAGTTCGCTGGGGTTAATGCCGATCTGGTTGAGTGGTTGGAAAGCCGCACAGGATTACGAATTGAGGTGGTGCTTTTCGAGCATTGGCAGCAAGTGCTTGAGGCTGCTATGCGGCATAAAGTCGACTTTGTCGCCGCTATCAGCGATACACCGGAGCGTCGACAATCACTGATTTTTTCAGATGGGTATTGGCCAACCCCATGGGCGATAGCGATACGTGAAGAGGAGCTTTTAGTTTCTCAACTCAGCCAGTTGCGAGGTCGCACGCTGGCGGTCATCGCTGGCTATCAAGTGATCCCCTGGATCAGGCGAAATCACCCAGAAATCGAATTGAAAGTATATGAATCGGGGGCTGAAGCGCTGCAGGCAGTATCTTCCGGTGAAGTGTTCGGAGCGTTAGATAACCTTACTGTTGCCGTTTCCATGGTGAGGGAATTGAGCCTGAGTAATCTGAAACTGTCTACTTTGCACGATATAAAGCAAGAGTCTTCTCAATTCGGTATTAGAAAAGATTGGCCTGAGCTCAATAGTATATTGAATAAAGCATTACTGATGTTGACGGAAGACGAGCGCCGCAAAATTCTATCTAAATGGTTAGATTTGACCATTGAACAAGGGGTTTCTAGTGAGAAAGTCTGGCGCATCAGTGTCCAGATTGGTGCCTTGGTTATCGTGGTGATGACATTGATGGTCTTGTGGAACCGTCGCTTAAATAAAGAGATTGAACGTCGTCGAGCCGCAGAAGAAACGATCCGCCATTTGGCTCGCCATGATGAACTAACTGGCTTAGCTAATCGGCGGCAGTTTGAGGAACAGATTCTAGGGGCGCTAGAGAACCATGCGCGAACTAAGAATCTTATGGCTTTGATGTTTATTGATCTGGATGGGTTTAAAGAGATTAATGACCAACATGGTCATGGTGCTGGCGATCAGGTACTCAAAGAGGTAGCAAAGCGTTTTCAGGGAGTAGTAAGGCGCTCTGATACGTTAGCGCGTTTTGGTGGCGATGAGTTTGTTGTTTTAGCAACTAACTTGCATCACCGTCTGCACGCGGCTGAATTGGCGAAGAAGCTCATTTTTGCCCTTGAAAAGCCATTCAAGGTAGGAGATGCCAAGTGTTCATTAAGTGCCAGTATTGGTGTGGCAGTCTATCCGGAGGATGGTGAAACGCCTGATGTCTTGTTACGGGTGGCGGATAGCTTGATGTATAAGATTAAGCAGCAAGACAAGAACGGTTACCTATTGAGTTAAATTATCTGTTATGTAGCAGCCGGTCGCGTGACAACTGATGCCGTTTGCATATAATGCCTCACTGTCCGTCAATCTTTATCTGGCGAAGCGGGGGAACAACGGCAATGCCTATTTATGAGTACCAATGTGGGTCGTGCGGCCATCAGTTAGAGAAACTCCAACGTATCAGTGATGCGCCTTTGGTGGATTGTCCCGATTGTGCGGCCCCTGCGCTGAAGAAGTTGATTTCTGCAGCTGGTTTCCGGCTTAAAGGTAGTGGCTGGTATGAGACTGACTTTAAGAGTGGCAGTAAGAAAAACGTGGCTTCGGACAGTCATTCGAAATCGAACTGATTTGAGCCAACGTTTTAGTTTGAATGATATTTAATCAATTTATGCGCTGCCTCCAAGGCGGCGCATCTTTATTCTGAACAACAGGAAAGTACACATGCGCAGCCATTATTGTGGAGAGGTTAACGAATCACTGATTGGCCAAGAGGTCACCTTGTGTGGCTGGGTTAATCGTCGTCGTGATTTGGGGGGAGTGATCTTTCTGGATCTGCGTGATCGAGAAGGTATCGTTCAAGTTGTTTACGATCCGGATATCGAAGATGTATTCGCTCTAGCAAATACCCTGCGTAACGAATTTTGTGTCAAAGTGACGGGCAAAGTCCGTCCGCGCCCTGAAGGGCAGATCAATAAAGAGATGGCCAGTGGTGGCATTGAATTACTGGGTTTGCAACTTGAGATCCTTAACGCCGCTGCACCGCTGCCGTTGGACTTTAACCAACAGAATAGTGAAGAACAGCGCTTACGCTTCCGCTATTTGGATCTACGTCGGCCAGAAATGAGCGAAAAGCTTAAGTTCCGTGCCAAAGTGACTAATGAAGTTCGCCGCTTTATGGAAGAGGCGGGCTTTATGGATGTAGAAACTCCCATCTTAACGGCGGCAACGCCTGAAGGCGCACGAGATTACTTAGTGCCTAGTCGCACTCACAAAGGCAAATTCTTCGCTTTACCACAGTCACCACAGTTGTTTAAGCAGCTGCTGATGATGTCTGGCGTTGACCGTTACTATCAGATCGTTAAATGTTTCCGTGATGAAGATCTTCGTGCTGATCGTCAGCCTGAGTTTACTCAGATTGATATCGAAACCTCATTTATGTCTGCGGATCAAGTGATGGCGGTAACGGAGCAGATGATCCGTCAGTTGTTCACGAAATTGATGAATATTGATTTAGGTGATTTCCCGCGGATGACTTACGAAGAGGCGATGCGCCGTTTCGGTAGTGATAAACCCGATCTGCGTATTCCGTTAGAGTTGGTCGATGTCGCTGAACAGGTTAAAACGGTCGATTTCAAGGTGTTCGCTGGCCCGGCGAATGATGACAATGGCCGCGTTGCAGCAATTCGTGTTCCTGCAGGTGCCGATAAATTCAGCCGGAAACAGATTGACGAGCTGGGTAAGTTTGTTGGTATATACGGTGCCAAAGGTCTGGCATGGATGAAAATTAATGATCGTGCCGCAGGGCTGGAAGGGGTGCAATCTCCTGTTGCTAAGTTCTTCTCTGCTGAACAGATGGAAGCATTGCTTGCTCAAACTAACGCTGAAAGTGGCGATATTCTGTTCTTTGGTGCAGATAATAAAGTGGTCGTTACCGAAGCAATGGGCGCGTTGCGAATCAAACTAGGTGAAGACCTTGGGTTGGTTGCCGATGAATGGCGTCCGTTGTGGGTTGTTGATTTCCCAATGTTCGAGGAAGCTGATGGCCGTGCTCATGCGCTGCATCATCCGTTCACCGCACCATCAAATGCTACCGCAGCGGAACTGGAAGCTAACCCTTACGGTGCGTTATCCGATGCATATGACATGGTATTAAATGGCTGTGAAGTTGGCGGTGGCTCGGTACGTATTCACGACCAAACTATGCAGGCCACTGTTTTCCGTATTCTTGGGATCAGTGATGAAGAAGCCCGTGAGAAGTTTGGTTTCTTGTTGGATGCGCTGCAGTATGGTGCTCCACCACATGCGGGTTTAGCATTTGGTTTAGATCGTTTGGTCATGTTGATGTGTGGTGCCGACACTATCCGAGACGTGATGGCATTTCCAAAAACTACTACCGCAGCATGTCCATTGACCGATGCACCTGGAAAAGCAAATCCGGAGCAGTTGGTTGAGCTGGGTATTGCGTTGGTAGCGAAGGAAGATGCTAAATAGTGAGTTACAAGCGCCCTGAATCTGTCCTGGTAGTGATCTACCGTGAGGATTTCAGAGTGCTGCTTATGCGAAGGTTGGACCTGCCAACCTTCTGGCAATCTGTTACCGGCTCATTGGAAGTGGGCGAGCTACCGATTCGTGCGGCGGCGAGAGAGTTAAAAGAGGAAACCGGTATTGATGTGGCGATGTTGCCTTCAGTGTTAGAGGATGCGGACGTTCAGGTTCGCTATCTTTTGTACCCTGAATGGCGTCATCGATATGCGCCGGGCACCACCCACAATCTTGAGCATTGGTTTTATCTTCGAGTACCGGTCACCACTGAGATCCAGCTGTCGGCGACAGAACATCTTGAGTATGTATGGCTGGACTTCGAGCATGCGATACGCAAAGTTAGCTCTTCGAGTAACCGCGATGCCTTGATCACTTTGCAAAAACGGCTCACTAAGTAATGTCTGCAGAGCTTCTTAGTTAGGTATAGAAAAGCATCGCCACAAGACGGTGCAGTAAGCGTGGAGAATAGATATGGCTGGTCATAGTAAATGGGCGAACATCAAACACCGTAAGGCAGCTCAGGATGCCAAGCGGGGAAAGATTTTTACCAAGCTGATCCGTGAGATCACCGTTGCTTCGCGGGAAGGTGGTTCTGACGCCGACAGCAATCCTCGTTTGCGTGCCGCTATCGACAAAGCACTGTCCAATAATATGACCCGTGATACGGTTGAGAGAGCGGTTAAACGCGGTGCCGGCGAGCTCGATGGCCAAGAGTTGGAAACTATCATCTACGAAGGGTATGGCCCCGGTGGCACAGCAGTGATGGTGGAAACGATGACGGATAATCGTAATCGTACGGTTTCAAATATCCGCCACCTGTTTACCAAAGCCGGCGGTAATTTAGGCACCGATGGCTCCGTCGCCTATCTATTCAGTAAGAAAGGGGTTATCTCTTATTCTGAAGGTCTCGACGAAGATGTGGTGATGGAAGCAGCTCTTGATGCCGGTGCAGAAGATGTCGAAACCAATGATGATGGTTCGATAGATGTCTACACTTTGCCGGAAGATTTTGGTGGCGTGAAAGATGCACTGGATGCGTCAGGTTTAGCAGCGGTTAACGCGGAGGTCACTATGATTCCGTCGACCAAAGCTGAGCTAGATTTAGCCACTGCTGAGAAATTTTTCCGTCTGGTCGATGGACTTGAAGATGATGATGATGTGCAGGAGGTATATCACAATGCTGATATTACCGACGATGTTATGGAACAGCTAGGTTAACCCTTTTGAGTATTATTCTTGGTATCGATCCCGGCTCGCGGATCACCGGTTATGGTGTGATTAAGCAGTTGGGTGCCAAGTTTAGTTATTTGGGGAGTGGCTGTATCCGCATCACTGCGCCAGAGTTGCCTGAACGATTACGTATTATCCATGATGGTGTCAGTGAGTTGATTCAACAGTTCCAACCTGACGAGTTTGCCATCGAGAGAGTGTTTATGGCTCGCAATGCTGACTCCGCATTAAAGCTTGGTCAAGCACGTGGCGCGGCCATTGTGGCGGCCGCTTGTCGTGATATTCCTGTATACGAGTACTCTGCCAGAGAGGTTAAACAGGCTGTGGTTGGTACTGGTGGGGCGGATAAAACTCAAGTCCAGCACATGGTGAAGCAAATTTTGTCATTACCAGCGACCCCACAAGCGGATGCGGCTGATGCTTTAGCTATCGCCCTTTGCCATAGCCATACGCGACAAAGTTTAATCGCCATGTCGGGCAAGGTGTCGGGGCAGGCACGAGGGCGTTGGCGTTAGACTTGTTGTATCGCTAACGCTCAGTTAGCCTGTATCTTCAGTTCATTTCACGTTAACTGATTGTCTTGCTCTTCTCGCTATAGAATTAAGGAATCACTTTGATAGGACAGCTTCGCGGAACCATTATCTCTAAGCAACCCCCAGATCTTCTGTTAGATGTTGGTGGGGTAGGGTATGAGGTCCAGTTACCTATGACCAGCTTTTACCAATTGCCGGAGGTGGGAGCCGAAGCTACAGTGGTGACCCATTTTGTGGTTAGAGAAGATGCTCAGCTGCTATTTGGCTTTTGTGCTTTGCATGAAAGAGCGATGTTTCGTGAGCTGATAAAAACGAATGGTGTTGGGCCGAAACTCGCCCTCGCCATTCTATCTGGAATGTCCGCAGAACAGTTTGCCCAAGTTGTACACCACGGCGATATCACATCATTGATGAAGTTACCTGGTGTTGGCAAGAAGACCGCAGAACGCTTGTTAGTGGAAATGAAAGACAGGCTTAAGGATTGGAATACACAGCCTGTTGATTCTGCCGCAGACGGATTCGCATTGAGTGGACAAGTTGAAGATACTTTCGTGCGTCCTGTGGACGCGACGGAAGATGCCGTTGCCGCGCTTATCGCACTGGGCTATAAACCGGCGCAAGCCAGCCGTGCCGTTGGCAAGGTGGCGGTTGAAGGGATGAGTAGCGAAGCGCTGATCCGCGATGCATTACGAAACATGCTGTAAGGGTAAATAATGATAGAAGCTGATCGACTGATACAAGGTACAACGCTTCACGAAGAAGAAGCTGTAGATCGCGCGATCCGCCCTAAGCTTTTGTCCGACTATACAGGGCAGCCCCATGTTGTGGGGCAAATGAACATTTTCCTTGAGGCTGCTCGAAGACGCGGCGAAGCCCTAGATCACCTGCTTATTTTCGGCCCGCCCGGTTTAGGTAAAACGACACTGGCTAACATTGTTGCCAATGAGATGAATGTGAGCATAAAGACCACTTCTGGGCCTGTGTTGGAAAAAGCAGGGGACCTCGCGGCACTGTTGACCAACTTAGAGCCCAATGATGTGTTGTTTATTGATGAGATACATCGTTTAAGCCCTGTCGTTGAAGAGGTCTTGTATCCAGCAATGGAAGATTATCAACTGGATATCATGATTGGTGAAGGCCCTGCCGCACGCTCAATTAAACTTGATTTGCCGCCGTTTACACTGATCGGCGCAACAACCCGAGCTGGTTCATTGACCTCTCCACTGCGTGATCGTTTTGGTATCGTCCAACGTCTAGAATTCTACACCGTGGATGAATTAACTAAAATTGTGCAGCGCTCTGCGGCTCATTTAGGAATGGAATTGGTGCCGACTGGCGCAAAGGAGATAGCACGTCGGAGCCGCGGTACACCTAGGATATCTAATCGCTTGCTGCGTCGGGTAAGGGATTATGCAGAGGTGAAAGCTGCGGGGAATATAGATGATGCCGTTGCCGCCAAAGCTTTGGATATGTTGGATGTCGATGATGCCGGTTTTGATTTTATGGATCGAAAACTACTTCTAGCACTGATCGACAAATTTGATGGCGGCCCCGTCGGACTGGACAACTTGGCCGCCGCTATCGGAGAAGTAAAAGAAACCATTGAAGATGTGTTGGAGCCCTACCTGATACAGCAAGGTTTTTTGCAACGAACCCCGCGTGGGCGGTTAGCTACCCAGAGAGCATATTTGCATTTTGGCTTGGATCGTCCAGCTAGCTAAGTACGCCTACTACTATCGAATATGGCTATAAAATCCAGACAAAAAAAACCCGCGAAACTCGCGGGTTAAATGAACTATATCATTCACGGGGAAGCGCCAAAATGGCAAAATCCAGAACTGATACAAAAGAGGCAAAGCCTCGATTCCAGGGAGAGAAGACACTCACCGCAATCATCAGAATATGATGATCAAAAAACTACAAGTAGTTGCCTTCAACTGCCGACCATTTTAGGTGCGAGCGCGCAGCTAAACAAACGAGTTATTTTAGCTTTAGTCATGAAAAAAACTAATGTCAAAGTTGTTTTTTAGGCGGCGGCGCACTCTCTTTTTTATCTTTATAGTGTTGTTTTTACGGTCTTTTGTTTTTATCTGTGTGTTATGTATTCAGGTGTAAGGCATATTTATGCAGTTACTTATATTTGCGTTAAAAGATGGATGGTTGGTCATGACGCTGCATCGTGCCAGCGTAGTTTGGTAAATTGATTGAGATCAATTTACTACACTCTATTTAACTGTTTTAGATGATGTTGTGGGTAAGCTTTTGTTTTTATTAAAGTGATGGTTTTTTGCTTGCTTTGGTTGTTTTTTAGTCGAGTCCGATCACATTATCTCCTCAGAACGTTTTGGGCTTATCATCCGTGGGGAACTTTCTGTATAGTTAGCTGCCATCATTACAAATAAAAATTATTTTGTCTGATTGGACTTTGGCAGGGCTGCCTTGAGCGATACGATCTTCAATTGGCCGGTACGTGTTTATTATGAAGACACTGATGCTGGTGGCGTGGTTTTCTACGCCAATTATCTTAAGTTCTTTGAGCGAGCTCGTACTGAGTGGTTACGCTCCCTCGGCATTGAACAGGATGGTCTGTTGGCCGAGGGTGTAGCTTTTGTTGTTCGTTCGGTACAGATGGAAAATTTGTCTTCAGCCAAATTCAATGATCAGCTTAGCGTTTCTGCCGAGATATCTGAACAAAAGAGAGCGAGCTTGATTTTTAAGCAAGCCATCGTTGATCAGAGCAATCGGCTAATTGCTACGGCAGAGATTAAAGTTGCTTGCGTGGACCTGAACCGCGCCAAACCAATCGCTATTCCAAAACAAGTCGCAGGAGTTTTGCCCCGTGTCCACTGAAATATCGTTTCTTGAACTGATCTTTGATGCCAGCTTACTGGTGCAATTGGTCATGCTAATCCTTTTAGCGATGTCCGTGCTCTCCTGGGGGATGATTTTCCAACGCGCTAAAGCTTTGAAAGAAGCTCAGGATAATGCCGACCGTTTTGAAGATCGTTTTTGGTCAGGTGTCGACTTAAATAAGCTCTATCAGGAAGTGAGTGCGAGAAGTGCTGAGGCGAAGGGCATGGAGCAGATCTTTAAATCTGGTTTTAAGGAGTTTGCGCGCTATCACCAAGGAGGCTCGTATACCGGTGTCAGTGCGGTAGAAGGTACGGATAGGGCGATGCGTGTGGCACTCTCCAGAGAGGTTGATGAACTTGAGCAACACCTGCCTTTTATGGCTACGGTTGGCTCAATTAGTCCTTATATCGGTCTTTTCGGTACGGTGTGGGGAATTATGAATGCTTTTGTTGCCTTAGGTAGCATGAATCAAGCGCAGTTGACCTTGTCACTGGTCGCTCCTGCGATTGCTGAAGCCTTGATTGCGACAGCGATGGGACTATTTGCTGCGATCCCTGCGGTCATCGCCTACAACAAGTTCAGTCACCAAGTTGAACGCTTAGAAAATAGCTATGGCAACTTTATGGAAGAGTTTTCAAGTATCCTGCATCGGCAATCCGTTGCCCGCGAGCAGGAGTAACTGGACATGAGTTATCAGCGTAAACGGCGGAAGCCCAAGGCTGAGATTAACGTAGTGCCATATATCGATGTCATGTTGGTATTGCTGGTCATCTTTATGGTAACTGCACCGTTAATTACGCAAGGGGTGAAGGTAAACTTGCCTAAGCAGGATGCTAATCCGCTACTTGAAGATGCTAAACCGCCAATCATTGCCACTATTGAGTCGGATGGCACCTATTGGTTTACTGATGATAAAGGCTCTTCAGAAGAGTTACCGAAAGATGATTTGGTGGCTCGGATCGCCGCTATCGTTGAACTTGCACCAGCTACCCATGTGGTTGTGAAAGGCGACGCGAAAGTACCGTACGGCTATGTCGTGTCACTGATGGCCGATTTGGAAAACGCAGGTATCGAAACCGTCGGTTTAATGACAGATCCGAGCGGGGGATAAGACGGAGTGTCTGAGCGTCCACTACACCATTTCGTCATCATTTCTGTTCTTGCCCACGTGGTCTTGGGGTTAGTGCTATTTGTCAGTGTTCAATTTACCAAGCCCGATAAGCAGGCGCAGCAGGTTAACACTGCGCCGATCCAAGCGGTGACCGTTGATCGCAAGTTAGTTGAGCGGCAGCTGCAGAAATTAGATGATCAGAAGAAAGCGGCTGAGCGAGCTGAGCAACGCAAGTTAGATGAGAAAAAGCGTAAAGAAAAAGCAGCAGAGGATAAGCGTAAAGCCGAAGATGCGAAACGGAAGAAGCAGGCTGAAGAGAAAAAGCGTAAACAAGCTGAACGCAAAAAGGCTGAGCAGGAAGCAAAGAAGGCCAAAGCATTGGCGATAAAGAAAGAGAAGGATCGTAAGGCAAAAGAGCAAGAGCGCCAGAAAGCGGAAGAGGCGGCCAAGAAAGTTGAAGAAGAGCGGAAAAAACAGGAAGTTGCTCGTCGCAAAGCTGAAGAAGCAGCAAAGAAGAAAAAGCTAGAGGAAGAGCGAAAGCAGAAGGCGGCTGAAGCGGAGAAGAAACGCAAAGCTGAAGCTGAACGTAAGCGTAAAGAGGAAGAGCGCCAACGCGCCGAGCTTGAGCAGATGATGATGGCTGAAATGGCCGCAGAGCAAGCTCAGATATCCGAACAACGGCAGCAGATGATTTTGTCTGAGCGAGCGAAATATGAAGCGATGATCCGACAGAAGATCCAGCGCAACCTTAACGCTGACGGTCTGCAAGGCAAGACCTGCCGAATTTACTTGAAACTGGCTCCAGGCGGCTTAGTACTTGATGTGCGACGTCTTGAAGGGGAGCAAGTGGCTTGCAGTGAAACCATACGCGCGGTGCGTAAGGCTGAGCCTCTTCCTGTCTCTAAAGATCCCGAAGTATTTTCACAGTTGAAAGAGATTAACCTTTCACTAGATATTGATAATTAATACAGGACTCACAATGAATCGATTTCTCACAGCCTCTGTATTCTTGTTGTTTGGCTATGTAAACAGTGCCTATGCTGCCTTGGAGATAGTGATCACCGAAGGAATGTCTGAGGCCAGACCGATTGCGGTGGTGCCTTTTAAGAGTTTGGACGGCAAGGTGCCGCCAACAGACATCGCTGATGTGGTCGCTAATGATTTGCGCCGCAGTGGCCGTTTTAATCCTGTAGCTATTCAACAAATGCCGCAGCAACCTTATTTAGCTAATCAAGTAGATTTTAATGCTTGGGCGATATTGGGCGTCGAGGCGGTTCTAGTTGGTAGTGTGAAACAGCAAGCCGATGGTAATTTTGTCGTTAACTACGAACTGGTGGATGTCATTGAGGGGAAAGAACTCAATGGTGGCAAGCCGATGCTGAAAGATCGGCAGTTGGTTGAAAGTAAAGAATTTATTTTGACTCAAGGTCAGCGAGTCGTGAAATCTAGACAGATGCGGCAATACGCTCACTTGATTTCGGACCGGATCTATTTGAGTTTGACCGGTGAGCGAGGAGCGTTTTTAACCCGTATTGCCTATGTGGTGGTGAATCACGACGCCAAGGTACCGTTTCAACTAATGGTCGCCGACTATGACGGTTACAATGAAACGCCTTTGGTTCGTAGCAAAGAACCGATTATGTCTCCTAGTTGGTCTCCTGATGGCAAAAAGTTGGCATATGTCACTTTTGAGAAACGTAAGTCTGAAATATTTATCCAGGATATCTATACCGCAAAACGCACTAAATTAACCTCCTTCCCGGGCATCAATGGTGCACCTAACTGGTCGCCAGATGGAAAAAAAATGGCGATGGTTTTGTCGAAAGATGGTAGCCCCGACATTTATGTAATGGATATTGAAACCAAAGCGTTAACTCAAGTAACCAGTCATAGAACCATTGATACCGAGCCTTCATGGACACCTGACGGAGAATCGTTAGTGTTTAGCTCAGAGCGGGGTGGTAAACCTCAGATTTATCGCGTACATTTAGCAACTGGCAAGGTCACGCGTCTGACTTTTGACGGTGAGATGAACCTAGGAGGTTCTATCTCGCCAAACGGTGATGAGCTGATCGTGGTTAATCGAACTAACGGTCGTTATCATATTGCCAAACAGGATTTGACTTCAGGAGCGTTGCAAGTACTGACACAAACCCGGTTGGATGAATCACCTAGTCTTGCCCCGAATGGAAGTATGATTATTTACAGCACGTTGCACGGTGAACGGCAAGTGTTAGGAATGGTCTCTATCGACGGGCGATTTAAGGCTAGGCTGCCAGCGGCGAATGGTGAGGTTCGAGCTCCTGCGTGGTCTCCATATTTGTACTAGGTCTAACAATAATTAATCGAAAGGAACGTAAGAATGCGTCTCAAAGATCTGCTTAAGGGTGTTGTTGTTGCGCTGCCACTGTTTGCTTTGATGGCTTGTTCTTCTACTTCTGATGAAGTAGATACAACGTCAGAAACTGCGACCACTGAGCAGACAACTACGGTGGTTGAAGATACTACGACTGAAACCAACGTAGTTGAGCCAGTATTGACGCCTGAACAAGAGCGTGAAATGCAGCAGGCAGAACTGCGTAAGCAGCACATCATCTACTTTGAATTTGATCAGGCAACGGTGCAAAACCGTTTTGCTCAGATCCTGGATGCACACGCCGCCTACCTGCGCGCTAACACTCAGGTGAAAGTATTGATCGAAGGTCATGCAGATGAGCGTGGTACGCCAGAGTACAACATCGCCCTAGGCGAGCGTCGTGCTAAAGCCGTGGCTATGTACCTGCAGGGTTTGGGTGTGCTTGATTCACAAATCTCTATCGTCTCTTACGGTGAAGAGAAGCCTGTTGATACCAGCCGCACTGAAGCCGCATTCGACAAGAACCGCCGTGCAGTTCTGGTCTACTAAGAAGTAAATACTATGAAGTACGCAGTTATAGGCGTACTGCTCAGTGTTTCCTTGATCCCGGCGCAGTCTCTCGCAGAGCCTGCGCCGGTTAAGGATCTGGGGGGGGCTTCGGAGCAGAAGGTCGCCGCGTTAGAACAGCAGTTGGTGCAAAGTAATCGCTTGCAACTCCAGACGCAACAGAGCCTCCAAGCTTTGCAATCCGAGGTGGATGAGCTAAGAGGTATGCTGGAAACACAGAATCACCAGATGCAGCAGATCTTGCAACGTCAGCGTGAATTGTATCAAGAGTTGGACCGGCGGTTGGCGAATAGCCCGGTGACAACGCCTACTGTGCCTGACAGCACCGCGGGTGGAGTTAGTCCGGCGGAGGGTTTGACTGAAACTGCTGCGTATGAAAAAGCCGTTAATCTGGTTTTAAAAGATAAGCAGTATGATCAGGCGATACCTGCTTTTTATGATTTTATTAATCAGTATCCGGCATCGGACTTAACCCCCAATGCACGTTATTGGTTAGGTCAGTTGTTGTTTAATAAAGGTCAACGTAAAGACGCTAATGCGCAGTTTGAAGCCGTGGTAAACCAATATCCTAATTCACCTAAGCGTGCCGATGCGATGTTGAAAATGGCAATGATCTCGCAACTGGACGGTGACAATACCGGTGCGAAGAATTGGTACAACCGCGTGATCAAGGAATATCCAGATTCTCCTAGTGCACAAATTGCTCGAACTAAGGTTTCTTCGCTCAAATAACAAGCGAACGCGTTGAAAAGTGTGAAAAACAGCAAATAAGCTATTGCAACCGGCTGCCAAATAAGTATTATTAGCCGCCGTCGCCGAGGGGGGCTAAGCTTAATCCTCGAGGCGCATGATGGGTCGTTAGCTCAGTTGGTAGAGCAGTTGACTTTTAATCAATTGGTCGCTGGTTCGAATCCAGCACGACCCACCATCATTTCTCAGTTTGCTGAGAAAAAAACAGGCCAGATACACCAACCTCTTGCCTGTTATCATACCGCAAGGTATCGCGAGAATTTGAGTTGGGTCGTTAGCTCAGTTGGTAGAGCAGTTGACTTTTAATCAATTGGTCGCTGGTTCGAATCCAGCACGACCCACCATCTCAAATTACCGTTTTAGCTTTTAGAATGGGTCGTTAGCTCAGTTGGTAGAGCAGTTGACTTTTAATCAATTGGTCGCTGGTTCGAATCCAGCACGACCCACCATTCTAGATACTCTCCTCCACACAATACCTCGTTTTAAAACTGCTGCTATTTCTATCTTTAATCGTTAGAGCCATTGGCGTTCGTGTAGTTGCTTCGCGTATAATCTCAGCTATTGAAGTGACCATGAGTAATTCCGTAATGAGCCAGATCGATATTCTCGAGCAGTCTAGCTATCCGTTCCCGCCAAAGCCCGTTCCGTTAAGTGAGTCTGAGCAATTGGCCTATAAAGAACGTATTAAGCAGTTGCTCAAAGAGAAGAATGCTGTCTTGATAGCCCATTACTACACCGATCATGAGATCCAGGCGTTGGCTGAGGAGTCAGGTGGGTTTATCGGCGACTCTTTGGAAATGGCTAAGTTTGGTGCTAACCATCCCGCAGACACTGTGATTGTTGCCGGTGTGCGCTTTATGGGGGAAACAGCCAAAATTCTCAGCCCAGAAAAGCGTATTTTGATGCCGACGCTTGAAGCCACCTGCTCTTTAGATCTTGGTTGTGAAGAGAATGAGTTTGAAGCTTTTAAAGCGCAGTATCCTGATCACACCGTGGTTGTTTATGCTAATACATCTGCAGCCGTTAAAGCTAAGGCTGATTGGGTAGTGACCTCAAGCATTGCATTAGATGTGGTTGAGCATCTTGATAGTGACGGGCAAAAAATACTATGGGCACCAGATCGCCATCTGGGCTCATATATTGCCAAACAAACCGGTGCCGAGATGGTGATGTGGCAGGGGGCCTGTATTGTTCATGATGAATTTAAGAGTCGGGCTCTGTTGGATTTGAAAAAACAGTACCCAGATGCAGCTGTGCTAGTGCATCCTGAATCGCCGGCGAGTGTGGTTGATATTGCGGATGCTGTTGGCTCGACCACGCAGTTGATTAAAGCCAGCCAAGCGCTACCAAACACACAATTTATTGTTGCGACAGACAAAGGGATCTTTTACAAGATGCAGCAACTGTCACCTGAGAAGGAGTTCATTGAAGCGCCTACCGGTGGTAATGGCGCAACCTGCCGCAGCTGTGCTCATTGTCCGTGGATGGCGATGAATGGGCTTAAGGCGGTCGAAGAGGCTCTTATCGGTGATACTGAAGGGCACGAGGTGTTTGTTGAGGACGAGCTCCGTGAGCAGGCGTTGGTGCCGCTTAATCGCATGGTGAATTTTCAAAGCACGCTTTGATCTCTGTCTTATTTCTATTCGGCTGGTGGTTGTAAATCGGATTGGGTCTGGATATTCTGCTTAATTAGTTTTTAACAAAAAAATAACAAAGCAGTGTTAACATGGAAGTCTCTCGTTTTTTTCTAGCCGTGGCCGTAATAGCCTTATTCGTTAACGGGTGTACATCAACTGCACATCACGTCAGTGATGTGCAGAGCAGCCCGAATAGCTTTGGCTTGTTGCCAGGTGAGCATGAAGTTATTTCACGTTCCGACGGTATGCACAAAGAGCTTTCCGAAAACGGCGTGCTACTTGCTGCTGATAATGAGTTACAAACCTACCTAGATACGCTGCTTTTTAGCTTGCTTTCCGCTGAAGAAAGGCAGGCGAATATTTATCACATCTATTTGACTCGTTTACCCGACTTCAACGCATTCGCCATCGCTAATGGCAATATTTATCTGAATATTGGTTTGGCTGCCGGCCTAAAAAGTCCGGAACAACTCGCGTTTGTGATGGCTCATGAAATTGAGCATATCAATCGGCGCCATTCCTATAAAACGTATTACGACACCAAACAGTCCTTGGAGCTAGCAAGTACGCTGGATATTCTTTTACTGGGTACCAAGCTTAGCTATCTAGGAGCCTACAGTTCCCTTGCTTCTACCAGCCGGGAGTTTGAACTGGACGCTGATACGCAAGCGTTAGCTAGATTGCAGCGTGCAGGATATGCAACGTGCCTCGGGCCATCGGCGTTAATGCGAATTAAAGAGGTGATGCCAGCTAGTAATAATGCTGATTCGACGTTTGCATCCCACCCGCATATAGACCTTCGTATTGAGGAGCTGTCGGCATATTACCGAACGGACTGTTCGAATGATAAAAATCAAAAAGAGTTTAAGAAGATACGGCAGAAGATTTTCGCTTTAGCGATTGAATCAATGCTGCATAGTGATCTGCCCTTAATGGCGCAGAGAACACTTTCTTATGCTCCGGACTTGCTGCCCGGCTGGAAAGCCCACCAATTGGCAGCACTATTACATTTTCAGTTGGCACAACAGCCCATAGCTGCTGGTAAAGAAAAGGCTGCATGGCAAGGACGCGATTTTACTGATGAGGATGCTGCGCCTTATCAATCGGCTGTGGAAGAGAACTCAGTGATTGCTATCACAGAGGCTAAGGCGGCGCTCGCCCTTAATCCTAATGAAGCGCAGCTTTATAAGACGCTGGGGACGGTAACTTACTATAGCGAACCGGTGGAAGCCATCGCTGCTTTTCAAAACTACTTAGCGCTAAAACCCAAGTCACGTGATGCCAAGTATGTGCGCTATCAAATTGAAAAATTGATGAAAACGAAGGAAGTGTTGTAATGAAGTGGGTGCCAAAGCATTGTTTAGTTGCTCTTTTAACACTGTTATTTGCTGCTGGCTGCGCGCAACAGCAAACCTCTGTCAGGGCGCATCCTGATTTTGCGAATAATAAAGTCAATATTGAGCGCGTTGCAGTAGTACCTCCTATCGTTGAATTTCATACGGTGGAATTTTCCGGTGAAGGGGTGAGGAACTTAGAGCAGGAAGCAAGGTTTGAAAAGTTGCTTATTGAGCGAGCAGTATTAGCATTGCAAAATCGCGGCTACACACCCGTGGTAGTCGATAGGGAAGAGGTTAGTCATGAGCTGGCTAACTTCAATGTCGATTTAGGAAAGCTGCGGGAGCAGTATCAGCAAGCGAGTGAGCGTTTGTACAAGCAGCACCATGTGAGCTTTGAAGAGTCGGTGTCTTTTCAAGAGTCAGTCGGCGAGGCTGCCTCGATTGTGGCCAGCTATGCCGATGCTGATGCAGTATTGTTAATGCGTTACAGTGGCTTTGAGAAAACTGGCGGCGCATTGGCTAAAGATGTCGCTGTGAGCGTACTTGTGGGGTTGCTAACGGGGTATGTCCCAGTTCAAGAAGCGGAAGGGGAGTTTATCGAAGTCGCGGTACTTGATGGCATTACTGGGAACGTATTGTGGGTGAATGCGGCGAGTAAAGCCCAGGCAAATAATTCAGCACTACCCGAAGCGTTTGCCGCGTTACAAGATGATATTGACCCTCTACCGGGCGAGGCACCTGTATCGGTTAATGCCGAATTGACAGAAGCTGATGTTGACTTGGTTGAAGAATCATCAGAAACGAAAGAAATCAGCCTTTAACCCCTACTTTATGCATCGACCGCGTTGACGCCGTCGATGCATTTACTTAATATACGCCGCGCCTTAAGGGCTGGTTTTGTTGTAGATTAATGGTTTTTTTATTCCGCAACGCATAGTGAGCTGACACGCTAAACAGCAGACAATTTGTAAATTGGTGAGGTGTCCGAGTGGCTGAAGGAGCACGCCTGGAAAGTGTGTATACGGCAACGTATCGAGGGTTCGAATCCCTCCCTCACCGCCATATTATAAAAGGCCGCTATAACTAGCGGCCTTTTGACTTTCTAAATGACGCAGCGATACCTCATGGGAGGGTGAGAACTCTCGTTGGGTTCGCGCCGAGCCTCGCGAGACAACATCGCGTAGCGATGGCCCGAAGGGAAGGCGCTAGCGCCGTATAATCCCTCCCTCACCGCCATTATTCAAGACCGCTGATTATTCAGCGGTTTTTTGGTTTAGGTGCCTAGTTGCTGCCGTGAGGTGGCACAATAAGGGGCACAATCTATGTCTTACTTGGTTAAATCCCGTCATCAAATCTGGTATTTCAGATGGCCAGTGACTCGTTCCGGAAAGTACCAACAAGTAAAACAAGCCTGAGAACAAGATGTAGGATGTTAGGAATTGCCGTCCAGGCTACTGCTTTGACCATCCTTTTTGAGGCATGTATCTTACAGTCACAGCAAGAGTTAGTAGTGTGATAAATGTAAGGGCATTTGCTGGTGCTTGAAGATTAAAATCGACAAAAGAATGAATGAGCATCCCTATGATTGCCATACATATTCCAAAAGCTAGACCTTTCATCGTTTGACTTTGTCTCGTCCTCATAGTCTGTACGCATAAAATTAGCGCAAAAAGAACGCTGATGGATACAATTCCCAAAGCTGGTAAACCATACTCAACAGCTATTTGGAGGTAGTCATTGTGGGCGTGATCATAAAACCCTCCAACGTCAGTCTGTTGAAAACGGTTGAAAGCGGTGTAAAAGCTTCCCGCGCCAAAACCAAGTAGTGGATTCTCACTGATCATAGGAAGTGCTTGTTGGATAACTTCATCTCGTGACTCGGCTGTGATGCTGGTTTGTTTAATTCTCTCCTCAACATTTTTTAGTCCGACCAATGACCCAACAACTAAAATATCAACAATAAGGAGAGATATAATGAAATAAACCAGTGCCTTAGGCCTGGATTTGTATGTGGTTAGTGCAATAAGGCTGGTGAACAGAAGACTGGTGAAGAAAGCGACATTTCCCATGCGGGAGCGGGTCAGGACGATACCAATAACAATCAAAATTAGCCCGCTGCGAAGCACCATCTTTCGACCGGTCATTGCTCGTAGAAGTTCGTACATTTTTACTTTCGTTGAATGATAGTACCTATTTTTGAACTGGCTGATCATGAGGCCTATTCCAAATGATCCGCAAAGCAGTAGATAATTCGCTAAATGATTGTGATAGATAAAGGAGCCGCTAGCTCTGTCTGTAATGTCGACAGCGAAAATAGGCGTTTTCTCTAAACCTGAAAAAAGTAATGTTGCAGCATAAAGGACTTGCAACACTGCTGAACAAACTAGCGCCGTGGCAATGAGTCTAAGTCTGCGAGGTGAATGAGTAAAAAAAGCAATACAAAAACTGAAAGCTATATAGCTGATGCCTAGTAAAGCGACTGACTTCGTCCTAGCAATATCTTCGGTATAAAGAGCGGCTGATGAACCAGCATTCACAGGCAATGCTGCAGAGGGGTTAAGTACTATTTGTATGATAGCGACAACAGGAAGTGCACTCAGACTAAGCCACAGAGGATAGAATTTTTTTAAGCGTTGAGCGTAATGATGGTAGTTAAAGTAACAGAGTGCAATGGCAGATAATAAAATGGAGAAAGTGAGAATTTCAATGATCGACCATGCCCACAACCTGTTGCTCCCTAGTGGTAAAGGTAGCCATATAAGTAGGAATAGCATTGTTGAAAATGCAAAACGATCAAGGTAATTGCTAACCACAGCGTTATCGACCTGACAAAAATAAAGAGCTCACTGGTGAGCTCTTTATTGTATTAGATTTAAAACCTAATTGGCAGAGATAGAACCACCGCCACCGCCACCGCCACCGACACCTAGATTCGTAGGGGCTGATAGTGGGGTTAGGTTATCGGAGGCGTCACCTGCCGCGGTGACAGGCGCAAGTGCTGTCGGGTCAACGCCGCCAAGAATTGCTGCCGTAATTAATGATGCTTCGTCTAGCCCTCGGTTGTAGGCTGTATCGTAGAGTGTCTGATAAGCATCGGGAGTGGCCATATCGAAAGCGGTCGCTAACACGCTATCTAGTTCTTCCATGCTTGAATGCTTTATGGCGGTAAGTGCCAACTCATTGGCGAGTGAGCCGCAGACGTTGATTGCAGCCGTTAGAAGGTCGCTGGCCGAAAATAGCTCAGCTTTTAGCTGCGCGGTTAGAACAGCTATAGCATCCTCTGTGCAAATTTCTTCCTGATCGTTTGCATAGAAAAGTCGTTCCAAGTTTAAAGTGTCGGCCACGCTGGGTTCCAACGGCGCAGTTTCCACTGCCCAAGCACTAATAGACGTGCTCATCAGTACGACTGTTAAACAGGTCGATATGACAGACTTCCGCATGTCCTGCTCCTCAATATAAGACATCATTGCATGGGGCTTCCCATGCATAACTGCTAATACAATAACATTGAATCAGCAAAAACGAAACAAAGTAACGCTACGAAAGCAAATGCGCCTCAAATGGTCAAAAAGACGCTTTTTGCACCATGACGGAGCGTTTGCGTTAATCAATCTATTTATGTATTAGCTTTTACTCTCGTTTTTATCAATAAAAACAGCGTGATCATTAGGTTTGTATCCGATCTGTTCTGTTTAATAATGATAGAGTGTTGCAGGTTGATGGTGGGCATGATTTGACAAATATTGTGATCGGTGGCACAGTTTACATGCTGTTAATAGAATGTTGCGATGATGCCGCTAACCCTTTGAATTTAGGGACTGTCATTTGCAGGGAAGATTGAGTACATGGAGTTTTATGGGGGCGCAACAGATGTACAGTCGATTTCCAAGGGATTGCCACATAATATTTGTTGCCGGATTTCTCTTCAGTTACCTCTCCAGTAGTATTTTCTCTAGCGATTTAGTTGTAACGAAACTTAAACATTTTTCTGATTATGTGCGTTTGTGTATGGAAATTGCTGGTAGCTATCGAAAGTTGCTGTTTTAGTGTGTGGTTTGGCTCTAGGTGATATAGGTAAGCTTTTTTGCTATGGCCATGATGGCTGTGTTGGTGTCTATAACTCGCGTTTTTATTGGAAGTAATGATGTTTAAGAATCTGAAAGCTACTTACCAGACATTGATCGAATCCATTACGGTGTTTCCGTCAAGTGAGGCTGCTGAAAGTTTGATTTCAGAACGAGCTGCTGAAGGCGTTGGCATGGTGATTAGCTTTGTAAATGCCCATGCTTTCAATATGTGCAGTCACGACAAAGAGTTTTTATCTGCCTTAAGTGCTAGTGATTTAGTGATGAGAGATGGCATCGGAGTCAAACTGCTATTTCGAATGCTCGGGAAGGACCCCGGATACAACCTTAATGGTACAGATCTTATTCCTAAGCTCTTAGCTAACAGCTTTAAAGGGAAAAAAGTTGCGATGCTGGGTTCTACAGATAAAGAACTTGTGATTGCAAAGGAAAAAATTGAAGCGATGGGGTTAAACGTGGTGCTGACCCAGCATGGCTTTTTGCCTGAGGCTGACTATCTAGCTTTACTTGAGGGGCTAGAGGTTGATGTGGTTCTGTTAGCCATGGGTATGCCAAAACAAGAAAAGGTGGCAGTTGCTCTTAAGTCTGAAAATTCAGCCATCTCTATTATTAATGGTGGTGCGATTGTCGATTTTATGGCTGGTAAAGTGAATCGTGCACCAAAATTTTACAGGGATAACGGGCTTGAATGGCTTTATCGTCTGGTGAGTGAGCCTAAACGCCTATTTAAGCGTTATGTTATTGGAAATTTTCTATTTATTATTCGTTCAGTTATATATTCGAATAGTAATTAATAATTAAAATTTAATTTATAAGTGATGATATGAAATTACTTCTTGTAGGGAATCATACGTGTGGTAACCGAGGCGATGCAGCTATTTTACGAGGGCTGCTAGCGGAATTGCGTGTTCAAGAGAGTGATGCAGAGATAGATATTCTATCTCGTTACCCTGTTAGCTCATCATATTTGCTTGGAGAAAAAGTAGTTCGTGATGAGTTGCATGTATATCATCAAAAAACTTATGGAAGATTAGATCAGATTTGGAAACGTTACAGTCGAAGGATACTTGCACGGTGGATGAACCGCTGTCGTCTAAATGACTCCAAGAAAACGTTACCTAAACATATTCTAAAACAGATCGAAGATAATAAAAAATATGATGCTGTAATTCAGGTTGGTGGTTCATTTTTTGTTGATCTTTACGGCGAGAGTCAATTTGAGCATTCACTATGCGCTATGTTGGCCTCTAAACCGATATACATGGTAGGTCACTCAGTCGGGCCTTTTCAGATTGAAGGGTATAATCGTCTTGCTGGAAGTGTATTTAAGGCAACCAAGGCGCTATACCTAAGAGAGGACGTAAGTCTGAAATTGATGCAAGATGCAAACTTCTCATTGGAAAATGTGCGTGAAGGATCTGACACTGCTTGGCTTGTTCCACCGAAGAAAGTTGCTTATCCATCGGAAATAAAATCTTTTATATCTAAGGGGCGAACGGTAGCTATTACTTTGAGAAAGCTAGCACCTTTTGATAAGCGACTAGGCGTTAGTCAAGAAGAGTATGAATTAGCCTTCTCTCGGATCGTAAACAGCCTAAATGACCAGGGATACCAGGTCATAGCATTGTCAACCTGTACTGGGATCGATAGTTATCACAACGATGATCGTATGATTGCTTACAGCGTTGGTCAGAATGTTACAGATAGCAATGCTTATCACATTGCTATGGATGAACTTAATGATGTGCAGTTAGGCTCTGTATTAAGTGATTGCGTGTTAACAGTTGGTACTAGGCTTCATAGCGCCATTATTTCCAAAAATTACGGTACACCAGCAATAGCCCTAAATTATGAACACAAGTCGTTAGGTATCATGCAGCAGTTGGGGCTTGAAGATTATGCGTTTGAAGTAAAAGCTTTATTTAGTGATGCGTTAGGTGAGCACATAACACACGTACTGGATAACATTGAGGTTGAAAAGGCTAGGGTTTCTACAGCGGTTGAAGCCGAACGTTGTAGAGGGAAACAGATGATTGCTGAAATAATTGAAGATATTAAGCAGGTGTCTTGATGAAAGTTACATATTTTCTTGGCGAGTTTCCGGTTAAAACTGAGACCTTTGTTATTAATCAAATCGCTGGGCTTATTTCCCAGGGCGCTGATGTTTCTATCATTTCGATTAGCAAAGGCGATATGGACTGTGATCATCCAGCGTTAATAAAATATAATTTGCTATCTCGATGCCGATTTTTACTAAGCGAAGAGCGTTCAGATTCTCAATCTAAAAGAAACATAAGAAGGCTGAAAGATATTTTTCGGACATATAAGTTTTTTCGAATTTTCAAGGCTATGTTTTCTTTTCGTAAATTAGGTAAATATGGACGTTCTTTGAAATTTCTTGCTGCGGCATCAGGAATTGACAAACCTATATCGTCGGATGTCTTTGTATGCCACTTTGGTTTTATTGGTGTTTTTGCCCATCGATTAAGGCAGTTAGGCGTAATAAGAGGAAAGATAGCAACGGTATTCCATGGCTATGATATGTCTCAAGCTGATTTGCTTGCCCGTCATAAGCAAGACTACATATCTCTATTTGAGCAAACAGAAGCCATGTTGCCGATAAGTGAACATTGGAAAGATAAACTAATCGACTTAGGATGTGCTGAAGAAAAAATATTTGTCAATCGAATGGGGATAAATTTAGACGATTTTGTAAGTAGAGAGTTTGGAAGAAAATTAAACGTCCCTATTAAAATTGTTAGCGTCGCCCGCTTTGTTGAAAAGAAAGGGATTGAATACGCGTTAAAGTCTATGCACGTTTTAAAAAACCGAGGCGTTGACTTTGTATATAAAATCATTGGCGACGGTCCTTTAAAAGAGAATTATGAACTCCTCATTAATAAATACGGTCTCAATGATGAAGTACACCTTCTTGGGTATATTCCACAAGAAGGAGTCAAAAAGCTATTGGATGATTCGGATCTGTTCTTATTGCCATCCGTTACGGCGAGTTGCGGGGATAAAGAGGGCATCCCCGTTTCGTTGATGGAAGCAATGGCCGTAGGGCTTATTACTGTCTCAACTAACCATTCAGGGATACCTGAACTAATCGATGATGGGGTTGATGGATTCTTAGCTAATGAACGCGATAGCGAAGCGCTGGCCGATATTCTTTGTGAAATTAACGGGAATAAGTTTGATTTAGAAGAGCTTCGTCGAAAATCTTTATTAAAAATTTCAACTAAGTTTAATCAGAAAAGTCTCTACGAAGAGCTTTTTCTAATATCAAAGAATATTTATGAGAATTAGAACAGAAGCCCTTTGGATATTAATATCTACCGGCATCGGCGGGTTGTCTCAACTTACTATATATGCGTTACTTTCAAGATCTGCTTCAGCTGAAGTCATCGGTCAGCTCGCTATTATTAACGTTGCGTTAGGCATTGCCTTCCTTTTACAGGATATGGGACTTTCTAGTTATTATATACATAGGCAATCAATTTCAGCAGAGCAGCGTTCAACATTGTTTGCCGTAAATACAGCCTTTGGCATTATATCTGCACTGGTCTTGGCTATATCATCTGTTCCGATAGGCTCTTTCTATGAATCAGATGCTATCGCGAACGGTTTAATACTGATCTCTTTGAATTTCTTTTTTTTAGGCGTTAGCGCACAGTATCAGGCAAGCTATATTAAATATCTAAAAAATGACAAGTTAGCAAAAATTGAAATTTTTTCAAAATTGTGTGTGTTATCTGTTTCTGCCTTTTTAATCGTTTATTTTAATATGGGACTTACAGGCTATCTGTATTCAATATTACTTGCGAGTGCTGTTAAGTTCTTTCTCCTACTAGGCTTTGCGGAAAAATCTTGGCATCCAAAACTTAAATTTGATAAGCAAGTAATTAGACCTGCCTTAAATTTTGGAGTATATCAACTTGGTTCTCAGGTAATAAACCAACTTAGAACCCAGGCCGATCAGTTGATAATAGGTAAATCGCTAGGGGTTGAATCTTTAGGTGTATACGCTCTTGCTAAAGAGCTTGTTATGCAACCGACAAAATTCGTTGGACCTATGGTATCAAAGTTGTTGATGCCACGTTTCGCGATGCTACAGTCGAATATGGATGAATATAATCGTTATTTCGATAAGGCTAGACTAATTCTGTGCTCGGTGAATACGTTTATATACCTATCTTTAGCTATATTTTCATATTTCTTGATTCCTGTGGTTTTTGGAGACGAATACTCTATAGCTATTGAAATCCTTATGATTATATTACTTGTGGGCTTACTACGCCCTGTTGGTAGTCTTTTTGGTGCGCTTTCTCAGTCTAAAGGGAAAAGCAATGTTGAGTTCTTTTGGAATGGATTTGCTAGTGTTATTTCTTTAAGCATTCTTTTAGTCGCTGCGTACATTGGAACAATATATGCTTTTGCAATTGCCATGGCTGTGACACAGTTAATTCTATCGCTTGTCTCTGGGCCATTTTTTTCCAGAAATTTAGTCGGCCTAAATATTGGGTCTCACATAATTATTATCGTGTCAATCACTGGGATATATGGTGCCGTCCTATCGGTATTCTATGCCACTATGTGATTTTTAAGAGAGAATGATATGAAGGTATCGGTATATATAACGACCTGTAATAGACTCGAATTACTTAAGCGGGCATTGAAGTCAGTACAAAATCAGACATATTCGGATATTGAAATCATAGTCGCAGACGACGGATCGAGTGATGGTACGAAAGAGTATCTCAACGATATCGATGACCCAAGAGTTAAGTACTTACATCATGAAAAACCGCTAGGGGCATGTGTTGGTCGAAACGAGGCGATCAAACTGTCTTGTGGAGATTATGTTACCGGTATGGATGATGATGACTGGTTTACAGAAGATCGCATCGAGAAATTTGTACAGTTTTGGGAGCAGCTAGAAGCTGACGAACAAAAAAAAGTAAGTGGTTTATATTCAGACACCATAGAATACCACCCAGGTGGTGAAGAGCTAAAAAGGTATCGAAAAAATAGCTGCTCATATCGGAGCCTCAGGCAAAGGAATGGTGTGGGCAATCAAGTGTTTGCTCCAAGAAATCGATTTGTTGATATAGGAGGATTCGACCCGAAAATGCCAGCTTGGCAAGATTGGGATTGTTGGCTTCGAATGGCCCAGAAGTTTGGTGATTTTGTTAATTGTGGCCATACGACCTATTTGGGGGATGCGACTCATGACTTAAATCGTATCACAGCAAAGAATCCTGATAAAATACGTAAAGCGCATACATTGTTATGTCAAAAGATGGGACATATGTCTTTTAAAGAAAGGCTGTTGCTGAATCAGAAGCTTGTCGATTACCGTCAAATCATCCCTAAATTACTTGAAACAATCGCAACTCTAGCTGTTGGTGATGTGCGATTGTTCGTTAGTTGTGTGAAAAGAATGCTTTTTGCGAGACATCAGTAATGGCTGGTTTTATGCGAAAAGCTAATTTTTCCAAGGTGCTTATTAGTTCGCATTTTTTGCTGTTGATTTTACTTACGCGTTGCTCACTTGATCCTATACTAAATATGACAAAAGTCGGTGGTATTGGTATCGGTGCTCTATTAAATTTGGCAGTGATTGGCTACGGCGTTGTTGTTTTTAGTAAATTCAGAAGAATGATTCCAACCTTTTTGGTTAAAGCATGGGGGATATTTCTGGCTTCAGGACTGATATCCATAATTATTTCGCCAGTTTTGTTGCAATCTTTTCGCTCTTTTGCTGCTGTTATTACCTATTTTGTTATCTTTTCTATTCCGTTTTTTCTCGTGAAGAGTCGTGACGATGCAGAGTTGTTACTGCGGTTGGTCATGGTTTCTTGTATTATTCCTATTACATATGGCTTGTTCGAGTTTATCGTCTTTGGCGGAACTCATTCACTTCAAGGTACTCGTATATTTTCTACGTTTTCTCATCCAAATATTTTTGCGTTTTATTTGGTTTTGATACTGTCTTTGTCTTTGTTTTTCCTGAAATCTACTCAATTCAAGATGTCTGTAACGTTTCGGAAGTGGATGCTAATTGTTGCAGTCTTCGGTTTTGTTTTACTTATTTTAACAAAGACAAGGAGTGCATGGGCAGCATTTGTCATGGTTATCCTCGTCTATGGCATTATGTCAGAAAAGAAATATCTAATTTATTTGGTCATAGCAGGCTTTGCTAGTATGTTGATACCTTCTATTCAAGACCGAATTGTAGATATATTTTCCGGGAATGATGCTGACTTAGTGTCCTCTGGAGAGGCTCTGAACTCACATGCATGGAGGAAAGTTGTTTGGAAATCATCCTGGAGTTACATTACCGATAGGCCGCTGTTTGGGCATGGTTATGATACGTTTAAATACTATTTTCTTGAGTTTTTTCCTTTGGAAGAAAATACAATGTTTGATGCTCATAATGTTTATGTTCAAATCGCCTTTGATATGGGGGTGATTGGCATTATTGGTTATCTTGGAATATTCATTTTTGTGCTGCGTAGGCTTTTTAGATATCGAAAGTTAGATCCGAAAGGTGGCGCTGTTTTAATCGGCTTAGTTACGTCCTATCTCCTCGTGGGTTATTCCGACAATATGCTTTTCTATCTATCATTTAATTGGTACTTTTGGTTGGTTTGTGGCGTTTTTTGTGCGTGTCAGAATTATTTGGTTCCTGATGTTGAATCTAAAAAAATTGTTTTAAGTTGAATTGATGTTGAATTAATAATTTTTCGGAAGTCATGACGCAGTTTATACTGGATTACTTTAGTGTTAGGGAGTGATATGAGTGCACTCAAGCGGGATGTTGAGCGATATGGTGGTTGGCGCTCTCTTTTTAGGGAGCAATCATTGTATAGTGTTTTGTTGTATAGACTTGGATGTCGTATTGATTCTATTTCTAATTCATTACTCCGAAGGCTTGCTTGTCTTTTCTATTTTCCGATATATCGTTTATTTGAAACGCTTACAGGAATAAGTATTCCCAAAGAAGTTGATATTGGTGGGGGGCTTCGTATTTGGCATTTTGGGCAGATATTTATACATCCTAAGGTTGTTATCGGTGAAAACTGCACATTGCGGCAAGGAGTTACGTTAGGTAATCGCCGGTCAGACGATGATGTTCCCGTGATTGGCAATAACGTTGAATTTGGTGCGAATTGTATTGTAATAGGAAGCGTTACTATCGGCGACAATGTAAAGATTGGCCCAATGTCTTTAGTGTTGGATGATTTACCCGATAATGCTGTTGCAGTCGGTAACCCGGCAAAAATTGTTAGGATTAGGAAGCAGGATTGAGAATGAAAATAACATATTTTGTTAACCAATACCCGAAGGTTAGCCATAGCTTCATTCGCCGAGAGATTTTAGCATTAGAGCAGGCTGGTGTATGTGTGCATCGAGTTTCAATACGAGGATGGGATGCCGACGTTGTCGACCCGTTAGATAAGGAAGAAAAGGGAAAGACTTCCTATGTATTACAAGGGGGAATAAAAAGTCTCCTCGGCTTAGCTTGTTCAGCACTCTTCAATAGTCCTCGGGCGTTTTTCAAGGCACTAAGTTCTGCGCTTAAAATGAGCCGTATGTCCGAGCGAAATGCGCTTTATCATATCATTTATCTCTTAGAGGCGTGTAAGTTAAAGCAACTGTGTGAAAATGAGGGAAGTGAGCATATCCATGCTCATTTTGGAACGAACTCGACAGAAATTGCAATGTTGTGCCACCTTCTTGGAGGCCCGGGTTATAGCTTTACTGTGCATGGTCCTGAAGAGTTCGATAAACCTCAGGGGCTTCATCTGAAAGAAAAGGTTGCTCACTCAAAATTTGTTGCGGCGATAAGCAGTTTTGGTCGGTCGCAGCTGTATCGTTGGTGCGATTATGCTGATTGGGACAAAATAAAGGTTGTTCATTGTGGATTAGATGCGGATTTTTTTGGTGCAGTTGATAAAACTCAAGTGCTTGGTGGGCAGAAGCAATTGCTATGTATCGGGCGTTTATGTGAGCAAAAAGGGCAGTTACTCCTGATTGAAGGGGTAAAGAAGGCTCGCGATTCCGGCGCTGATATTCGTTTAGTACTTGCGGGTGACGGCGAAATGCGAAACGAAGTTGAAGCCTTGGTAGAGCGCTTAGAGTTAAGTGAATATGTATCAATTACCGGTTGGATAAGCTCATCTAAGGTGCAATCTCTGCTCAGGGAATCTGACGCCATGATACTTCCAAGTTTTGGCGAAGGGTTACCTGTAGCAATAATGGAGGCTTTAGCCACTAAAACTCCAGTGATTACAACGTATATTGCTGGCATTCCTGAATTGATTGAGCACCGGGAAACTGGTTGGTTATGTGCCGCAGGCGATCCTGATGCTATTGCCGAAAGTATTATTGACTTTGCTGCGACACCGACGGAGCTGGTTAATGAAATTACTGAGAAAGCATTTTTGGCAGTCAAATCGAGACACTGTATTGATACTGAAGCAAAGAAACTCGCCTTATATTTTTCTGAAAGCCTTAGCTAAGGCAAAGAGAGAGCAGCAATGAGTCTCGAAATCCTGTTGTCGACGCTACTATTTATCGTTATTGGGCTCCCATGCTTATATTTATCTATAGAGTACTTTTTTGGGATTGGCACGTTCGGTAAGCGAACGATCGTATCTGGCGAGCGCAAAGAATGTGTCATTTTAATCCCTGCCCATAATGAAGAATCGATTATTGGAGAGACTTTGGGCGCCTTGATGTCAGAGATCTCTGAACATGATCGAGTTGTCGTTGTCGCTGATAATTGTACCGATAATACGGCTGAAATTTGTAGATCGTTTGCGGTCGAGGTGTTAGAGCGGACTTCTGATACGAATAAGGGGAAGGGGTTCGCGTTAGATTTTGGAATGCAGTACATCGCTGATAGTCCACCAGCTACCGTAGTAATTTTTGATGCTGATTGCCAGTTTCAGGCTGGTTCTTTTAAAGAGCTTGTCATGGTCAGTCAGTCAGAGCAGAGTGCAGTGCAATCTCTCTACCTAATGAAAGCGCCTGATGATGCACCGTTAAAAGTTCGTCTGGCGGAATTTGCCTGGCGGGTAAAGAACCAAGTGCGACCTGGGGGAATGAGAAGATTTGGTTTGGGGTGCCAGTTACAAGGATCCGGTATGGCCTTTCCATGGGAGCTCCTGTCAAAGGTATCATTGGCGAGTGGCAGTATTGTTGAGGATCTTGAACTTGGCTTGAAGCTTTCTGAACAGGGTGACCTGGTGCGGTACGAACCCACTGCGATAGTTGAAAGTTACTTTCCCTGTTCCGACGAGGCTCTTGAGACTCAACGGACGCGCTGGGAACATGGTCACTTAGCATCGATATTCGATCTTGTTCCACGGTTTCTTCGAGCATTCGCGACGGGTAAGTTTAAAGCGAGCTTAATGATGTTGGATGCAATGATACCGCCCACTGTACTTTGGATCTTTATATCAACGCTGTGTTTTTTATCGTCACTAATGATGTTTCTCGTCGATTTCATGCCAGCTGTTTTTGTTGTGTTGAGTGTTCCTTACTTTGCGTTGGTTCTTTCGCTGATGTTGGTTTGGTGGTTTCGTGGAAGGGACTGTATATCTCTGAAAGATATTGGCGGGATTTTAATTTTTGTAATGGGGAAGTTTTCTCTTTATAAAAAAATATCAGCTACTAAAGACAAAAAGTGGATAAAGACAGAACGTGACTAATAATTATACTTTCTTATAGAAAAGAGAGTTGGTAAAACAAAGGATATGTTTTGGTTAGTTATGGAATAACTCTACTATTTCTGGTGTTCTCAATATTATTTATTGTTGCAGATTATTTTGATTTCGCCTCCTCAGTAGGAGGCGCACTTTTCCTTTTCTCTATTTCTAGATATGATTTTTTAAATTTACTCTTCCAAAGCGGCCTTGTTGATCAAATCAGCCTCTAGGCCGCCCAGCCCCATGGGCTTTCCCAGGGTTAGTTGATGACCTGACGAACAGGCATACCTAGCCCTACCACTTTGTTCATGACTTTCACACCCGCCAGCGCCTCGCCGACTTGAGCGTTGTAGTCCCTCAAGCTCAGCTTGGGCTAATTAGTTGCTTGTAGCGGTACATCGCGGTTTCCGACAAGGAGCGTTGGTGTTAGTCATTCTCTTTCTTCCACTGCTTAGCGTGTCATTTCTATGTGCTTTAACGGCCTCGTTTCTTGGGTGGTCTTCCTCCCAATAGCCCGCATTTCTTCGCGGCGGGATAGTCAGCTTACAACCTTTGCGTTTAAGCAGTTTTTGGCAGGCTTTAGTGTCGTAGGCACCGTCTGCCGACATTTGTTTAATTGTGCGTCTTAACGGGTTGACCAGATTCGGTAACACCTCACTATCGGCAATATTGACCAAACTGACCTCAGCGGCGATCACTCATGCGTCGCGGTATCAACCGCCAAGTGAAGCTTACGCCAGATTCGGCGTTTTTCCTTGCCATGCTTACGTATCTTCCACTGCCTTCGCCATATACCTTCAGACGTGGCATCGACAACCAAGTGGGCTACCGCACCACGACAAGGGTTCCAATACTTGATATCAACGGTCTTGGTGCGCTTGCTAATGCAGCTATAACCGGGAGAGGATAAAGGCACATCCATTAGGTTAAACACCGAATTGATAAACCCTTCAAGTGCCCGCAAGGGAAGATTAAACAGCCCCTTGAGCATTAACGCCGTCTCGATGGCCGTGTCGCTAAGCTGAAAACCTCGTTCCCGGCCACCATGATGTTCAGTACAGCAGCATTGATGAATGGCGTGTTCATCTATCCAAAACGTGAGAGAGCCTCGATTAACCAAGGCTTTGTTGTATTGAGACCAATTGGTGGTTCTACGCGTATTCTTTTTCATGTTTCGCCAGAGCCTGTGACATGCTTGCAGGATCTGATCGCAACAGTTGTGGAAAGTTCAGATATTTAGGCAACAACTCCTTCCAAAGCTTGAAGCTGATTTCGTTAGTTTTATCAGCTTGGAAAATTTCGGTTTTTTAAATGTTTATTCCAAATTTTTTTCAGATTAATTTTCCCAACGTGTCTTTCCTTATTTTGCTTTATATATGTTGTATTAAGTTTTAATTATTTATTTTTTCTTTATTAAAGGAAGTGCTGTTTTATCAATTGTTTTGATGGGTGAGAATTTTCAGGTTTTTCTTTTCGAAAGCCGGTATGTATTTTTCGGTTTAGGCTTGTTGTTTTTCTATTTTATCATGTTAGTATTAATTTGGTGTTTTGATGATTTATAAATCCTGTTTCGATCACCATCTCTGATGTCACAAATTTTTCTGGCGCATAGACTGCTGTAGGTTCTTCTAATAATAAAAGCTTGTAACGATGTTGCTAATTACTTTGATTAGTTTTCAAGATGGAATTGTTTTGGAAAAATTGATGCATGATTCTGCGCCCTAGTTGAGTGCATTATTTACTATAGTTTCGGTGTTGTTGTTTCTTATATGTTGTAAGCGTTGAAGTATTGCTTTAAGAATGGCTCTGGATTTAGTTTGTCGGTAATGACTCATATTTTAAAAAAATATGGTTTTTTATGGATAGTTATAAAAGCAGCAGAATTGAATGGATAGACCTAGCTAAAGGAGTGTGCATACTTCTTGTTGTCTTTCACCATGTCACGATTACTTCTTATATTTCCCAGGATATTCTCCTTTCAGATTTTGGAATGTTTTTTTTAAGAGTGCATGAAGCGATTGGTCGTTATTTATCTCCACTTAGAATGCCGATATTCTTTACTTTGTCAGGTTTTTTGGCTTATAAGGCAGTAGTTAGAAATCAATGGAAAGATGTTTTTATTAATAAAATATGCTTGTTAATATATCTCTTCATTCTTTGGGGCACGATACAGTGGTCACTAGTTTCACTGCTGCATATGTATTTTTCTTCTAGTATGGATTTTTCTCAGTCTAATAACTCTCTGTATAGTACTAGTTTAAAAGGCTTTGCCGTGTCGATGATTAAGGGGTCTAGTAGCCTTTGGTATCTTTATGCATTGGCGGTTTATTTTACATTGACTAAATTGTTGTGTAAGCAGCCTCAAATTGCTATGGTTATTATGTTGGCTATGCATTTGGTTGGGTGGCTCTTTGTTGGAGAGTGGCCTTCTCGAAGTATTTTGATGAATGGTATATATTTTTCTTTTGGTTGTTTTTTTGGAACCCGTATTTTTCATTTTTTTAATAGTATTAGCTTGAATACAGTTGTTCTTGTTTCTATTCCATTTGTCTTGGTTTTTATAACAAAAATTTTTGGTGTGACGGTTCCCCTTTTTGAAAGCATGTTATTTGTTTTTTTTGGTGCTGTATTTTTTTCATTACTTCAGCGTAAGCTGCCATTAGGTTTGTTGGGATGGATTGGACGTAATACACTTCAAATATACGTGCTACATAGAATTTTTATAGAAGTTGCTCTTATTTGTTTGCTTCCTTCGTTTGCGAGTGAAAATAGTCCGCTTCAAGGTTTTTCTGCAACATGGTGGGCGTGCTTATACCCTACGTTAATGTCCATCATTATAGTGTTGTCATCTTTGCTTGTTTGGAGCATCACAAATAGGGGGGCGGGTAGATTACTTTATAATTTGCCTAAGAGTTTTTTTAAGATCTCCCCGAGACAAAGTTGCAAGGTGTAACTGTTCGATTTTTTTCAGGTTTATCGCCGAATGACTGTGACTAACTGAACTAGTATTTTGAATTGTTGCACATTTTATTGAAGTGGTAATTATTTGATGATGACTTAGTTATGGCTAGGTATTCCGGTTTCATCCTCTACGGATAAGGGTATTCACATGAAAATCCAATTGTTGCATGTGGTGTTGGCCGCTGTTTTTTGCTTGTCCAGTGTGCAATATGCTCAGGGAGCAGAACTTGGCTGTCCTGATTGGAGTAATTACTCGCCTTGGTCCGGAGGGGGGGCGTATCCTCAGCTTATTACGAATGATAAATTCGTCTTTTTAACTTCTGATGTGGCCGGACTTTGGAGGGCAGGCGGTGATGATGTCAGATGGACAGCAATTAATAATGGACTCGATAACCTCCATATTGCCGCTTTAGTGATCGACCCTTTTGATGAAAGCAGGCTGTATGCCAGCACGGCCAAAGGTATTTTTTATTCGTCAGATGCCGGAGAAACTTGGCAAAGTTATAGCGAATTCGCGAAAGGTCTAAGATTTAAACGTTGGAGTAACGTTAAGCCGTTATCAGTACACCCTTCAGACAGTAGGCAGCTTTTTGTTGGCGATCTATTAGGTGATGTTTACCTACTATCTGATGACAGTCATGTCGTAATTGGTAGTACCCCCACTAATAAACCGGCGACAGCAGTTGTTCCATTGGGAGATGGTAGCCGTGTTTTAGTTGGAACAACAGAAACCACTACTATTTATACGGTCTCTGAACAGGTTTGGAGTATCGAGTCATCTGACTCTTTCGGAACTATAGATACAAGTTCATCCCAGCATAAAGGAAAAATAGCTACCGCACTTATTGGCGGGACTGTACTGAGTTTAAGTTTTGATAATGGGGCAAGTTGGGAACGCATTTCTATTGCAGATAGCCTCCCTTCCGGTGCTACTGCACACAGAGTTTCTTTAACATACGATACCAATGGTAAGCTGACTATTTTCGTAGCTTGGTATCGGGATTGGCGTTCTGGAATAATCTTGAGTACTGACTCCGGTGGGTCGTGGAGCAATCCGGTCAGAAAACGTAATTTTTCGTCATCTAACCCAACTAGGGCATGGAAAAGCGGTAGCTTCGATCAGATCATGTCTGTTTTTATCGTCCCTAATTCCCCTGAAACTGTATTTTTAACAACTTATTGGGGGCACTGGAAAAGTACTGATGGTGGGAAAAATTGGGTAGAAGACTTTATTACAGGCGCAGCAAATACTGCGGGTTCAGCGTTGGTCTATACCTCTAAAGGTGATCTCTTAACAGGTTCTATGGATGTTGGCTTGATTAAATATTCGCCTAGCCCAGCTTCCCATTCATCTCTATTTCCCCAAGCTGGCTCCAGCTATATTGATAGCCTCTTTATGGGTACATGGGATGTTGCGGGTCATGTTTGGAGCATTGTTAGTCAGGGTGAACGAATCGTCGCTGCTAGCAGTCCGTGGTCTGGTGATGCAAACCAAATAATTGTCAGTGAAAATTATGGTGGAAACTGGAGCGTTGTTACGTCTGGGTTACCTGAGTCCTATTCCACTGAAAACACCGTTTGGGAAAAGGGGTATGCAAGAGCTTTAGTGGCAGACCCGTTTAACTCAGAGCGACTATACCTCGCTATTGATGGGGCCGGTGTTTTTGTCTCTAATGATGGAGGCTATCATTGGCATGAAACCTCTGGTCAGCCTTCAAGCTTGAAAGTGTATAATGGCCTTGTTGCTGATCCTAATAATCAGGGATATCTTTATTTAGCATCGCCAGGAACAGGTGTTTACGTATCTAAGGACGGAGGGCAGAGCTGGTTTATTACCGGTTTAAGGGGTAAAGCAATATATGACTTGGAGATGGATGTAAATGGCCGCCTTTATGCTGCAACTCAGGGAGCTCGCCCGGAGCTATACGTCAAAGATGGATTAGGGAAGCCTTGGCGTCTTTTGCGGGCTTTTGATAATTCAGGAACTGTTGAAGCAATAGCTATAGATCCCAATAATTCGAAGATTATAGCTGTTGGAACAAACGGTTGGAGTAGTGAAAATATTGGCGAAGTTTATCTGTCTCGCGACGGCGGAAAAAATTGGATAAAAGTGGAGGGAGAGTTTGGTGTGGGTGTTGCGGATTTAGCGTTTTCTCCTTGCTCTGATGTCTTGAGTGCTTTGCAATATGCTGGTGGAGTGATACACATCCCGCTGCCATGAGCTGAGTCTGTTTGTTATCTAATGATGCGGTTTGTGTCGAGTAAAAAGTTGCGTTGAGCTTGCCTGATTAACTAGTTCTGGATTCAATAAGCTAGAGGAGTTGCACTTTTTTGGTGCGAATTCTCTGGCTTTTCTAGTTTTTATAGTGTAATTCTCTTTCTCGAAAAGGTTGCTCATCTTATTAACTAATTGATTATATTTGGGTATTCTCCTGAGTGGTGGTAGTGGCATTAATTTTGCTGAAACTGTTATAAAAAGGTTGCAAATGTGACATAGATCCTGAAAATATACCTTTGGCAGATTCGAGCGAAGTAAAGTCGTGTCACTAACATTAATCATAAGGGAGCAGGTCGATGGCTAGGGAAGGTTTTATCCGGTCTCATCAGAATCAGTTTTCGACGCTATACCGTTTCTTTGATGTGTTTATCATCATCGGTAGCTTTTTGCTGACTTGTCATTCGCTGAATCTTGAAGTCAGCTCGACGTTCATTCTGATGGCCGTTGTTGCGGCCATTAGCTTCATGCTTACAGCGGAGAGCATGGAGCTGTACCGTTCTTGGCGTTTTTCTACCGGCGCCGAGTTACTAGGTACGGTGAGCCTGAGTTGGGGAATTGTCGCTTTTGCTGGTTTGATTTGTCTGTTCCTCTTTGAAGAGAAAATAGGCATGTCCCGAAAGAGTTTTTTGGCTTGGATTATTTTTTGCTGGGTACTCTTGTGTGTGTGGCGGTTATGGTATCGCCAAATTCTCTTCTTTATGCGGGAACAAGGTCACAATACCCGCACTGTCGCCATTATTGGTATGACAGAGTCAGGCTTGGAACTTGCTAAACAAATCGAGTCGAATCCGCAGCAGGGGATTCGCCTTAAAGGTATTTTTGACGACCGCGACATGGATAGATTTTCCTCATACGATCGTTCGCGAATTATCGGCAATATCGAAGATGCTATTGGCATGGCTCGTCGCAATGAAATTGACCTTTTGTATATCGCCATGCCATTGAAAGCGGAAGATCGGATCTTTCAAATATTGGAGCGCTGTGGTGATACCACGGTAGATGTTCACATAATACCTAATTTATTTATTTACAAGATGCTACATGCTCGTTGGCATAGCGTAGGAGATGTACAGACGTTAAGTGTTTTTGATTCACCACTTAACGGTTTTCCTTCTTGGCTTAAGCGCGTTGAAGATCTTGTTCTCGGCTCTTTGATCTTAACCTTGATTGCCATTCCTATGATGGTCATCGCCTTAGCGATAAAACTCACGTCAAAGGGGCCTGTATTCTTTAAACAGGATCGCTATGGTATCGATGGTACTCCTATCCGTGTTTGGAAATTTCGCTCCATGCGGGTTATGGACAATGGCGGTGTAGTTAAACAGGCTACCAAAGATGATCCCCGTATAACCAAGCTTGGATCTTTTCTTCGCAAGACATCCTTAGATGAGTTACCGCAGTTTATCAATGTATTACAGGGTTCTATGTCTATCGTGGGACCACGTCCCCATGCAGTCGCTCATAACGAAGAATATCGTTCACTGATTTCTGGTTACATGCTTCGTCACAAAGTGAAGCCAGGTATTACAGGGTTAGCTCAGATTAGTGGCTTCCGTGGTGAGACGGATACATTGGAGAAGATGGAAAAGCGGGTTGAATTTGACCTCAATTATATTCGCCAGTGGACAGTTTGGCTGGATATTAAAATTGTATTTTTAACGATTTTCAAAGGATTTGTGGGCAGTAATGCGTATTAAGGGAACCTTTATGTTGAACTTTAAGATCAAAACAACGTTAACGACTGCCGTTGTCTTCTGTAGTTTTTCCTCTGCGGTTTGTAGTGCCGAGTTTGATCCTGCGCCATACAAAATGGAGTCGGGCCTTACGTTGACCCCAGTGTTAGAAACTTCCGTGGGCTATGATGACAATGTTGCGAATAGCAATGTTGACGAAATAGATAGTATGTATACGGAGATAGCCCCCCATGCTGTCCTCGCTGGTGGAAGTGATATTTCCAATGCATCGTTAAAATATGGCTTTGATAAAGCGTGGTATTTTGATTCAAGTGATGACGACTATTTTGATCATACAGTGCTGGCCAAGTTACATCATGAGTTTACTGCTAAATATAGAGTAGATGTGACGGGAGGCTATCAAAGAGCCCATGACGCCCGAGGAACAGGTATTTCCGAAGGTAATGAAGGGTTGTTCGATGATGTTACTGAGTATGATTATTATCGTGCAGGAGCAACGCTCGGAATGGGTGCCTATTCGTCAGATTTGAGATTCGATCTCCGTAGTCGATATGAAAAGAAAGAGTATAGTAACTTCCGGGATGTCACAAAATATCGTGATTACGACTCGATTGAGGTTGGCGCTACTACGTACTGGTCCGTCATGCCTAAAACCGATTTAACGTTTGATGTTTCTTATGAAGATATTGAGTACGATACATTAGATCTTAGTGCTATTTCCAGAGACAGTGAAGTTCTGACAGCTTTAATGGGATTAAAGTGGGATATTACTGGGAAGACTGATGGTCGCGCACGAATAGGTTGGCAAAACAAAGACTTCGAAGATGGTGACCGCGAAAACTTTGATGATGTTTCGTGGGACGTTGAGCTATCTTGGCAGCCCAAAGCTCATACCGTCTTTACATTTGTTACAGGACGAGATTCCAAAGACCCTGATACATTTGGTGACTATATTAAGCAAACAAATGTCGAGGGGATATGGCAGCATAAATGGTTAGAGCGTTTGAGTTCTGAGCTGAGTGTTCGATATGTTGATGAATCGTATACGGGTGTTGACCGTGACGATGAATACTGGGAAGCGGCTATTGGGGCTGTTTATGATTTTCGCCGCTGGTTGCGTTTTAAAGCCGAATACGTTTGGAGTGATAAGGATTCCAACGTAGACGAGGTTACTTACAATAAGAATCTATTCCTAGTGTCAGTGCAAGCATCGTTATAAGCACAACCGAATGAGGTTAACCTGTGAAGCTCAGCTTAACAATATGTATTAGATACGTGATCGCGTTGCTTTTGTGTTGCGCTTCTCTCTCTCTGTCTGCAGCCGAAGCGCCAAGCGATTATCGCCTAGGTGCTGGTGATGCTATTCGGATTCACGTTTTTGGTGAAGATGAACTTTCAGTTGAAACGACCCTTGGTAAAGATGGGATTATTTCTTACCCTTATTTAGGGAAAATTGTTGCTGGAAATAAAACGACGGCCGAGCTTCAGGCCTACATATCGGAAGGCCTTAAGGGTGATTACCTTATAAATCCAAGTGTGTTGGTTAATATTGTTACCTACCGGCCATTCTATATCTATGGTGAAGTAAAGAGGCCTGGGGGGTACCCATATCAACCTGGTTTAACACTTGAAAAGGCTGTTGCGATTGCTGGTGGTTTTACCGAGAGAGCTTCGACGAGTAAGTTCACGCTTTCTAACACTAATTCAGGGAAGGAAAAATTGACCGCGAATCTTTCTACAGAGATTCATCCGGGAGATACGATCCTGGTGAAAGATAGTTTCTTCTAAGAGAGATATATAAAGGACTCCGCAGTTATGCAGCTATCCACAGCTGATACCAAATTTCAGAATGAAGAGCTTATTGATTTACGAGCATATTTTCGCATCGTGAATCTGTACAAATGGCGAATTTTTACGTTCGCTACCATGGTGACGTTAATTGTAGCCGTAGTTACTTTCGCTTTGACGCCTAAGTATAGAGCGACAGCGACGATGTTGTTAGAGGCGGAGCATGTTAAGGCTGTTTCCATTGAGGAGGTTTATGGTCTTGATTCTAGCCGGAAAGAGTACCTTCAAACTCAATATGAAATACTGAGGTCTCGTCGCCTTGCTGAGAATGTTATTGAAAGACTTTCTTTGCTTCAACACGCTGAATTTCAAAGAAAACCTCTTAATTCAATACAATTGTACATACAGTCTTTGAAAGACATGCTTCCGGTTGAGCGTGATGTCGTTGAAATTTCTGATGAGGAAAGGCTTGAGCGAGAAAAACGACGTGTTGTGTCTATTTTTCTGCAAAGGTTAAGTATATCTGCAGTGCCTAAAACGCAGTTGGTACGCATCTCATTTGAGGCTGAATCTCCAAGCCTTGCAGCAAAGGTTGCTAACGCTTTAGGTGATGAATACATTGCGAGCCATTTAGAAGACAAAGTTATTGCGACAACTAAGGCATCGCAGTGGATACGGGAACGTCTAGAAGGCCTTCGCATACGTTTAAGAGAGTCTGAAGCTGAGTTGCAAAACTTTCGCGAGCAAGAAGGACTTGTGGATATTGAGGGGGTTGTTGCTTTAGCGTCTCGCGAGTTAAATGAAATTACATCTCAATTAACGAAAGCAAGGCAAACACGCTCTCAGATGGAAGCCTTAATGCGGGTTTTAGACAGCAGAGATAAAGAGAATCTATCTGAACTTGAATCTCTGCCTGAGATTTCTGAACATCGTTGGATCCAAGAAGCAAAAAGAGCTGAAGGTATTGCGGAGCAGCGTGTTGCTGAGCTTTCTAAGCGATATGGGCCTAAGCACAATAAAATGAAGGCTGCTCAGGCTCAACTAGTTGAAGCTCGAGCAAACCTTAACCGACAAGTGGGTAAGCTGATAAAAGGGATAGAGCAAGAGGTCAGCACAAGTAGGGATAACGAAGTCGCACTTGTTTCTGAACTAGCTAAGGCGAAAGCTCGCTACCAAGTATTAACAAGAACTGAAGCTAATTACCGTGAGCTTAGCAGAGAGGTGGACAGTAATCGGCGGCTTCATGAAACATTTCTTAACCGCTTAAAGGAAACCGGTGCCGTTGGTGATTTCAATACGGCGCATGCTCGCTTCACTGACCGTGCAGTTAAACCTGGTAGCCCTGCAAAACCTAATAGAAAAATGATCATAGCTGCCGCGTTTATTGCTTCCCTTGGTTTAGCTGTGTTAATGGCATTTTTGATTCACGGCTTGAGTGATATGATTTCATCACCTGAAGATGTTGAAAGCTATTTGTCTCAACGTATTGTTGGGGTTATTCCTCGAGTGAAGGTGAAGAAAAAGGGCAATGTTCGAACACATGCTTTTTTCGACGGAGATATGCAGTCATTCTCCGAAGCTTGGAGAACCTTACGAACAGGTCTCGTTCTTTCTCACTTGGATTCGCCTTCTAAAGTGATCGCTGTGACGTCAACTTTACCTAATGAAGGAAAGACGACTACAGCGATAAATACTGCATTTGCGTTGGGTCAGGTCGAGCGTGTGTTATTACTAGATGCGGATATTCGTAAACCGAGCATCTGTCGTCGTTTCGGCATTCCCAACTACCAGCCCGGTGTTACAAACTTACTTACAGGTACTCACTCGCTAGATCAGTGTATTTATCATGATGAGACGTCGGGTGTTGATATATTAGTCGCTGGTTCTCCTATGCCAAATCCGCTAGAACTTCTAGCTAAACCTGAATTTGAAGAGCTGATTAATAAGTTACGAGGTTTGTACGATAGAGTGGTGATTGATACGCCGCCATCTAGGGTAGTTTCTGATGCATTGGTGGTAGCAAAACAGGCCGATTCAACTCTCTATGTAGTTAGAGCAGCTCAAGTTCGCCGGTCAATTATATTGGAGTCGATTGGTCGTTTACAGAGGTTAGAGGTCCGTGTAGACGGTATCGTCTTAAATGCGATACATAAAAGGGATAGCAAAGAAATATACGATTACAATTATGGTGATGTTTATGGCTCTAACGCTTATCAACAGCCGGAGTCGAGTACTAAGAATATCACCGGCACATGATAGATCTTCATTGCCACCTTTTACCTGGCGTCGATGATGGCGCCAGTTCAATCTCTGAATCCTTGGAAATGGCACGTATAGCTGTTCATGAGGGAATACATACAGCGGTTGCTACTCCGCATTTCCATCCAGGAATATACGACAATTCCATTCGTTCACTTCAAGCTACCTTTACAGAATTTACTCATGCGCTGGTAAAAGCAAATATTCCACTTAAGGTTCGTTTGGCTGGTGAAGTTCGTTTAACGGAGCAAATTATCAATGCGCTCCCTGCTAGCGAAATACCTATGTTAGGTACGTATAAAGGCAACGACGTTTTATTATTGGAACTGCCTTATAGCCATATTCCACCTGGAACTGAAAATTTACTTCAGTGGCTTAATCGCCGCGGAGTGATACCTATGATTGCTCACCCTGAGCGAAATAGAGAAATTATGCAGAACGTAAATGCAATCTCGCGTTTAACAAAGGGAGCGGTCTTGTTCCAGTTAACAATAGGTTCATTTGCAGGAAGCTTTGGTGTTAAGGCGTATGAAACAGCTATAGCGTTGGCCAAGAAAGGCCATCTTGATGTACTTTCAACCGATGCGCACAATCTTAAACGGCGTCCACCTTTGACAAAGGTTGGCTTAAGTGAAGTGCGTAAGTGGATCGGTGATGAGCGTACTCATTCTGCGATAGAGGAATTGCCACGTGCAATTATTTCGTAAAGCAGTCTATTGGACAGAGCAATATTTTTGTGCAATCCCCAATATACGTAAGCGCTTGGTGTGTTTTCTCTCTGTCGTTGTTATTTTTACTCTCAGTTGGTTTGCGATTGTTCACGGCATTGCTAATTTGAGTGGTGTTTACGCTGAACGAAAGTTACACAAGTGGGCTTTGCAGAACAGTATCACGATAGCTGAACTACCTCGTGTAGAGCAGAGTATTGCAAGAGCTATCCGGCTTCAGCCCGACAATGCACATTATTACATTTTGCAAGCAAAGCTTATGGAGTGGAAGGCTTTTTACGAACTAGATCATGCTGACTCCCACCTTAAAAACGCGATTAGTTCATTACAAACATCCCTGACATTTCGACCTAACTGGCCTAATACGTGGTTAGACTTAGCCTTTTTAGAGCACAAGCTATCCCGGTATGATGATAGGTTTCAGCAAGCGGTCAACCGCGCTGAGAGCCTTGGGGCTTACAAGCAAGACGTGACTCTCGAATTGATTCGGTTAGGGTTTGAAACGTGGGAACACAGAAGTGCATTTATGAAGGAAAAGTTGATTGCAGCACTTAAGCGTGGACTGACAGCAGAGAGTACGGCGTGGAAAGTTTTGGCTTTAGCTACAGCGCATCGCAAAGTGCGAGTGGTATGCCTTGTCAATCGCAGTTTAAAAGGTGATTCTGCATTACCGCTCAGCGTAAATGAGTGCCGATAAGCAGCTCTGTAAGGTGATAAGAGTTGTCTTGACGTAGATTTTTTATTTGACTACTAACATGCTAGCAATTGGGGGAGGTACCTAATCATTTATAATCAAAGGGTTAGGCGTGTGCGTGCTCTCGATTGTTATAGAGTGTTAAAAATGATGACAGTTTTCGCGCTTTAAAGAATACGGTATAGTTTCATTAGTTAAAGCTTTAATTTGCTTTCGAAATTCAAGCAAAATGCTCGTAAGGGAGTAGTAGACGTTATGCATAGAGTTCTATCAGTAGTAGTGATGTTGTGTTTTTGTGCTGTTGCGAAAGCTGCACCAATGGTTGACTTGAGTATTGATGGAAATACTTGGAATCAGCCTTTCGTTTTGGAAAACCTGTCTACGGAAGGTGAGTTAATTACTTCAGTTTCTATAGACTTATCAGCGCTCGATTTGGTGTTTGATGTCCAAGGATGGCCAGCTAAAATTGAGTTTCTAGATGACGGTATAGGTAGCTATAAAGCTTACCAAAAGTCCTCTGGAGAGGTTCTAGATGGATCTAATGATGTTCTAGAGTTGAGCTTTGATGATTATGTAAGTGAAAGCTTCTCTTGGATTGTTGATGTAGATTTTGTGGACCCAGCATTAGAGTTCGTTTCCGTTTACGGTAATGACTTACTAAATGGAATTGTCACTGTTTCATTTGATAGTGGTGAGACGTTGATTGACACATTTAAGCTTGTCGATGGTAATGACGATGCAGTGTCGTTAAGTGTACCGGCACCAGCACCGTTAGCTTTGTTAGCTGTCACCCTTATTGCGGGTGGAGTGCTGCGCCGTAAATCGTAGTGCTATCGAATGATCTTTTAAAAGCCGCCTTTTAGGCGGCTTTTTTATTTATTGCTATCCCTCATCATTGGCAGAGTGGTACTCACTTAGAAAAAGGTCAACTTAAGTAATCTTCGGGAAAGGTTATCTTAGTAATTATTGGTGCAGATGACTTCTATGGAGGATATCGCCTTTTATGCTAAAGTCTAACGTCTACTATTGTGATCTGGGTAAGTTACTTAGTTCATTAGAATCTTAACAAAATTGCGGAACACTCCTTTGACCAATAACGATATCCTTAGACGCCTACGTTACACCTTTGAATTGAACGACTCGAAGATGATTAAGATTTTTCAGTTGGCTGAGTTGCAGGTGAGCAGAGCACAGGTGAGTAACTGGTTAAAGAAAGATGATGATAAGGCTTACGAGAAGCTTAATGATCTGCAGTTTGCGACGTTTCTCAACGGGTTTATTAATCTTCGCCGTGGCAAGCGGGAAGGCGCGCAGATTGCGCCAGAAAAGCGATTAACCAACAATCTGATCTTTCGTAAGTTAAAGATTGCTCTGGATCTGAAAGATGATGACATCCTAGCGTTAATGGATCTTTCTGAATTTAGTATTGGCAAACATGAGCTGAGTGCGTTTTTTCGCAAGCCAGGTCATAAAAATTACCGTGAATGTAAAGATCAGGTCTTGCGCAATTTTCTGAATGGTATGCGTTTGAAATATCATGATAAGGTGACTGCGACCAATGGCTTTGAGTGGCCAGTTGCAGAGGACAAATCCGCAGAGTAATCACCTTTGCTGAGCAGGTGTAAGGTGTAACGACGGGGATGACAGCTCGACTGCATTTTTCAGTAGGTTAGTTGCACTCTTCTGCGTCTTTAATCCGTTGCTGATTTTCCTGCATCTCTTCAAATGCTGCTTTAATTTCATCAACGATAGAGCTCACATCCGTGATCTCTTCACTTTCAACGAAGTCACCAGTAAGCTCAGCATCTGGTGTTAACTCGCCACTTTCATACAGGGCCCAGATCTCTTTAGCGTATTTAGTGCTGAGTAATTCTGGTGCGAATTGACCGTAATAGGCTGTCATATTGTCGACATCGCGTGCAAACATGCGCTGAGCATTATTGTTTGCTGATGCGTCAACCGCTTGAGGTAGGTCGATGATGACTGGACCGTAGTCATCTACCAGTACATTAAACTCTGATAAATCACCATGAACGACACCGGCACAAAGCATACGTACGATGTATTGCATGACGATCCGGTGATCCTCAATCGCGTGTTCTGCCGGCATCACCACATCGTTCAGGCGAGGGGCCACATCACCCTCGTCATCGGTGACCAGCTCCATGAGTAACACGCCGTCATAGCAGCCAAATGGTTGTGGTACACGCACCCCTGCAGCGGCAAGCTTATACAAAGCATCCACTTCGGCGTTTTGCCAAGCGGCTTCTTGCTGATCGCGACCAAATTTGGAGCCTTTTTCCATTGCTCTAGCACGGCGGCTATTACGTACTTTTCGGCCTTCTTGATACTGCACAGCTTTTTTAAAACTGCGCTTCATCGCCTCTTTATAAACCTTGGCACAACGTATCTCATCGCCACAACGGACAACGTATACAGTGGCTTCTTTGCCGCTCATTAACTGACTGATCACTTCGTCGACTAAGCCATCGTCGACTAGCGGCTGTATGCGTTTCGGTATTTTCATAGCGTCCTTATACAGGAGTTGCGTAAGTGATGTAAAACTTGTGCGCCGGTGTCCGCCTGTATCTGCGGATTTGTTGCTATGTTATCGGCTAACTTTGGGGGTTTTAAGTCATCTTTCGTTAATTGGCTGTAGGATAGCTATTAGCGATTGAATACAATGAAAACTCTATATGCAGATGGTGTGCTGCTTTTGTGTGCTGGCTACAGATAATGCGCCTACGCCGTTGTTAACCTTGGTTGCTGGAGCGATTCTCTTTTGAAGTTTATTCATACCTCAGACTGGCATTTAGGGCGGCAGTTTCATAATGCGTCGCTGTTGGAAGATCAGCGTCATATTTTGCAACAGATAGTGGATATTGCCGAACGAGAGCATGTAGATGCTGTGATTGTGGCCGGTGATATATATGACCGTTCAGTACCACCTGCTAATGCCGTGGCGTTGTTGGATGAGGTACTCGATAAACTGTGCCATGAAATGCAGCTGCCAGTGCTGATGATTTCCGGCAATCACGACAGTGCCCAGCGTTTACGTTTTGCTGCTAACCAGTTACGCCAGTCTGGTTTGCACATCATGGGCGATCTTGGCTTGTTAACCACACCCGTGTTGCTGCACAGCGCAACGGCGGGCACAGTGCAGTTTTTCGGTTTGCCGTACTGCGATCCTGAGCAGGTGAGGGATGCTTTTAACGACGAGGCTAGTGCTCAGTTGAAAACTCATGATCAAGCGATGGCCTATTTAATGGCGCAACTTGATGCAGCACGGGATAAACAGTTGCCATCAGTTGTGATTGCTCACTGTTTCGTGGCTGGCGGCACCGGGTGCGAATCTGAACGTCCTCTGTCCATTGGTGGGGCTGATCAGGTCTCAGCCAGTCACTTTTCTGCTTTCAATTACACCGCGCTGGGTCACCTGCATGGTCCGCAAAAGCAGGGGGCTGAACATATTCGCTATTCTGGCTCACCACTTAAATATAGTTTTTCTGAGCAAAATCAGAATAAAAGCATTTCATTGGTCAGTATTGATGAGGCTGGTGCCGCTCACGTTGAGCTTATACCGTTACAGCCCTTGCGTGATATGCGGATCATTGAAGGGGAGCTGAACGCGTTAATTGCGCAAGGAAAAACCGATCCCCATAGTGACGACTATTTGATGGTGCGGTTGACTGATACCCACGCCATTCTTGATCCCATGGGTAAGCTACGAGCGGTTTATCCAAATGTGCTGCATTTAGAGAAGCGGATGTTGCAGGCGCGCAGTGACAATGAGCAAGCCTTGCAGCGAGAAAAATTGCGGCAAAGTGAGCTGTCGATGTTTCGTGATTTCTTTCAGCAAGTGCATGGCAACGAACTGACAGGCGAACAGGATCAAGCCTTACAAACAGTGATTAAGCAGTTGCATCAAGACGAGGCAAACCGATGAAGCCATTAATGCTGACGATGCAGGCGTTCGGGCCGTTTTCTGCCACTGAAATCGTCGATTTCAGTGCGTTTGGCGATAATGCTTTGTTTTTGATAAATGGCCCCACTGGTGCCGGTAAAAGCACTATTTTGGATGCGATCTGTGTGGCGCTTTATGGGCAAACCACAGGCGCCGAACGTGAATCGGCGCAAATGCGTTGTGACCATGCCGATCCTGGGCTAGTCACAGAGTTGACGCTGGAGTTCGAATTGGCTGAAAAGCGGTATCGGGTGCAACGTAAGCCGCAACAAGAGAGACCAAAAGCCAGAGGCGAGGGTACGACAACGCAAGCGGCTGAAGCGAATTTATGGCTGCACGGTACCGATGACTCAGCAAGCGCAAGCACAGCTTGGACGTTGTTAGTGAGTAAGAAAATCGGTGAGGTTAATGATGCCATTCGTGACATTACCGGACTAAGTGTTGAGCAGTTTCGTCAGGTGATGGTATTGCCGCAAGGAAAATTTCGTGAACTTTTACTCGCCGACTCGAAGAGCCGGGAAGCTATTTTTAGTCAGCTATTCCAGACGCAGATCTATCGTAAGATAGAAGACAGCTTGAAGATCAAAGCCAGTGCTATCCGCCGTGATGCTGAAGCCCATCGAAACAAAATCAAAGGGATCTTGGAAAACGCCGGTGTTGACTCGGAACAGGCTCTCAATGCTGAACGTAATGCGCTTGCACCACAGTTGCAGGAAGCAGAACAGAAGAAAAAGCGAGCATTTGACCAACAATTGGGGGCGCAGAATGCCCTTGAGGCGGGTAAAAATCTAACTGAACGCTTTCAGCGTTATCAGCAAAGAAAACAAGAGCTTATTCAGGCCGAAGTTCAGGCTGAGCAGATTGAAGGATTAAAGCAGCAATGCTTGCTGGCGGAGCAAGCGGAGCAGATCAATCCAATTTATACGCCGGTAGTGGAGGCTGAACGCGAATTAAACAGCTTATTGCTGGTTAGGGAAGAAGCAAAGCATTCCCTATCGCAGGCGACGACAACTTATCAGCAGGCGTCGACTCGCTACGAGCGTGCGATAGAGAATGCCAAACAGGTTGATGAGCTGAAAAACCAGCAAAATGAGTTAGCTCGTTTGCAAACGCAAGTGGTTAACTTAGGTCAAGCACGCTTGCGTTGGTCTTCTGCACAGCAAGCTGCAGAAGCGAGTGAAAACACTTACCTTCAAGCTCAGCAGGTGCTCGTTGACAGCAAACGGCAACTCTCCGAATTGGAACAACTGAATGTAACCGCGCAGCAGCAGCTCATGCGGATGCCGGAGTTACAGGTCAGACAAACCACGCTCAAGCAGCAGCGCGATCACCGGGTTGCATTAGATGAGTTGCGTCAGCAACGATCGCAGGCAGAGATGAGCGGTAAGCAAGCGCTGCTGGAAAAGCAAACTTTGCAACAAGAGTCAGCGCGTTTAGCACGCGACATGGCCGCGATAGAAATGCAATGGCACAGCGGCCAGGCGGCCCTCTTAGCGGCGCAGTTGGGGGTTGGCGAACCATGTCCGGTATGTGGTAGCAAAGAGCATCCGCTACCCGCTCATCGGGCGATGACGGATGATGGTTCTGCGTTAGTGACACATGAGCAAGTTGAACACGCGCGGCGTCGGGTGAACGACCAGCAGGGGCTGTTACAGCAGGCAGAAAACAGATATACCGAGTTGCAGCAGGTCTGGAAGGGGCTCAATAAACAGGTACAGGCGGTGGAATTGCAGCTAGCTGAATTTGCAGAGCAATCGTTAGTTCAGCTGGACGAGGAGCTTGCTCAGTTATCTGCTGATGTTGATCGATTACTACAATGCCAACAGCAATTAGCGCAGCGTCAGAGACAGATTGAAGCATTGCATCAGCAATTGACCGGCTTGGAAAGCGAGCAGCTTAAACTCCAGCAACAAAGCGCGGATGCACAAAAAGCTGTTGCGGTGGCCGTCGCTGAACTGCAGCGCTTGGAAACCGAGGTACCGGAGCATTTTCGGGCTAACGGTGCTTTGGAAGCTGAGATCACCCGGTTTGAAAAGCAATGGCAAGCATTAGAGCTGGCGCTGCAACAAGCGACACTGGCACGTGACCAGGCGCGCTCTGCGCTGGACAAAGCCGGTGAGGGAGATAAGCGTTTGCAACAGCAGCTAGATGAAAGTAGAGCGAAACAGCAGCAGCGTGTGCAGGCATGGCAGTTGGCGCTTAGCAACTCAGGTTTTGCAGATGAAAACGCTTTTCAACAAGCCCGTTTAGCAAGTGATGAGCTGCAAGCGATAAAACTGACGATCGAAACATATCAACTTCGTTTCAGTGAACTTCAAGGACAGGTCAAGCAGTTAGCGGAAGAGCTAGATGGGCAGGCAACACCGCAACTAGAGGCATTAACGCAACAATTAGCCCTGTGCCAGCAGACGTACAAAGAAACTGAGCAGCGAGTAAGTACGCTGCATGCGCGCCTCACTTCACTCGATCATACGCTGAAAAACCTGCAGGCCGCTCACCTGACAAACCAAGCGCTGGAAGCGCAATATGAGATTTACGGTACGCTTAGTGATGTAGCTAACGGTCAGACAGGTAACAAGATCAGCCTGCAGCGTTTTGTTTTGAGTGTTTTATTGGATGACGTGCTCATTCAGGCATCACACCGCCTGCAACTGATGAGCAAAGGCCGCTATTTGTTGCTGCGAAAAGAAGACCGTAGTAAAGGCAATCGCGCGTCAGGGCTTGAGTTGGAGGTCGAAGATGCCTATTCGGGCAAGACTCGTTCGGTAGCGACACTGTCTGGCGGCGAGAGCTTTCTGGCTGCGCTTGCCTTAGCTTTGGGTGTGTCTGATGTGGTGCAGAGTTATTCCGGGGGGATTAAGTTAGACACCCTGTTTATCGACGAAGGCTTTGGTAGTCTTGATCCCGAGTCATTGGATCTGGCTGTACGTACTTTGGTGGATCTGCAACACAGTGGACGTATGATTGGTATTATCAGTCATGTCAGTGAACTGAAAGAGCAGATGGCGATGCGGCTTGATGTAGTTGCAACGCCAAAAGGCAGTAGTGTGCAACTTATCGCCTAAAAAAATGCGCTGAAGCGGTTAAGATTAACGGGAGTAATACCTGATCTTAATGTTTTTCAATAGTTTCAGTCACACAGCAGTGAGCAGCCAGTATAATTACTCTGCGATATCTATCTATTTAAGGATGATCTGATTTATGGGGCGGCTCCGCAAACCCAAGTTTCACTTCAAGTTACGGAAACCAAAAATAAAGCTGAAAGGTGGCTCCAGTTGGATCTTTATTGGCCTAATTGCTGGTCTGTTTACCGGATTGTTTTTTGGTGAAATGGTGGGTTGGATGCAGTGGCTGGGGAGCGCTGTTATTTTTCTACTGCAAGCCACTGTGTTGCCTTATATGGTTATGTCGTTGTTATACGGGGTTGGCTCGTTAACCACTGGCCATGCCAAACTACTATTCAGTAAAACGAGTATTGTATTGGTTCTTTTATGGGTTCTGGGTTTACTGGTGATTTTATTATTGCCGCTTTCTTTCCCTGAACAGCTAAATGCCTCGTTTTTCTCGGCCAGTGTGCTGGAAGTGCCTCCAAGCCCCGACTACATGAAGCTGTATATACCTTCAAATCCTTTTCATTCATTAGCGGAAGGCTACGTTCCTGCTGTTGTTATCTTCTGCATGTTGTTTGGTGTGGCGCTTATTCGCATACAAAACAAGCAAGCCTTTATGTCGCTGACTGAAACCTCTGTGACTGCGCTGAGTAAAATGACCGGCATGATAGTGAAGATACTGCCTATAGGTGTCTTTGCCAGTACTGCCGCGGCCGCCGGTACCATGACATTGGAGGAGTTCAGTTCGCTACAGGTGTTTCTTATCTCCTATATGGTGCTGTGTCTTTTTCTGACCTTTGTCTTGCTACCATTTACCTTGAGTGCGTTAACGCCGTTTACCTACAGAGAAGTGATGACTATCAGTCGAGATTCACTGATCACCGCTTTTGCCACCGGTAATATCCTGATTTTACTGCCAGTCTTAACCGAACAGTGTAAAAATATTTTTCATGCCAGAGGCTTAGCAACAGAAGAGACCGATAAGTTGATCGGTGTGACCATGCCTGTCGCGTTTACTTTTCCTAATTTGGGCAAGTTGACCGTTATCTTGTTTGTTCTGTTCGCAGCTTGGTTTGTTGACAAAGAGCCGCCCTTTTCTTTAGCTACGATGACCTCTATTTCTGGCCTGTTTACTCTCTTTGGCAGCGTTCAGGTTGCCGTACCCTTTATGCTTAATCTGCTGGAAGTGCCTGCGGATCTGTATCAACTGTTTTTGATCAGCAATGTTATTACTTCGCGGTTTAATTCCATGGTCGCGGCGCTGAATTTGGTCGTGTTGGTTCTAATCACCATCACTATGGTGCAGAACCAGCTACGGATCACCTTGATGCGGGGGCTATTTTATTTAGGAATTCTAGCGGGTGGTTTTGTTGCAACACTGCTGTTAAATCGATTGATTACCGCCCCATTTGTTGAGGATCAGTACACCCAGAGTTCATTAGTTGCAGAGATGAAGATGGTCGGGCAGGTACCTGAAAAAGTGTATGCAGAGTTACCAAAGCTTTATGAAACCGGTCGTTTCTCTAAAACAACGGTCGCGCAGATAAAGCAGCGTAATATTCTTCGTGTTGGTTTTCATCCGAAGAATGTGCCGTTCTCTTATTTCAACGCTAGCGGGGAGTTGGTGGGATTTGATATCTCGCTAGCGCATCAGTTGGCCAGCGATCTTGGCGTCGAGATCCGTTTTGTACCACTCGATTACAATAAGCTGCCCATCGAATTAGGGCGTGGATTTTATGATATTGCGATGTCAGGGTTGGCGATGACAGCCGAGCGTATCGCCGATATGTCGTTTACAGATCCCGTGCTACAACTTCATGTGGCGGTCGTCGGAAGAGATCATGAATTAAGTGTTCTTTCCGATCCCGAATTATTGAAGAAACAAACCAAGTTGGTGATTGCCACATTAGATCATTCGGACATCGTCAAGCATATCAACAGAGCCTACCCAAATGCTGAAGTGGTTATGCTGAAAGATTACGAGCAATTTTTCGAAGCAAAAGAGGGCACTTATGATGCTTTGTTGGTTAGTGCTGAGGCTGGCTATGCCTGGACCGTGCTCTATCCAGAATTTGGCGTCTGGATCCCGACTAACGCGAAGAAGAGGGTGCCTGTTGCCTATGCCCTCAATCGTTCGAATAATGATTTGTTGAGTTATCTGGATGATTGGTTGGATATCCAGCAATCTAATGATTTTATTGGCCAACAGTATGAGTTTTGGATCCTTGGCGGCGGTGCCAAACATCGACCACCTCGTTGGTCGGTGATTAAGGATCTTTTGGGCTGGGTCGGTGATAAGTCTGAGCCAGATGAATAATGCGTCGTACGTGGGAGTTGAGTTGGTATTTCAGACCATTATTATCCACGCTATTAGCCATGCAAGTGGTTGATTTTCAATATTGAGCTTGACGTAAAACTTTTGCCTCTGTTAGCTTCTAATGAGTTGATGGAGCAATGAAATTGGCGAATGTCATAAAGGACAATGATCGCAGCCGAGCACTGGCTGAGTCTAAATGGATCGTTTTTTTAACCAGTATCATGTTATTGATATTGGTTATCTGGGGCGCGCTTTCTTCCATTCAGCTTCATTATAATTATCAAAAATCCCTGATGGATTCGGTCACTAAAAGTGTCTTGGCTGAGTATCAGGAACACCTCACGCAACTTCGCTTAACGATTGACCAGTTTCAATTTCGCCACGCATCAGCGTTGGCCCAGTTGGTTCTATCCGGTAATCAGACCTCGAAAGATGAGTACATGGAGCTGTTAACGCAGCTGCGTGAAGAGGTCGATGATGTGCGCTTATTTGCCATTGTCGACAGTTCAGGAAAGGGGGTGTTGTCACAGTTAACAGGGGAATTTTTGCCTGACTGTAGAGAAGAGATTGATGATACCTTGCTGCGAGGCAGTCAGGAGAACCTGTTTCTGCATCGCAGCCCGAATGGTTTTCACTATGACCTGTTGCAACCCTTACTTGTTGATGAGCAGGCCGGTCTGTTTCTTTTTGTTGCTTTTGACCCTGCGGTATTAGAGAGGATATTAACCCAGCACCAACTTCCCTATCAGCAGCTGTTTTTGATGCGTAGTGACCAGTCCGGCAAGATTGAGTTTGGTACAGAGATCTCGCTTGAAAAAAGTCATGATCAGTCGATCTATATGAGTGGGGAAGAGGTGCATCAATTTGATTTCCTCAAGCCCATTCCGGGGACGCGTTGGCAGTTGGCTATTCGTTTGGCTCCTGAATATAACGCGCGAGTTTACTTGGAAAGCATTCTACAAGCGTTATTGCTTTGGGGAGTGACTACCGGTTTCGTATATCTATTCTATCAGGCCCAGCGCCGGCGCCTGTACAAACAACGGATTATGGAAAAAGAGTTGAGCTTTAAGACCTCCCACGATGAGCTCACAGGGACCATGAATCGTGCAACTTTTGAGGGGCAGTTAGCAGGATTTATTGCGCAGCACAGTGGCCAACTGATGATGGAAGGTGTGGTGTTGCTCATCGACATCGACCAGTTTCAATTGGTGAATAACAGTTTTGGTTACAGCGCTGGAGATAGCTGCCTTAATTTGCTCTCTTTTGCCCTGCGGCGACAGCTACCAGCGCAGGCAAAAATAAGTCGACTTAGCAGCGATGAGTTCGCTGTGATGTTGCCAGAATTGCATCATGAACTGGCTCATGGCTTTGCCGAAAAGGTTAGGCAGCAGATCGAACAGTTCGACTTCACCCACATCGCACCCGATCTTTCTTTGTCAGCCTCCGTTGGCGCTTTCGTTTTAGATGGGCAACAGTTAGGTAGTGAGGAGGTATTTAATGCCTTGGCACAAGCTGTTCGCCTTGCGAAATCGAAAGGCGGTAATCGAGTACAGCTTTACCACAGTGACGATGTCGCGTTATCACAGCATGCACAAGAGATGAATGTTGTTCGCGAGCTGCGAGCTGCACTTAATGACAATCGTTTGCAGCTTTATCGCCAGCGCCTCAGAGCATTAAGCGATGCATCACAAGCGTCACGTTACGAAGTGCTAGTGCGGTTAATCGATCATCACGGCTCTCTTTTGACGCCTGATAAATTCATACCTGCGGCTGAGAAATACGGCTTAATCAGCCAGGTTGACCACTGGGTGATTGAAGCAACATTTGCTGCGATAGCAAAGGACATCGGCGATAATAGCAGTCATTACAGTATCAACCTGTCGGGTGTGACCCTCGGCGATAAAGGGATCATCTCTTTTGTTCATACCATGTTGGAAAAATATCAGGTAGCACCGCAACGCATCGGCTTTGAGATAACGGAAACCTATGCGATCACTCACCTAAGCGCCGCGATCGCCTTTATTGAGCAGATGACAGCGATTGGCTGTGAGTTTTCATTGGATGACTTTGGTAGCGGGCTATCATCGTTCAGCTATCTACAGCAACTGCCGGTGCACAACCTTAAAATTGATGGGGTGTTTATTCGTAACATCTGCGACAACCGCTTGAATCAAGTGTTTGTGGAAACGATGCACCGTTTGGCGAAAGAGATGGGTAAGAAGACCGTGGCAGAGTTTGTAGAAACTGAGAGCGCGCAGCACTACCTGTCATCAATAGGGGTGGATTACGCCCAAGGCTATCATCATCATAAACCGGAGTTTTGGTTCGAATACAGTGCGGACGTTACGGGTAGTTAGCGTCGATTTATTCTATTCATTAAATTCCCGATAAGTCAGATATAAGCGGGCGTCAAATTCCAGCTGATGGTAATCGGGCTCCATATGACAACAAAGCGCGTAAAAGGCTTTGTTATGCTCCTTTTCTTTCAAATGTGCTAGCTCATGTACCACCAGCATTCTTAACAGTGGCTCCGGTGCGTTGCGAAACAGGCTGGAGATCCGTATCTCATTTTTGGCTTTCAGGTTTTTGCCGTGTTGCCGTGAAACAAACGTGTGTAAGCCCAGAGCATGATTGACCAGATGGATTTTGGGATCGTAAATGACTTTACTTAGTGGAGCGGATTTTTTCAGGAACTGGTTTTTAATCGCGAGCGTATAGTTGTATAGCGACTTTTCAGTTTTTAGATCGTGCAGTGTGGGATATTTGTTTTCTATCCACGTAGCTAATTGACCGTTTTTAATCAATTTTTCGACTTGCCCAAGTACTTCGGGCGGATAGCCGTTTAGATAGCGTAATTCGTTCATGGTAGAACCGGTGTTTTAGCCTGACGCTATGATACCGAGGAATAAATTAAATACATCACCAATTTGCTGACGTACATATTACAGATCGAGCATTCCAATGGCGTTACTGTACTTTTGCCCCATCTGTTTCAGCCAATCGTTAAAGCCTTTAGTTGGTTTTGCTGCAGAGTTTAGCTGAGACACTGTTTGGCGCTGCACGGCATAGTAAGTTGAACTCAGGATAACTTAGGGAGCAGTTTTTATATGGGCCATAAACCACTTAGCCATCACAGCTATGATCTCTTATTGATAGGGTTGGTGGTGGGATTGCTGCTCCTGCTATCCGGTTGTGATCAGCATCAGGACGCCGAACTCGCCTTTCATCCGTCAGTCGATCTGGAGTTTCCCGAGCCGCAGTATTACGGTGCGATGTTCCTGGCTAGTGCGGTTCATCGCTGTGCCAGTGATAAGCAAGTAACACCACAAGCCTGCGTAGAAAATGATGTTGTTGACATCGCCGTGCTGGATGATTCGCGGATAGCGCAGTTTAGTCTGCTTCAGCATATCGATCCGGGTAAGATCAGAGCTTGTGATGCCGACGACCAGGCGGTTTTCCCACATCACAGTGAGTATCCTGAAACATCTGTGTTCTGGGTCTGTTTTGACATGCAAGCACCCTATGAAGGGCAACGTTTATTGCTGCATTTGCAACCGACGGATCACCCTCCTAGTTATCGCTTGGTCGGCATAGTGCGTTTTTAAGTCGTGAGTTTAGGTTTTGTCGCTACTTCTCACCAACGGAGGTGGATAGCATGGAATGTGTGAATAGAGAGGCAGTACCTAGTGCGTTAAGAAGTGCCCGTTATGCCATGTTAATCGGTGTCGGCTTACTGCTGCTAAGTGCGGCAATATCTGCTCTGTTTCAGACGGTATCTATGTTTTATTTGGCATGTAATGTCTACTTAGTCGGTTTTATTGCTGTGTTAGGCGGCTCAGTGACGGCGCTTCGCTTGGCAAAATTGAATGAGATGTTTTGGTATCGGGGGCAGTTTTTGGCGTTAGATAAAGTGACTCTGCTGCTCTACACCAGTTTTCGGTATCGGATAATCGCCGGTGCCACTATGTTGACCCTGTTTAGTGTGGGGTTGGCCGTGATCGCCTACCGCATCGTCGCTATAAGTTAGCGCACTAAAGTTGGTAGGGTTCGGTTTTAAAATTGGAGCCGCCCCAGCAATGAAACGCCTCCATATTTTTGCCGTGAGTACGGGGCTAACGGTTAACCACTGCTGCTGGATGAGCCAGCATTTGCAGTAAGGGGTTACGCATAAATATATAGGGTTTTAGCGCAACGCCCATGATTAAACCGCTAACAAAGCCGCCGATGTGAGCCCAGTAGTCAACACCACCTTCGCCAAGCATCATGCCCAATACATTTAGTCCGACCCAAATAGCGAAGTACCAAACTGGCGCTAATTTCTTTTGATAGATAAATATCATAAACGTCAGGCTGGCATGGCGGAACCAGACTAAATAGACTCCAAATAACCCGGCTATTGCACCGCTGGCACCAATGGATGGGATCTCACTCTGCCAATTAAGCACTACGCTGATCAGACTGGATAAAATACCGAGAGCAAAATACAACGCGATGAAGCGGCGACGACCTAATGCATCTTCAATATTGTCACCGACTACATAGAGGAAATACATATTCCCCAGCAGGTGAAGGGGATCCCCATGCAGAAACATGCAGCTTGCCAGTGTCCATAATTGATCGCCGGCCAGTGTTGCTGCGGGCACATTACCAAACAGAGAGACCAATTGGTTGGCCAACTCTGGATTACCAACATAACTCATAAAAATAAGACAGTTGAGCGCCATTAGCGTCCAGGTGACGACCGGTTTACGTTTAGGCTTAATGTTGTACTCGACTGGCATCTGCGATAGAAACTGAAATACGCGACTTTTCCAGCTCAGAGCTTGATTCAGCGAGCCAAGTGCTTGCTGTAACTTCGGAGACTGCTTTACTTGGTTAAGCTCATCGCTATCAACCCATACCCCTTCGCAATGCTCACATATATCAATTTCCAGTTGATAATCAGCGAGTAGGTGATGGCTTTGCATTGGGCCATGACGGTCCGGACACTGGCGTTCACTAACACCGATTGACGCACCTAAATGCTGCTGATATTCGACCTGATCTTGGCCATTATCAACTTTGGATAGCACCTTGTTCATTTCGCCTTGTTCAAACCAGTGGCCGCCACATGAACGACAAATGTCTAACTCCTCATCATGACAAGTGGTTGTCTCCAGATAGGTATCCGTGCAGCTAGGGCAGAGCGCTGGTGTTGCCATTATTTCACCTCATCCTGAAGATCAACGACAACATCGTACTTTTGCAGTTCAACTGTCAGTGCGGTGGCGCTCGCTTGCAGTTTGGGAAGCACTTCGTTGTTCATAGTGTCTAAGTGCTGCTGCAATAGGCTGCTGGCATGCCGACTACCATATTGACCTTGTTCTACTTTATGGATGATCTCATTGACGTCCGCGTAGAAGCGGCGCGTTTGAGTTAAGAAGTAGGTTGGGGTTTCCAACGTCGAGGGAGAAAACTTCATACTTTCCCAAACGTAGGTGCTTAAGCGTGGGTTTCTCAGCTTGATCGTATCAACAGAAACTCCCTTCTTAAGAACGTCGTGGTTGTATGCGTTGAGTAGGGCGGTATTGTCAGCTAACTCAGCATAAAGGGAGGAGCGGAGGTAGTAATTGTTCTGCTTGGTTTGCAGCGTATCGAAGATCAATGCCTGGGAAAGCCCCGCTTGTGCTGCGAGGTAAACGCCAATGACCGTTGCCAGAATGGTTAACAGATGAGAAAGCCAAAAACCGCTCTTAGACAGATCTTTATTGTCGAGCTTTGGTAATGGCTTTTTGCCTGGTTTGTCGGACTTAGTTTGCGGGGCGGGCGTTTTCATTTCGACTCCATGTCTGCGTTAAGGGGGGAATGGTATGAGAATGCCGCTGTCATTAGCAAGTGATAGCCGCTGTTTACATGCTTAGTTGTTACTTAAACATGACTAGTGGTGAACGGAGACAATCTGCTACATTGCTTCAGCCGTATTTATGTTCATCGACTTAATTTATTGAAATAACAGATGCTAAAACCCCGTATTGAACTGATTGTTGCGTTGCTTTGCGCGCTAATACTGATCTGGCTACCTTTGGTCAGTGCACCATTAAAGTATTTTGAAACCCTGCTGCATGAGGGTAGTCATGGCCTCGCTGCTATTTTATCGGGTGGGCAGGTGGTTTCTATTGCATTGCATCTTGATGGCTCCGGTCTCGCTACCTCACGTGGCGGCTGGTCGTGGTTGGTCACTTTTTCCGGTTATGCTGGGGCCTCCTTATGGGCCTATACCTTGGCGCGGATCCAGTTTAGTGGTGTTTCCCGAAGAATCGGTAGCTGGATCTATTTTGCTATTGTCGGTTTGTTTGTGCTTGGTAGCCTGATTTATACCCGAGATCCCATCACCTTGTTGATTGTTGGCTTTATCGGTGTGACATACTGGTGTTTGTTTCGCTGGCGCCACCAGCATTGGGCGACATTCGCCAATCAGGTATTGGCGCTGTTTATCCTGCTGCAAAGCGCCATCAGTCCAAGCTACCTGTTGTATGTGGGAGACCGGGGCGACCATCTGGCGATGAAAGGTTATACCGGTATTCCGGGGATCGTTTGGGTTGTGCTTTGGACGCTCATCGCTGGCTTAATGATCTTCGATTTGTGTCGACGAGCTTGGGCGCAACCTCGTATGGCCAGCGACGCTCTCCGTGCAGAGACTAGCGGCCTCTGAAGCACAGTATTGATGCCGTACTTCGTCTGTTGAATCCTTTTAACTTCAGCGGCTGGTGAAAAAGACTGAGCGAAGTCTGCGCCATAGTAATAGAATGTGCCGTTATAAAGCGCTGTTTAACCCCGCGTTGCAACAGAAACCAGCGATAATGAAGCTCATAGTGCAGCTTCATTTTCCCAATTAGGAATAATCCCTTGAGCGAACTCGACTTTGCCTCCCTGGCGTTGCCCCAGCAACAGCTGACTAATTTATCTTCATTGGGCTATGAACAAATGACGCCCATTCAAGCGGAAAGCTTGCCGCTAATGCTTGCCGGTAGGGACGTTATCGCGCAGGGCAAAACTGGCTCAGGTAAAACCGCCGCGTTTGGCTTGGGGCTGTTGTCCCGTTTGGATGTAAAGCGTTTTCGAATTCAAGCGTTGGTGCTCTGTCCGACTCGCGAGTTAGCCGACCAAGTGGCGGTTGAAATACGCCGTTTAGCTCGCGCCACTCACAATGTGAAGGTGTTGACCTTATGCGGTGGTATGCCGTTTGGGCCGCAGGTCGGATCTTTGGAACACGGTGCGCATATCATTGTTGGCACACCGGGACGGATAGAAGAGCACCTAAGTAAAGGGCTATTGAAGTTACAGGATTTGAATACCTTAGTGCTGGATGAAGCTGATCGTATGCTGGAGATGGGTTTTCAGAGTGCGCTTGATTTCATCATTGATGAAACACCAGCAGATCGTCAAACCCTGTTGTTTAGTGCGACCTATCCGCCACAGATCGAATCTATTGCTAAGCGGATCATGGTGACTCCGGCGTTGGTTCAAGCGGCATCTACCCATGACAACAGCAGTATTCGTCAGCACTTTTATCAGGTGGCGAGTAACGATGATCGCCTACTGGCACTGAAGTTGTTGTTACTTAAACATGATCCTGAATCGGCTGTGGTTTTCTGTAATACCAAGCGTGAAACCCAGGAGGTGAATGATGCCTTGGTTGACGCTGGTTTTAGTGCGATGGCGCTACACGGCGATCTTGATCAAAAGGCGAGGGATCAAGCGCTGGTGCGTTTTGCCAATAAGAGTGTGAAGATCATGGTGGCGACAGATGTCGCTGCCCGCGGGTTGGATATTGATGCCCTGGATGCGGTATTTAACTACCACATAGCTCGTGATGCTGAAGTGCACGTTCACCGTATCGGGCGAACCGGCCGTGCGGGAAGCAAAGGCGTTGCGTGCTCCATCTATACCGATAAAGAGGCGTATAAAGTCTCTTTACTGGAAGAGTATTTAGATCGCGTCATTGAGGGTGAGGTGTTGCCATCGCGCGAGCTGTTAAGCCAAGTGCCATCACAAGCAGAGATGATGACATTACAGCTCGATGGCGGTAAGAAACAGAAGATCCGCCCAGGTGATATCTTAGGCGCACTGACTGGTGACAACGGTATTCAAGGCTCTCAGGTGGGTAAAATAAAAGTGGGTCCAATGTGGGCTTATGTCGCCGTGCACCGAGATGCATTGAAGCCTGCACTGCGTAAGCTGGAGCAGGGTAAGATCAAAGGTAAATCAGTACGGGTGCGGGTTATACGCGGTTAGTCGTCGCTGGATTTAAATTGATGCAGCTGCTTTGGAACGAGCCATGATATCAAAGCTAACTCGTTGGCTTGTTGGGCTTTCTGCTGCTGGTTATTTCACACCGATCAGGCACCCTGCGATATAGCCAGTGGCACTTTGTTGCGTTAGCGGTGCCTGCGTCTATCTGTTTGCTATTAGCTTATCGCTTATTACGACAATACTAATAATTTGCCTGTGAGCGCGCAGTTTTCTCTGCAATGAGTTCGTAGTATGCCCAAATGAGCCGATTCAAGGTCTGTTTTGTACCTTGCCTATGTCGAATTTGGAGTATCGCTTGAGCGTCGCAGAAGAGAGAAAGCTGCTTGTTATTATCCGAGTTGAGCCCGGTTGCCTAGGGCCTGATGGTGCCGATCACATTGAAGGGTTTTGTCAGCTAGCGCAGCTGGCGTTCGAACCTCGCTATGCCGGGATTATTCGCTGGCAGGTCGTGCCGCGCTACGATAAAAGCCTGCCTGAACTGCAGTATCTAATGGCAAATAAAAATCTTGCCCATGAGCAAGTTGAGAAAGTTTTAGATCTCATCAATTTGTCTCTCGACGACTTTGAAATAGAAACGGGTGATCGGCTGTCCATGCTAATCGATAAAACATTACGCCGTTAATTCAGCAGTGCTATCACTTTTGCCCGTATATCGGCGTATCTGAATTGCTCACATGAGCCGAACCCGGGTAATTGCCTGACCTTGTTACGCGCAAACAATGGGATGCTGAGTCCGGCAAGAAAGCGGCAATAGGTTTCTGTGGTTAACGAGTGCTTGGCGCGAGTGGCCATATGTTGCTTTAACCCGGCTAGCATTACTGACAGGGTCTGCTTATCAGTCCAAATGGGCGTTTCCGAGTAGGCGAGCTTGGCAACGTGACCGTGACATACGGAACAATGCCCGCAACGTTCAGGGGCTTGCTGATCATCAAAGTAACGTGACAAGTTGTGACTGAGGCAGCGGTCTAGTTCAAAAAAGCGTACCAGCGCGGCAATACGTTTTATCTCTTTTTGCTCTTTGTCGACAAAATATTGATAGAGGGTTTGTGCCAGGTCGGTGGCCGCCAGTGCAGATAGATTGACGTTAAATACCTCGGTCATTTTCTTAGTTTCTAGCTCAACTAACTGCTGCTCTTGCAGGTATTCCAAAGCGGTGACGATCCGGCCACGCTGGCATTGATATCTCTGGCAGATAGCGTCGAAATCTGGTTCACCCCATACTTTCTTAAATCTCGTGTTGTCGATGATCGCTTTTACAAACGCTTGTCGCTCGCCTTCAAATCGCGCTAGCACAGTCTCTTTCGGTTGAACAAATTTGTACTTAAAATCGGCAAAATACGCATAACTTGGTTCTAGCACACCTAATAGTTCTAACTGTACCAACAGTGTTTTAAGCGGTAATTGACGAATGTTTGCAGCATTCGACAACGCCGTTACTTGTAATTCCCATTGTCCATTTTGGGCTTCATCACGAATGCTTTGAAGCACAAACTCAATGCCATTTAGCTCCGGCGTGTCACCATATACAAAGTTCTCAACAGTATTGATCCCATCCAGATTGGCTAACGTGACGCAATGAGAAGGGTGCCCATCGCGTCCTGCTCGGCCTATTTCCTGGCTGTAGTTTTCAATCGACTTCGGCAGATCATAGTGGATAACGAAACGTATATCTGACTTGTCGATCCCCATGCCAAAGGCAATGGTTGCCACCACAATTTGAATCTTGCCAGCCATAAAGTCTGCTTGGATCTGTTTACGTCGTTCATCATCAAATCCAGCATGATAAGCACTGGCATTAAGCCCTTGCTGCTGTAGATAGTTAGCCACTTGTTCGGCGGTTTGCTGCAGTGTGACATATACAATGCCAGCCCCATTTTGTTGTTGTACCTGCTGTGCTAGCTGGGCGTTTTTTTCCGCGCTGGCAACAGGTATTACACTCAGGTCTAAATTGGCGCGGTAGAATCCCGTCTGCACTATGTGCTGTTCAGCGATGGCGAATTTGCTTGCCATATCCAGTTTGACTTTTCGGGTGGCGGTCGCGGTAAGTAGCAGCACCAAAGGGATATTCAATTGCTGCCGATAGGCGGGTAGCTTGAGGTAGTCTGGGCGGAAGTTATGACCCCACTCAGAGATACAGTGGGCTTCATCTACCACTAACATCGACAACGGCACACTGCCGATAAACTGGCGAAAACGCTCATTCTTAAATCGCTCTACCGACACCATCAGGATCTTCAATTTGCCTGAGCGTACATCGGCCATCACTTGCTGGTTCTGTTCCGGTGTGAGAGTGGAGTCGATGCTGGCAGCAGCAATCCCCTTACTGGCAAGAAAGTCCAACTGATCTTTCATCAATGCTAATAGCGGTGATACCACCAAGGTCAAATGAGGCAGGTGAATCGCGCTTAGCTGATAACACAATGATTTTCCTGAGCCGGTGGGGAAGATCGCTAAGGATGAGTCTCCTGCCAAAAGCTGAGATATGGTCTGTTCTTGACCTGGACGAAACTGATCAAAGCCAAAATACTGTTTAAGGGTTGCTGCTAGAGGCATGGATTATCCGCGGCTGGAAAGTCAAAGTGCTGAGCATAGAAACTAACATGGAAAGCGGTGTGTGGGGAGGAGGAGGCGATTTTCAACGACAACAGAATGTCGCTCTTTCTGTTAAAATAGCGTTTGCTGCTCTTTATGATGCCAATCGATATCGACTATGACTGACCGCTTTCGTTCGCCGCAGACTTTCTTATTGTTAATCGCCTTCGCTATGCCGGTGGCATTTTCCACTTGGTTGGCACTGCTTAATAACTTCGCTATCGATGGGGCAGGGTTTACCGGTAAAGAGATCGGCATCTTGCAAAGTTTGCGCGAAGTTCCTGGTTTCTTAGCGTTTACAGCCGTCTTTGTATTGCTCTTTATTCGTGAACAACGTTTTGCGGTGGTGTCCCTGCTGGTGCTCGGGGTTGGGGTGGCTATCACCGGTTTTTTCCCCGCGGCTATCGGCCTCTATTTGACGACGATCTTGATGTCAATTGGGTTCCATTATCTGGAGACCATCAATCAATCGTTAACACTGCAATGGTTGCCAAAAGAGCAAACCGCACACTTTATGGGGAAGGCGATGGCCGTTAAAGGTGCGGCGGCAGTGCTCTCTTTTGGTGGTGTCTGGTTATTGTTGGACTACTTTTCGGTCGCTTATGTCTGGGTATATCTGCTGTTTGGTTGCATTGCGGTGTTGTTAGCAATACTGATGCTGATGGCATTTCCGCAGTTTCAAGATGGGCATGAACAACAAAAAAAGCTGATCTTGAAACGCCGTTACTGGCTGTTCTACCTGCTGACCTTTTTTTCCGGCGCCCGGCGGCAGATCTTCGTTGTATTTGCAGGCTTCTTGATGGTGGAAAAATTTGGTTATAGCGCAGGGCAGATCGCCTTACTGTTTCTGTTTAACCATTTCTTTAATCTGTTTTTTGCCAGTCGAATTGGCCGGTGGATCGGCCATATTGGTGAGCGCCACGCGCTCACCATAGAGTATGTTGGCCTGTTCCTGGTTTTTACCGGTTATGCACTGGTTTCTGATGCTGATATAGCTGCTGTTCTATATGTGCTCGATCATCTTTTTTTCGCATTTGCCATCGCTATTCGTACCTACTTCCAAAAAATTGCTTCGCCGGAAGATATAGCCTCAACGGCGGGGGTGAGCTTTTCCATAAATCATATTGCAGCGGTGATTTTACCTGCGGCATTGGGGCTGGTTTGGTTGGTGTCACCTGCAGTGGTGTTTTATCTGGGCGCTGCGTTGGCTTTGGCATCGCTGCTATTAACTCAGTTGATCCCCAACAAACCACAACAGGGAAATGAGATCCGCTGGTTTGATTCGGCTGCCACTGCGCAAAGGCCAGCAAGTTAGTGGGTAACCTTACTGGCGCTTGTTGTCGCTCAGGGCATCAGCGACTTGCAGTTAGGTCAGATATCAACTGCTTAGCAGCTTCATCCACCGACAATTCGTCATCAAAGTATTGATGTTCCAGTAAGCTCGCTGGCAGGTGGTTTGCGACTTCGTCAGAAACGCCATAGTGATCTTTTAGCGTCTCGGCCACCTCTTTTTGCCAGTCAAAATAGTGTGCTGTGCTCATCGCTATACCCTCCTGTTTATCTGCAAAGGGAGCTGGTAATTGCTTTCCCTAGTAGTTTTGACAGGCAGAACCCATGAATTACTGCATCGCGGAGCTAATTATTCTTACTGTGCAGAACAGTCGATGTGGACTTGATAGTGCAAGTTACCTGAGATCGTGGAAATCCAATTGAATGATGAAATCCTTTCTGAATTAAGCAAATGCTAACATTTTCAGATGGTTTTCATTTCCTGATGACAGTGCTAGTCTTCACAATCTAGCAATTTTAATGGATTTTCAGCCCAAGCAGTGGGCCAGGTGAATGTCACAGGGAATGTGAAGGAAATGCCAAATCGAAGCAACAAGCTCCTTTTTTTAAGGAGTGTCAATGTACAGTAATACGCCAGCGAGCGTTGCCGCCAGAGTTAATCAAACGCTCCTTATCGACAATCTTGCCAACAGTTACATATTTTGCACTAGCGCTCAGCTTGATGGCAAAGATCCCCAAGATGCGCTGTGGTACCTGCGCGATGATTACTATGCGGGGTTATTGTTACGCAGCCACAGTGATAGCTGGGGAGTGGCATTCAGTATCCGCAAGCTCTATCTGCAAATTAAACCTGAAGCGACATTGTTGCATCTAAAATCTGATGCCCAGTTATCGCAAGAGTTGACTGCGCTTATCGCCCATGGCGATGTGATGGTATTCAGAGAAGAAAACCGATATGACCAACTTGCCGCTGCCAGACGTTGGCAAGATGTGCCTCCTGCGGGCAGCAGCCAGCTCAGCGTGCCTAAGTCGGCAAAATCGTCACCCTCGAACAATAGCAACAACGCAGGGCCTGGTGTCAGTCAGCCAACCGCGCAGGGGGGGAAAGTAGCCACCGCTGCAACAACACCGGTGCTAGAACCGTTAGATCTCTATTGTGCATTGCCTAATGGCAAACCTGCAGCAGGGTTACCCTACAAAGCCACGTTAGCCACAGGTCAAGTCTTACAAGGTAAACTTGATGCAAAAGGCTTTGCCCACTTTACCAATTTAGAGCCCAGTAAGGTTGATGTTGAATTTGGTGAGCAGCCAGATGAAGCTGCGATTAAGGCCACACGGTCACAAATTGCTTCGGCACTGGATTCCATGTTGGCGGAAGAACGGGCCGAAGGCGCTGCGTTTGAGTCCACCTATGCCGAACTAAACTTAGCCGAAAAAGGCTTGGTCAGTACAGGCGCGCTGTTTACCGGTATTTGGCGTGGGGTGACGGACCTCGCTGAGTTTGCTAACAATGTTTATGAGCTGGGTGCGCCGCAACAACAACTAAAACGCGCAGTGAACGCCGCTTGGTCAGCATACGACACCGATTCCGACAACTGGGCGGCAACGTTTGCGGATAATTGGCAAGACTCCCAGCACCAAGCGTTTGTGAAAGTACTTGGTTTTGATCCTTCGGCCATCAGTAAAAAAGATATCGCTGAGGCGTATGAGATCGCGAGCTTTATTTATGATGACGCTGAAACCAAAGCGTTGTTGATGGAGTTTGGTAAAGACTATGTTAGTGCTCAGCACCATACCGAACTTACTGACATGGCGGGCACGGCCGTATTTGAGATCATTTTAGGCGCATTACTTGCTGTTGCGACAGGCGGAGCCGGAACCGCGGCCATGGCTGCTAGTAAACTGAGTAAGTTAAAAAAATTGGGTGGACTGTTTAAAAAACTTGGTAGTGAACTTAAGAAAAAAGTCCGTTTTAAGAAAAAGTCAGGTGGGACGAATAGTAAAGTTGAAGAGGCTATTGGTAAGCCTCTGCAAGCGGAAGTCCCTAAGCCCGGAGATAAACCAGAGACGAAAAAAGAGGGGCAGGGAGAACCTGAGCGACGAGAAGATCCGCCTCCACCACCGCGATATACAAAAGAGGAGCAGAAGTTCCTTGATGATTATAAAAAGCGGTTCCCAAATACGACACTGAGTGATGATGAATTAATTGCTCGTCACCGAGCCGGAAAGCGAATGAGTCCGGACACAGACCGATTGCATGATCCAGAGAGAAAGGCCAGACCAAAACCTGACATTGGCGCTAAAATTGCAGGTCAAAAAGAAGTGGCGTTTGATGATTTACCTGAAAAACATCAAAGAAAGCTGAAAAAGCTGGAGTATCAAAGAAAACAGGCTTACGAAGCGAAGTTGGCGGCGGTTAAAGCACAAGATGAAGTAGCCTCTAAGGCTGCGACTCAGCAAATGAAAGATATCAGCGAGAAAATGGGTGAAGTCAGCGCTGAAGGTGTTATGAAAGTTGAGTATCCTGACTTCAAAAGGGTTAAATCCAATCTGCCTGGTAATGGTAAACAAGGACAATTCGATCAGATTTACCATAACCCCAAAACAGGCGAGATAATTGTCGTTGAAGCCAAAGGCGGCGGCGCTACGCGTGGTGTCAGAAAAGGTCTAGATGGTAAATATGCAGAGCAAGGAACCAAAGCATATCGAGACAGTATTATCCACAATATGAATAAAAAGCTGAATACGGCGTTGGATGATCCTCGTTATGGTGTGGATGACAAATATACTCGTGATATTGATCAACTTGATGATACTGTTAGTAAATTGAATAAAGCACAACTCAATGATGACAGCATTATCTCCAAACAAGTGAGTCAGCGTTTAAATAGTGATGGTTCGCTAAAACCAACCGCTGAGTTAATTGATTTTAAATAAGAGAACGAACAGTGATGATTAAAAGACACTTTACTCCTAAAAATATGGCCAGAGTTGGTGTAGTGATAGATAGGTTTGAAGAAAATACGGCGCTTGTTATTAATAGCGCTAAAAATAAAAACAGTGGTGAAGTGCTAGGTATTTGTATTCCCAAGGCTATTAATGCCTTTGCCGAGTCGATCGTCGCTGAAAAACCACCTGCTACCGCTTTACGCTACCTGACCTTTGCCAAAGAACTGGGCGCTGCCAACTTTACCTTTGTGATGCGGATGGAAGAGACGTTTCAAACCTCGTTGCTTGGTGAACAGTTTGAAATGACTGGCGCCCATAAGGTGAGTTACGTTGATACGGATGTTTGGTTGAAGAGTTTTTTCTGTGCGCAGATACTACGCGACAGTGCCGCTATCGATGCGCTGAATGAAGTGGATGAAACGGTATTTTTTAACGCCGAACTTAAACCCGATGCGTTGGATCTGCGTATGGTCGATTTGATGCAAGGTATATATAAAGGTCACCGAGATCTTAATACTTTATTGACTAATGCATGGGAGGCGGAGCCTGAAGACAGTCGGGTTGAGTATGTGGCTAGCCACTTTATGCCTCTGTTGTCTGTGATGCGGACTATTTTTACACCGGATGCGGAAGCTGAATATAATAAAGAGATGCGTGAAGCGGTGGAGCTGCATAAAAAGTTCTGGAGCCAGAGCGAAGATCATGAGTGGGAGCCGGAAGCTTGGGTATCGCTGCCGCTTATAGCCATGGCTGCGCTGGCTTATGACCATAAAGGCTACGAACTGGATTTTGAGACCGATTACATTCCTGATTGGTTGGTGAAAAAGCAGTTTTAGTTCCTCCATTGGTGTACTTGTTAGAAACTAAAAAGCGGACATGGTTGTCCGCTTTTTTGATGAAAATTATGTTTGCCATTGTAATTAACTCGTAGTTTTGAATAAGTTGAATGATGATAGGAAGACATTATCAAGAAACACACACTCATTTACTTCAGAAGGCGTTGGATAAGTTCGAAAAACGTCTGCCAAGGAAAATAAATAGTATAAAGAAGGAAGATGATGGAGAGTTGCTAGGCTCTTCTATTTCACAAACTGTAAATGTCTTTTGTGAATCTATAGTGGCTGAGAAAGATCATCTAACCATATTACGTTTTTTAACTTTTGCTAAAGAGCTGGGTGCAGCAAATTTTGCTTCTGTGATGAGGATGGAAGAAACCTTTGATGTGCATCTCTTAGGTGAAACCATTACGCTAACAGGGGCTCATAAGGCCTGTCATGTCGATACAGACGTATGGCTAAAAAGTTTTTATTGTGCACAGATATTACGGGATAGTGCTGCTATCGATGTCCTAAATGAGGTGGATGAAACGGTCTTTTTTGCGGCCGAAATTAAACCTGATGCGTTGGATCTGCGCATAGTGGACTTGATGCAGGGTATTTATAAGGGCCATAAAGAACTTACTACCTTGCTGAATAGTGCACTCCAGGCGGAGCCTGAAGATAGCCGTTTAAGTTATGCCTTTCATCTATTAAATCCGCTTCTTTCTATTATTCGCACTATTTTTACGCCAGGTGCGGACGCTGAATTCAATAAAGAGGTGCGTGAAGCGGTAGAGCTGCATAAAAAGTACTGGGGTCAGGAAGATGAGAAATGGGCAGCCCGCGGTTGGGTGTCATTGCCGTTAATCGCCATGGCGGCGCTGGCGTATGATCACAAAGGCTACGAACTGGATTTTGAAACCGATTACATTCCTGACTGGTTAGTGAAAAAGCAGTTTTAATTCCTCCATTGGTGTTCTTGTTAGAAACTAAAAAGCGGACATGATTGTCCGCTTTTTTGATGACAAGTGATGCGAAATTTATCAGTGCATTTTGTTAATCAACCCACAATCACATGGGGCACAAAACGGCTGGTGTCTTTGGTGATCAAACTATTATCCTCCCGTATCGTTAGGCCGGCGGCTTCGTGGCCGACCACCCAGCTACCGATGAGGGTAAAGCTCTCGTTAAAGCGGGGCAGGGGGCTGAGAGATTGGTAGATATAGCCCTCTTCACCGTACTCACCGCCGACGGCCAGTGTGGGTTTGCCATCTTCTATCAGTGAGATATTTGCGCCTTCACGGCTAAACAGTGGCTTTTTACAGTAGCTGTTGCCTAAATCGGCCTTTTGTTCACCTTCAAAATAGGATGGCAGCAAGTTGGGGTGGCCTTTATGAAATTGCCACAACAGGGGCAATATCCCCTTATTGCTCAGGATCGCTTTCCAGGCGGGTTCGACAAAGCGGGTTTTCGATTTTGCTAAGTAATCACTGAAAGGATCCGTGAGCATCCACTCCCAAGGATAGAGTTTGAACAGGCAACTTATCTCGTAGTCGTCGAGATCGGTAAACTGACCTTTGGTGTTAACGCCGATATCTTCGACATAGATAAAGCGTGTTGCGACTCCGGCTTGCTGAGCGCAATCTTCCAGATATTCGACGGTTGCCCGATCTTCGGTACTGTCCTGACAACAGGCAAAGTGCATTTCACCATCAGAGGGGATCTTTGCCATCTGGGCGATCAGCTTTTCCTGGATAGAATTAAACTGGTCAGTGCTACGTAACAGGGTGCCGGCTTTGACCTGATCTTCGAGCCAGATCCATTGGAAGAAAGCGGCTTCGTAGATGGAGGTTGGTGTATCAGCGTTGTATTCAAGTAGCTTGGCAGGGCCGTTGCCGTTGTAAGCAAAGTCCATTCGCCCGTACAAACTCGGCTCTTTGAAGCGCCATGAATCAAGAATGAGTTGCCACTGATGCTTGGGGATCTGGAGTTTTGTTAGCCAATACTCATCGCGAACAACTTGCTCAACCAGATCCATGCAGAGCGCTTCTAGCTCGTTGGTAGGATCTTCAAGATCCCGTTCAATCTGCTGGAGCGTGAATTGATAGTAGTGGTTTTCGTCCCAGTAGGGTTCGCCATCAATGGTATGAAAGTCGAACCCATACTGGTTAGCACGTTGCAGCAGATTAGGCCGCGGTGCACAGGCGATACGTAGCACTAACTACCCCAGCCGCCGCGAGCCGCTGTTTTAGAACCAAAACCACCACGGCTGACCGTCGCGGCTTTTTTGCCATACTGGCCAGAACTGCGTTTAATTTGGCCGGAGTTATTTGGTACTGTTGTCATGATAGAGCGCGGTAATTTACTGGCTCGGCCAGTGCTGCCGTAGCTACCTACCGGATAGTTATTACTGGTGCGGTACATGCCCCAGTCGTCACGTGAACGGTATAAGGGGCGTGAATAAGCGCTACGATAATAGAGGCTATTGCCTACATCGCGAGCGATCATCGACATCATGTAACCGGCCATGAAGGGCTGCCAAAAGCCGCTGCTGCGTGATGGCTGGCATTGCTCTGCACCAAAGTCCATTTCACAGTTGTACCGGCTATCGTAGCGTGGTGCTTCCAGTTGGTTTGCCGCTACTGCTTTTTCGTATTGATACTCGCAATCGCTGGCTTCAAACAAGCCGCTGGCCTTGCACTCTGCCACACTTTTAAAAGTTACGATCTCTTCTTGTGGCTCGCTACAGCCTGTCACCATGCCGCCAGCGAGTCCCATCAGAGTAAGTTTGACTGTACGGGAACGTTTCATTTTGACGCTCCTCTAGTAGGTCATACAGGCAGCGTTCAAAATACCGGTTGCCAATGCGCAGCAACCAAGGAATACACCCGCAGGCAGCTCATTGGCAGTTAGGCGCTCAGTCAACCGTGGCATATAGAAGCGGACAGTAAAGTAGGTTAATAGCTGAGTTACCATGGCAACGCCACCCCAGATAATAAAGTCGATGACACCCACAGAGTTGATGGCTGCACTGGCAACAGGGATGGTGAAACCCACGACGGTTAGACCAAAGGCAACTGCCGCAGCACTGTTGTTTTCGCGCATTAAGGTCCATTCACAGTGTGGTGTTGCTTTGGTATAGATGGCGGTAAACAGCAGGATCATTACGTAGCCGCTGACGAAATAGAGGGCAAAAGCAGGTAAACCCTGAAGGGATTCCATAAACATAGTTATTCGCTTCCTTAATTGTTTAAATTTGACGCTGATTCTTTGTGTTATAACGACCGGATATTGTTCATCTAGGCCGTTGGGTTATCTTTAGCTGATCACTCTAAATTGCGACGGTGATAGGTTGACGCCAAGGGCGTAACTAAGCATGCGCTCATTGTCACCGCTCTCCTCGGCATTAATCAATAGTAATTCGTTGATATCGTCGTTAATGCCTCTTTCATACAGCATACAGAAGTTATCAACGCTATAACGTTCGCCGGCTTTGTTTTCTACCTTTTCAGTCATGGCCACCGGAGGCACATTACCGTCGTTATCGCCAAAAAATACCCGTTGGAATTCGCGGTCACTGTGTTGAAAGGTCGGGGTACCAATAAAGTCGGCGGCGATCACTTTTTCCCACTCCGCTTTGGTTGCGATGGCGTTGCTCTTATCGTAAACAAACAGCAATACATCTTCGACATTATGTTCAGTTTCGTCGCCGCTGTAGTTTATCTGGATAAAAGCATCGTCGCTGGTGTAGTAACGCAGCATATAAGACCCTGCGCCAAGAGAGGTACGGCTAATCGCTTCAATTAATTGCGTGTCGCCCGGAAACTCCATCTTTAATTCGTCACCGAGTACGCGAAAATCCAACGAGCTTAGCTCTACGGCACAACCCAGGTGCAAACCAAACAAGCCTTTTTCTGGCTGCTTGGGTGCTTCCTCTTGCTTCTTTTTACCGAACAGATCTTTGAAAAAATTCATGATGCTTTCTCCGGGGCTAATGCTGACCAGTTAACGCTCGACTCTGTTAAGCGTTGGGCGGCAATATAATATAGCGTTACGCCTGAGCTGAGTGGTTTGTTCATCGCCGGGTTGATCTCCACTTCGCCTTGAGTGCTATGGTCGGCCACGGCAATCAAGGTGGCATCATGTTGCTGTTTTAGGTAGATAAATAGCTCGCCAAAACTTGCGGTCGGTGCATTAACTGGAATAGTTAATGAAAACTGCGTGGCACCGTCGAGCGTATTCATCAGTTGTTCAAATACTCGGCTGGAGCCGGGATCTTGCATGGAACGTGTCAGCAGCTCAGCCTCGCGTGAGGTACTGACTTCGATATGGGGATAAGCCGTTTCTACTAGTTGCGCCATCGATTCACTTTCAAAGTAAGCGCAGACATGGGTGGAATCTGGCTGAGTCAATGCGCCAACCCTTAAAGCGATGGCCAAAGTCTCTTCGTCACTGTCGCCATCAATTATTACTTTATCCGCTTCTTCAATTCCAGCTCTCTGCAATGAACTAGGTTCAGAATAGCTTTCAACGCGAATAAAGTTAACTTCAATACGGTCAGGGCAGGGGTGTTCCATCTCATCTGTCACGCATAGAAGGATCTGACGTTGTTGGCGGTTTTTATCACCCAGTATCAGTTCGATAATCTTTAGTGTCTGCATCGGCGTCCAGCCGATCAACACAATGTGATTAGACAGATGCCCGAAATCACGTTCACCTTTCATGGTTTGCTCCCACATTAGCGAGATAGTAGTGGCAAGTTTGCCGATAAATGAACCGAATAGACCTAAACCGAGGGGGATAACCCACAGTGTGACAGCCCACATGCCAGAGGCACTCTCCGGCGAATAATCGCCGTAACCTACGGTAGATATGGTGACCATAAACCAGTAAATATAACGGCTGAGGTTTTCGGTTAATGCGGTTTCGCCTGCCAAATAAAGCAAGGCATAAGAAGTGACTGCGTGACCAACGACAAGGCCGGCAAGTGCCGGCCAAGTTAGTGAACGCAGGTGTTGATTGAGGCGCAGGCTAGCCCAGCGCAACCACCACTGCATGGTAATCGTCCTTTATTAGCCTGCTTGTTTTGCTTTCAGTCGCTCTAACACGGAGTTAGCTGAGGAAGTAGAACTACCGATCCCAGCGTCCTTGAGTTTTTTCTCTAGTTCATTGCCGTCGTCAGATAACTCTTCCGCTGCTTCAAGTTTAGCTTGCTTCTCTGCTTGCTTATTCTTGATGCGCTGCAGTGAATCTGCGGCATTGGCTACTTTTGAGTTGGCATTGATACTGGTTGCAGCGATCTGCTCTTGTGCTTTTTGTACTGCTTCGGTCGCTTTCACCTGCGCCAGTTGACGCTCCATTTCCGCTAACTGTTTCTTGCTTTTAGCGATAGTGGTTTCGATACGGGCAAAATCAGCCTTAATTGTATCCAGATGCGCTTTGTCTTCAGTGAACTGAGTTTCCAGCGCTGCAATTTTTTCTGCCACTTCGCCAGCCAAGGCTTCATCACCTTTGCTTAGGGCTTCTACGGCAAAGTTTTCATATTTGCTGATCTCTGCTTGCAACTTGTCCACCTTAGATTCAGCCAGTTTCTTCTTACCTGCTAAATCAATACGGCTACGACCTGCTACGTCCATTGCCTGGCGTGCGTCGCGGATATGCTGCTCCAGCAAACGGATTGCTTGAGCGTCGGTAAATTCTTCTTCCATCTCGGCTTTGATAGCACGACCGAAAGTAAACAGTTTCTTAAATAAACTCATGATAAATTCCTCTTATTCGGCTGCAGGGTGACGGGCAATTTGATCTTCACACGCTTCGGCAACGGTTAATACGTTATCTGCCAAGCTAGTGAGTTCCAGCATTACGTTTTCTATGGTTGATGTCGCACTCAGCGCACCAAATAGGACGTAATGGTCCTCGCCGTTAATGGTTTCAATGGCAACGGTAGAAAGCGGCAGGTACTTATGGTTGCGAAGGAACTCATCGTTCAACGCTACCTTGTCCTTAACTACTGCAACCGGAAACAATACAGACTCCATCAACATCTGATCTTCAGAGATGCTGATAACGACGGGCAGGTCACCCTGCTCATGCATGGTGGCTGCCAAGCAGTCGCCTACCAAAGATACAGTTACCTCTCCAGAAGTAATCGCATCAAGTTCGTACATCGCGTCTAATAAAGTTTGTGTAGTCCAGCTCATGATTCACTCCGTGTTATGGGTGCTGGCGAACCAGCCACTTAAGGATGTTCTCAAAAATAATAAATGTCAACTATATTCAACATTTGTTTTGTTTTGTTGCTTTTTGGTTCGTATTGACCAATACTCATATCATTCACAATATGTAATGATTGAGCGCGCAAACATGCGTGATGAAATTACTAAGGAAACACTATGACAACAGATACGCCTCCTGCGTTCGATTCTGTTATTAAACGCCTGGTGAGAACCATGATGGCGCAAAGTGGTATGACGTACGCTGAACTGAGTAAACAGTTATACCTGCAGTTCGGAACGACACAGTTGGACAATAATCTGAGGTCGAAGGTTAACAAAGGCAAGATGTCTGCGGATCTTTTTATTCAAATTTTGTCTGTGTGCAAGTTTTCGGTGTCACCTGAGATAGTTAAGCAGGTGATAGAAGCCACCCAGTCGCAATAATTTGTTTCATTTTTTAGTCATAGAATAATGTTGATCTAGGCCGCTTCTTTAGCAAAAGCCTAACAAAAAGGTGGAGGCTATCGGTTAGTATGTCGGCTTGTTTTTTATCTCCCGCTTGTATCAAGCAGAGGGGAATAATTAATACATACATGATGTATGTGAATGGATAGTTGTTTCATAAGCACGCGTGTTTATGAGTAGGTCGCCTGACGGCCTCCAAAGGAAGGAGTACATATGGATGTTTTCTTAGCGCACCTGATTCAATTTCCCACGGTTATTTACACCGTTTTACTCGGTGTCATGCTCTGCTATTGGTTTGTTGCCGCATTGGGCACCGTTGATGTTGACGTATTAGATATCGACATTGATGTTGATGCGGATGTCGGCGCCCTAGAAGGTTTTGCCGGATTGCTACTGAGATTGGGGTTGGCGGGTGTGCCTTTAACTGTCGTGCTGACAGTGATTGCACTCACAGGTTGGAGTATCTGCTACTTCTCCATGTTGCTGGTGATTAATCCTTTGTTTTCGTTCTCTGGTGTATTGCAGTGGGTATTAGGTGCCGGTGTAGCCATGGTGGCTTTTGTTGCCTCCATTTTTATCGCCGCGCAAATCGTTAAGCCTCTGCGACCTTTGTTTAAGTCAGCGAATGCGACATCTACCAACGATTTGGTGGGTTCAAAAGTAGTTATACGCACCTCAAAAGTGACTCCTACATTTGGCGAAGCCACATTGGAAGATGGTGGCGCGGGCATGGTATTGCGCGTGCGGGCCGACGAAACTCAAAACTTAACTCGCGGCGATATTGTCGTGATCCTCGAATACCTGCCGGAAACACATGCCTATCGCGTGATGACCGAGGCAGAACTGTTTAAGCAATAACTCAATTTAGAAACCAATTTTCGTACAAATTTAATTTGAAAAAGGAATATTCAATATGCCTATAGATATGGGTCTAGCAATGGGTGTACTTACCATCATCGGTGTTATTTTTGGCGTCATATTCGTACTTGCGATGATGTTTAAAGCGTTTTACGAGAAAGTGCCCCAAGGAACAGCGTTGATTGTGAATGACATGAGTTCAACGCCAAAGGTGAAGTTCACCGGCGGTATGGTGATCCCCGTTATCCACAAGAAAGAGCTGATGAAGATCTCTTTAATCACTCTGGAAGTGGATCGAAGAGGACGTGATGGTTTGATCTGCCGCGACAATATGCGTGCGGACATTACCGTGGCTTTCTACCTGCGCGTTAATGAAACCCAGGAAGATGTATTGAAGGTCGCTAAGGCGATTGGCGTAGAGCGTGCGTCTGACAAAGCGGCGGTGAATGAGTTGTTTAACGCCAAGTTCTCCGAAGCGCTGAAAACCGTCGGTAAGCAGATTGAGTTTGTACGTTTGTTTGAAGATCGTCTGACCTTCCGTGAAAAGATTGTTGAGGTGATTGGTGATGATCTTAACGGTTACATTCTTGAAGATGTTGCCATCGATTACTTAGAACAAACACCAAAGAGTGCCTTAGATCCTACCAATATTTTGGATGCTCAGGGCATACGAAAAATTACCGAGCTGACGGCAACTCAGAACGTGCAAACCAACGAGTTTGAGCGTAATGAAGAGTTGGCGATCACCAAGAAAAACGTGGAGACCAAAGAGTCTATGTTGGCGTTAGAGCGTCAACAAGCGGATGCCGAAGCGCGCCAGGCTCGAGAAATAGCCACGATCCAAGCCCGTGAAGAAGCTGAAACCATTAAGGTCAGTGAAGAGGAGCGTCTGCGTTCTGAGCAAGCTCGTATTAAGACGCAGCAGGATCTTGATATTCAGGAAGAGAATCGTAAGCGTGAAGTAGAGATTGCGGTCGAAAATCGTCAGCGTGCCGTAGTGATTGAGAAAGAAAAAGTAACGCGGGCGCAGGATCTGGAAGTGGTCTCCCGCGAGCGTGAAGTTGAGCTTGAGCGTATCGCCAAAGAAAAAGACCTGGAAGTTGAGCGTACCAATATTGCTAACGTGACCCGTGAGCGTGTGGCAGTAGAGAAAACAGTGGCTGAAGAGGAGGAGCGTATTAAAGAGGTGCGTGAAATCTCAGAAGCTGACCGCTCTAAGCAGGTGTTGATCTTAGAGGCGCAGGCGCAAGCCGAAGAGGAGCTGGTTAAGCAGGTTAAGCAGGCCGAAGCCGATGAAACCAAAGCCAAGCATAAAGCCGTTGAACTGAATGTACTGGCGCAAGCTGAACTGGAAGCGGCAGCGAAGAAAGCCGATGCGATGAAACGTATGGCTGAAGGTATTGAAGCGGAACGTGCGGCGCCAGGGTTTGCTGATGCCCGTGTGCAGGAAGCAAAAGCAGAAGCACTTGAGAAAGAAGGTGCTGCTGAAGCACAAGTACTCGCGAAGAAGATGGAAGCTCAGGCCCAAGGTGATGAGCAGCAAGGGTTGGCGAAAGCCCGTGTGATTGAAGCGCAAGCGATTGCCAAAGAGAAAGAGGGGCTGGCCGAAGCCAAGGTGCTGGAAGAGAAGCTGGGTGCCCAAGCCAAAGGCGACGAACAGCAAGGTCTCGCAGAAGCCGCCGCAGAAAAAGAGAAAGGTTTGGTGGCTGCCACAGTTATTCGCGAGAAATTGACCGCAGAAGCTGAAGGTTTAGTGGATAAGTTCAAGGCGATGGATGCTATGAGCGATCAGGCGCGCAGCCACGAAGAGTTCCGTATGCAGCTTGAGAAGCAGTTTGAAGAAGCGATTGCGTCTATCGGCGCGAGCAAAGAGATCGCCAAAGAGCAGGCTGAAGTTCTGTCTGCTGCGTTGTCGAATGCCAATATCGACATCGTTGGCGGTCAGGGCGAGTTCTTTGATTCGTTCGCCAAGTCTCTGTCTGTTGGTAAATCAGTTGAAGGGATCGTGGGTAAAAGCCCCGTGGTGCAGGAGCTGTTAAGTAAGGTGATGGCGCTGGGTGGCGGGAAAGGGGGCAAGAAACCTTCTAGCTCAACCTCATCAACCGATCTGTTGTAAGCCCTATGGCAAGCGTCTTTGTGCGGAGTTAAATCCGCATTAGGACGGTCAATATGGCTGGCCAGTTTCACCTGACGTCTCAGGAACACATCATGGGATGTCAGGGTGGCCAAACTGTTTCGACAGCACGCAGGGAGTACACAGGGTGCAGGATAAAAACCAAGATAAACAAGGCGCTGAAGCCGGTATCGTTGATAAGGCGGTGACTGAAGGTGGCGCTTATGAAGTGATCCGTAAGCGCTTGGAAGGGCAAGGGAAGCAGCTTCGAGAAGAAGTCGATGCCCTTAACCAGTCACGTATCAGTGAGTTTGGTAGTACCGAAATGAAAGTGCTGGGGCGTTTGCGTACCCGCACGGAAAATAACTGTATTGCCCAGGATATCGTCTGCGTTGGCGAACACCTGCTGTTTGGCTTCAACGTGTTTATGGGGCTAAAAAAAGAGACTCACATCAGTGATGTATTTGCCCTCTATCATTTCCAAAAAACTGCTGATGGCTTTGATTTAGAGCCCGCGCGCAGTGACGATACGTTTTTGGCCAATGCAGCCTTTGTGCGTGAGTTTAATGAACTGTACGCCTATTACAAAAATACTCGTTTGTCGCAGCTGGTGGTCAAAGATGGCAAGTTACTAGCCAGCTTCCAGATCGGCGAACGGGAAGAAGATATTCGTGTGTTTCGTTGGTCGATCAGTGCAGATGGCAAACGTGTAGAGTATATCGACAACCGTGGTGAGCGTGATATCGCCTTGCCATCGGCTTATGATTTTGAATGGCAGGCAACCAGTCGTGAGAATGCTGTTCATGGTAAACATCCACACCTGAATATTCTCGATACCCTGTTTGTGGAAACGGTCGGTGGTGATCTGACCGTTAAGATAGAAGACAACACCGCGTCCGGAGAGGGGATCTACGCCGAAGCTGTGGTGGATCAGACCCAGTCGCTGGATGACGCCGATGTGTTTTATGCCGAGGTCGGCCACCTGATACTGCTAAAAATCTTGCCTTATCGAGAAGAGACCTGGCGCTACTTGTTATTTAACAAGCTGACCCATGAAGTGTTGCGTGTCGATGCTATTGGTCAGGCATGTCGGCTGTTGCCGGAAAATCACGGCATTATTTTCCCTGGCGGCATTTATCTGGAATCAGGCGGGCTTAAACTGTTTGATGAAGACATGACTGGCATGCGTTTCCGTCGTGTGCGCCGTTCGCCCAATGGCGAAGATGCCATGTATGTGTTCTACAACCCTGAGAACGCAACGATCGCCTTGTTTGCGTACAACCTGATTGAGAAAAGCCTGCAGGTGCCGTTACTTGGCCATGGTTACGCCATGCTCGATGATGGCACCATGGTGATTTTCTATGCCGAAGGGGATGAGCCAACCCGCGTGCATCCGATGCAGGTTTGGGAAACGCCCTATTGCAGTGATGAGCACGCCAGTAAAGCACCGGTGAAAGACAGCGTCTATGGCCGCATTGGCAATGCTGAATTAGTGCGTGCTATTTCCGATTTTTACAGTGTATGCCGTGCCGTGGATGAGCAATCCGTGTCGGCGCGTTTATATGATGAACTGTGCAAAAATACCTTGCGCCTGTTTGATAGCTACTACTGGTTGGACAATCAGGAAGTACAGGGGATCTCAGATCTGCTACACGAGATTGCCAAAACCAGTGAACTGGTGCTGGATGAGTTTGAAAAAGTAGAAAGTATTCGTCAGCAGTCAGAGTTGGCAATGGCTGAGGCGGAACAACAGCAAAAAGCGCTGCTCAAATCGATGAATGTCGATAGTTGGCACAGCGCTGAAGCTTTTGTTGATGCCCTCGACAGCATTCGCAAACTGCGCGGTCACTTACTGACGATCCGTGACTACCGCTATATCAATACCTCACGTATTGATGAGATGGAGCAGCAGCTACAAGAAACCGGTGACAAGATATCACTGAAGACCGGCGAATTTCTCTCTTCAGCTGAAGCCATTGCCCCCTACCATGATCGTCTAGGGACGCTGGAGCAGGCGCTAGCCGATGCGAATTCGATTGTAGAGCTGGAGGCACCTGTCGCCGGACTCGAAAAGATGGCTTCAGAGCTGGATCTGCTATCTGAGCTGATGACCAGCCTGAAAGTGGATGACGCACAGCAGCGTACCGCCATTGTTGAGGCGATCTCTGAGGTTTACGCCAAGTTAAATCAGAGCCGTGCCCGTGCCGGACACAAGCAAAAAGAGCTCGGCTCGGCAGAAGCTGTGGCTGAGTTTTCCGCGTCGTTTAAGTTGTTTTCTCAAGGTATTACCAATGCCCTGAGTGCGGCCACCACGCCGGAGAAGTGTGATGAGCAGCTGACGCGCTTGCTGGTGCAGCTAGAAGAGCTGGAGAGCCAGTTCAGTGAGCATGACGAGTTCTTGGCCGATATTCTTTCCAAGCGGGAAGAAGTTTACGAAAGCTTTGAGGCGCAGAAACAAGCGCTACTTGATGAGCGCCAGCGCAAGGCACAGAACCTGCAGGATGCCGCCAGCCGTATTCTCAGTAACATTCAAAAACGGGTACAGCGTTTCACCGAGCCTGATGAACTGAACAGCTTTTATGCCGCCGATCCGCTGGTGATGAAAGTACGGGAGATCAGCGAGCAGTTGCGCGGACTCGATGATCAGGTGAAAGCCGATGATATCGATGCTCGTTTTAAGATGGGTAAAGATCAGGCGCTGAAATCGCTGCGAGATAAGAGCGAGATCTATGAAGAGGGCGGTAACGTCATCAAGCTGGGACCACGGCACAAATTTAGTGTGAATACCCAGCCGCTAGATATCACTATCTTACCGCGTAATAACCAGCTTAATTTCCACCTCACCGGTACCGACTATTTCGAGCCAGTAGAAGATAAGCGGCTGGCTGAATTGAGCCAATACTGGCAGGCGGATATCGAATCTGAATCTGCTGAGATCTACCGCGCTGAATATCTGGCTGGATTGATCCTCGATAGCGCTGATATGCATGAGCATGGCCTTACACCAGAGTTACTAAGCAGCGCTGCCAGTGAGCAAGAGGCGCTGGTTAAGATCGCCAGAGAGTTTGCTGCGCCAAGATATAAAGAGGGCTATCAGAAAGGGGTTCATGACCATGATGCTGCGCTGATCCTGGCCAAAGTGTTGCCTTTACGGCAAAGCGTCGGCCTGTTGCGGTTTGATCCGCTGAGTCGTGGTTTAGCGATTATCTTTTGGGCTAACAATCAGCAACAAGCTTGGGCGAAAAGCTGCCCACAGCGGGCACGCTCGGCATTGACTATGCAAACCCTGTTTGCCAGTGGCGAAGCACTCGTTTTACTGGAACAGGAGCTGCTGAGTCAGCTGAATAGCTATCTTGAATTGCATACCATTCCGGTCAGCCAGAGCGACTGCCAACGTGCGGTGAGCTATTTGGTGCGTGAGCTGGCCAACGACAGGGTGGAGTTTGAAACCAGTAAGTACGCCCGTCAGTTGGCAGATGAGCTAAAGCAGTCTCTTAAAGCTGGCAAAGCGCTGCGCACATTTGAAGAAGCATTGCAGCAGTTGGTTGGCAAAGCGGGGGAGCGCTGGGCGTTAACCTACAGCTGGTTAACCGCGATGTTAGCCAGTAAGAAAGCAGGCGCCGCGGATACAGCGGAGGCATTAGCCGCCTACGTTCCTGAAGCCGTGGCGATCATTAACGCCGAAGAGAGAGTTTCCCGTCGTCACAGCGAAGCGGATCTTAATTTCAGTGTGGATGGCCTCTTGGGTGAACATAGCCGCATTGACAGTCAGTCACTGCAGTTGCGCTTGGATAGCTTCCTAACCAACTATCAGCTGCACAGAGATCAGTTTGTGCCGGCCTATCATGAGTACCTCAATACGCGACAGCAGGTGATCAGCGATCGTCGTAAACAATTAAAGCTGCATGAATTTGTTTCGCGACCACTTAGTTCATTTGTTCGTAACCAGCTGATTAATCAAGTTTACCTACCAATTATTGGCGATAACTTGGCGAAACAGATGGGCACCGTGGGCGAAAACAAGCGCACCGACTTAATGGGCTTGTTGATGATGATCTCGCCGCCCGGTTACGGTAAAACCACGTTGATGGAGTATGTGGCGAACCGGCTGGGTTTGATCTTTATGAAGATCAACTGTCCGTCGCTGGGGCATGAAGTGGATTCATTGGATCCAACGCAAGCGCCCAACGCTACCGCGAAGCAGGAGCTGGAGAAGCTCAACCTGGCGCTGGAGATGGGCAATAACGTGATGCTGTATCTTGATGATATTCAGCATACCCACCCCGAGTTCTTGCAGAAATTTATCTCCTTGTGTGACGGTACCCGTCGTATTGAGGGGGTATGGCGTAACGAATCAAAAACCTACGATATGCGCGGCAAGAAATTCTGTGTGGTGATGGCGGGCAACCCATACACTGAATCCGGCGAAGTGTTTAAGATCCCCGACATGTTGGCGAACCGTGCCGATATCTACAACTTAGGTGAGGTGCTTGGCGGCATGGAAGCGCCGTTTGCACTGAGCTATATCGAAAACAGTCTGACCTCGAATCAGGTGCTGCAACCGCTAGCAACCCGAGATATGCAGGATCTGTATCGCTTTGCCAAAATGGTAGAAACCGACACCATCAATACCAATGACCTTAGCCATAGTTATAGTGGCGCCGAGGTTAATGAGATCCTGGATGTGCTGCGTAAATTGATGGTGGTGCGTGATGTGCTGCTGAAAGTAAACAAGCAATACATCGTTAGTGCCTCCCAGGCGGAAAAATACCGTACCGAGCCCGCGTTTAAGTTGCAGGGTTCATACCGCAACATGAACAAGATGGCGGAGAAGATCTCGGCGGTGATGAACGACGCCGAGCTAAAACAGGTGATTGCTGATCATTATCTCGGAGAGGCACAACTACTTACCGGCGGGGCGGAAGAGAACCTATTAAAACTGGGTGAAATGCGCGGCACACATACTGATGCAGAAGCGGCTCGTTGGCAGCAGATCAAGGCCGACTTTGCCCGTAGTAAAGCGATGGGCGGCGACGATGCCGATACTGGCATGCAGGTGGTTGGACAACTGCACGACTTAGTTAGCAGCGTAAAAGGCGCGGCAGAACTGATGGTCAATAAGCCGGAAGTTGCGGATAGCGGTAGCGAGCAAACCTCACAAGCGATCGTTCAGTTGTCAAAAGAGCTGTCTCAGGCACAACAAGCGGCTAGCGATCGTCATATTGAAGTGGTTGAAGCACAGCACTCGGCATCCCGTGCCAAGTTCAATAAGTCGGCCCGCGCTTTTCTGACGTTGTCGAAGGTGTTCGCCAAAGCGTTATCCCGTGTTGAAGTGGTGAATCAGCCCATTCCTGGGTTAGAAAATCAGCTGGCGACGCTAACTCAGAGCTTGCAAACCATTGCTCACTCGTTGGCGCCAGATGATAACGATCAGATCCAGATCTTGTTGCGTAATATTGGCAAGTTGGAGCATGAATTAGCCGCGCTTAAAGGCGGTAAGCAGAGTGCAGAGGATGCATGATGAGTGAGTTAAGCGTATTAGAAAAACAACTGATTGATAGCTTCGATGATCTTAAGCTCAGTGACAGTGAGCGGGCGGAGCTGAAGGAGCTTGCTCGACCATTAAGCGCAGATAAAGTGAGATTTATTCGCAACAAAGCGTTTGCTATTGCCCGTGACAAAATTGCTACGGCTAGTGGAGATGATAATGCTGCTGAAGCGTTGTCGGCGCTTGGTTGGCTGGAGCGGGTGGTGAAAACCCTTGATCAGGCCACGCGCAAACAAGCGATCACCTCGGGAGCTTATTTCAGCCCAGGCACGGCTTGCATGAAGAAGATCGTTGACCTTTGTCACCAAGCCAAGCGCAACATTGATATCTGTGTCTTTACTATCTCAGATGATCGCCTCAGCGCTGCGATTAAGAAAGCCCATGATCGCGGCGTGCAGGTGCGGATCATCACGGATAATGATAAAGCCAATGACAGTGGCAGTGATGTTGACCAGTTAGCCAGACAAGGGGTGCCGTTGCGTATGGATCGCACTGAATACCATATGCACCACAAGTTTGCGTTATTTGACCGCGTAACCTTGCTTAACGGCAGTTTTAACTGGACCCGCAGCGCGACAGATAAGAACGAAGAGAACATTTTGGTGACGGACAGTGAAACGCTATGTGCTTCCTATCTGGAACAGTTTGAGCGTTTGTGGCAGAAGTTCGCCTAATATAGCCTGCTATTGATATGAGCGGGTGAGAGTTGATAAAGGTAGCAGTAAATCAAAATGAATAAACAGAATTCAGGAGAAGAAGCGATGCGCGGAGCAGGCGGAACCAGCGGTGGGGTGGGGCAATTCTTTATTGGCTTGGTAATGATGTGTGGCGGTTTTTATATGCTGTTTAATGCCATTACAGTGCGCTCCAGCTTTGGTATGCGTACCTCTCTATACTCCTTTGGCTCAGGCTGGGGAATCACCAGCGGTATGGTGATGATCCCGTTTATCTTTGGTATTGGGCTTATTTTTTACAACAGCAAAAATATCCTTGGTTGGATCCTAACCATCGGTTCACTGGTGGCGCTTATCTTTGGCGTGATCTCCTCGATAAACTTCAGCATGCGTACCATGACCTCATTCGATCTCATTGTGATCTTAGTGTTGTCCGTTGGTGGCGTAGGCTTGTTTTTGCGCTCGCTAAAAGGGCTGCCGGAAGTAAGTGAATAGTATTCGATGATAGGCTAACTTATAGCGATACAAGGGCACCACCTACGGTGCCCTTTTTTCTGGTTGCTCGTGGGTTCTCTCTGTTACATCTGTGGTTACCCCATTTTCATCTCAATCACACGCTCTTTACTAAGGTGCTTGAGCATCGTTTCTTCGTTTCACCGATATAGGTGGCTTTGTGTTATCTACCTGCTACCGTCGAATTCGTTAGCGCAGGCGTGATTTTTCTCCTATTTGGTATTACTTCTTTGATACCAATTTCTGTGGCTTATTTTTGTAGGTTAGATACGTTAAAAGAGACTGATAGGGCTTAATTTAGTTGTGTGACTGATAGGTGTGAAGGTTGCTCTTGTGTTTGTAACTTGCTGAATTTAAAGTGTAAAAAAACCTGACACCGGAAAATAGCTTAAACTAAATTAGTTTGTTTATCATGTTGTTATGAAGAACGTCATCAAATGGTTGATTTGGGGCATTCTATTTAATATTAGCTTGCTATAAGATGCGCAAAAATTAGGCATTTTATAACAAGAAAATAACAAGTAGGTGAAGTAGCTATGACGTATTGGCGAGTAGTAGTATTCTCGGCTCTTATAGCAGTATTGACGACCGGTTGCGCAACCCAGCCACTGGATCTTGGCATGGATATGAAAGGCCAGTGGCAGATCACTTTGCTTGATGGCAATCACTACCCAGCAACAATTCAACAGCTAAGCATGGATCGTGTACAGATTAACTGTGCGAGTCTAAAGCTATCTGGTGAGTATGAATTCCATGGTAGCGCATTGACGTTGGCGAAAGCCGATGCCAAGCGAGTTAAGTCGGCTTATTTTGAAAAAAATAGTATGGGTAACTGGACGGTGATGTCTGCTAGCACCGATACCTATTTGATGCCACACCTGCTCGGCGCACAACTCGTCCGCATAAACTGAGCATGCTTGTCACTCGGGGAGGGCATATGTGTGTTACTCCCTGAATTTGGCAATGCCTCTTTCGATAAGCTGCCATCGGCTTAGTGCTTATCAAAAAAATCTTTTCTACGAATATATTTCCCCATGTCATGGTAACTGATTGGCATCATGAGCCAGCTGGTTAAGCTTTTGACCAGGCGAAAGTGCTCAGAGACATTTTCGTAAATCTTATCGTTATGCAGCCATAGCATCCGCCCAACATGCCAGTAAAGTCCGGGAATAGGCGGTAAAAAAGTTACAATATCGATATCACAGCAGATCCTGTACGTACGTTTATGCAATAAGTACTGCTTTTTGAAGCTCCATGTGCCAGTGCCGGGCTGACCGAACGTGATCACTCGTTTTACCTTGGTTGGATAGCGTCTTTCTAATCTATCTGCTGCCAAGATGGCCATAGAGCCACCAGAGGAGTGCCCGGTTAGTGTAATCCGTTTACCGTCAGCAATGAGCGGTTCAAGAACTTGTTGGAGCCGTTCATATACGCTGACGTTCCGCTCTTTTTCTGCGTGATCCCGAGGCATGATTTGAGATACGAGTGGAGTCGTCGGCAATAGGGAAGGTTCGGTGGCGTATTTTGCCAACGGACTGGGTAGCTCCAGCAACCGAGAGTAGCCCCAGTGGACGCGATAGCTTGCACCTGGATATGTTCGTTTTACTGGAAATAGTGCCAGATTAGTTAGCCAATCGGTTAAGTGGTAAGTCCCTCTGAACACCACGACAACTTCTCTTTTTTCTCCCCACATGACCCGAATTGATACTTGACCACTTAAATCGCGGATAAGGCAGTGGCCTTCAGTATTGAACCCGTAAGCGGTGTGATCAAAGTCTGTCGGGTAGGACGCTTGGCACAGCAGTGCATAGCGCTCGTATTGATAGCTTTTTAACTTTTTCAAAGGAGAGTTCTGTAGCTACTAATACCCCCAGATTAACGTCGAGATGAAGATGTCTTCGTGGCAATTTTACGACATTTTTGTTTCATCAGTTTTAGGCGACGACGCGGATGCTGATGTTGCGGTATTATTTTGCTGAGCAATCACTGCTTGCAGTTCGTTTAGCTGTACTTGGAGTGTCTTGATGTCATCACGCAGATTTGTAATGGCATGCTGATCCTTGCGCTCCTCATCCTCCTCCAGTAGCCAGGATGCAACAAAACCGGTAAAGGTACCGAACAGTCCAACACCCGCGACCATCAACATAGCAGCGATAATCCGCCCACCGATGGAGACAGGGTAATAGTCACCGTAACCCACCGTTGTTATCGTCACAAACGACCACCACAACGCATCCGCGCCGGTTTCTACATTTGCCCCCTCAACTCCCTGCTCCAGTTGTAAGATGGCGATGGCAGCGAAGATAATCATCAGCAGTGACACGGTACAAACGAGAGTAAAAGAACTCTCTGTTTTATGACGCATGGCGTAGTTGATGAGTACTTTTGTTGAACGTACTGCTCGCAGAATACGCATCACTCTAACGATACGTACGACGCGGGCATAGCGGAGCGGGTCGATCATTGGGATACTGGAAATAAAATCTATCCAACCCCATTTCATAAACTGTTTTCGGTTATCGGCACGATGCCATCTAATAAAAAAGTCCGTCATAAAAATCAGGCAGATAGCGTTGTCGGCGATATCGAGAATATCGACAACTTCTGCTGGTAATTCGAATAGACTTTGCACGATCAAGGCCAACAAAACATAAAAAGACAAGACCAATAGGGCGACTTGAAAACTGCTGATTGCTTCTTCAGTTTTTTGATTACATTTGGTATTTGCGGCTGACGTGTTCAATTTTTCCTCTGTGCTGACTATGCGATTTTTTAGTGTACTGAGAGTGGTTCTAACCGTCGGCGTACATTCTACTTCCCTATCTGAATGGTCGGGATACGGAAGAGCGTCACTGGTTTATCCAACTGAGCCTCATCTTCAAAAGCGGGTCTGCCACAGCCGAAATGCTTAGACTTACTTCGTTTGCCGCCACTGTGATTCACGGTGAAGAGAGTGCAATAAACGAGGTAGTGAGTCTATCAAGGCGCTTCTTTCAAACGCTAGTAGACTACGATTTTCACTAAAAGTTGCACAACAAGAAGTTGGCTGACGCTGGCTATGATATTAACGCTCTGAACGCTATTTATATGTCGTAAGAAACTCAGCCATTGGCCGCTTAATGGCTGAGTATTATACAGGCTAAACTACCCTAATGAGCATCCTGTTTATTGGCAAAGCTTACTTTGCCAAAGTCATCCAATACTGAATAAAAGGCCGGCACCATAAACAATACCAGTGCTGTTGAAGCGAAGATGCCAAAGACCACAGATATCACTAGGGGCTTGAGCACTTGCGCTTGCAAGCTCGTCTCCAGCATCAGTGGCAACATCCCTGCGGCAGTGGTCATCGAGGTGATAAAGACCGCGCGAAAACGCTCACGACTGGCCTGTACCACGGCTTCATGCACGCTATCCCCCTCTTCGACGTGATGGCGAATGTATTGCACCAGCAGGATAGAGTCGTTCACCACGATCCCTGCCAGGGATACAAAGCCCATCACTGATGGCATAGACAAGCTATAGCCGAGTAGCAGGTGCCCCCAAAGCACACCAATTAAAGCTAAAGGGATCGCAACCATGACGGTGACGGGTTCCAAATAGCTTTTGAACTGCAGGCTTAATATCGCAAAGACGCCAAAGAGACCGAGCAAGAAGCCTTTGCCCATGGAGCTTCCGGTCTTGGCGCTTTCTTTAACTTCTCCTTCGAACTCTATACGCAGTCCTGGATGCTTCGCCAGCAGTTGTGGCATCAGCTCGTTGCGGAACAACTGCAGTACCTCGTTGGTGTTGGCCTGGCTGACATCGACATCGCCCAGCACACTGATTGTTCGCAGGCCATCTATCCGTTCAATACGGACAAACCCGCGTTGAAAGGCTATCTCGGCCAGTGAAGCAAGTGGCACCTGTTTGTCGCCGACATTAATAGGAAAGTTGAGAAGATTGCTTAGCTTAGCCGCATCAGCTTTGGCCAGCTTAACGTCGATCTGGATATTTTCTGGCCCCACTTGGATCTCATCAGCGGTTTGATGGAAATAGGCGCCGCGCAGCTGGCTGGCGAGCATCTGACCATCGATACCATACACCTCTGCACCGGGACGCAAGGTGACTAATATTTCCTCTTTACCGGGGCGCATGGTATCGAGCAAACCGTAAACCCCCTGAAAATTCGATAGGTATTGTTGGACCTCGGTGGAGACCTGCTTAAGCAGATATAGATCGTCATGCCGTATGCGAATTTCGATGGCGCGTCCCGCGGGCCCCATCTCTGGTTGTTTAAATACCATAGACAAGGGGGCGGCTAACTCGCCGGTCTCTTCACGCCATTGGCGAATGAACTCGTGTATTGATCCCTGGCGTAGTTCCGCGCTTAGCAGATCCAAGCGGACGGTGGCGACATGTGGGCCTGTCTCTTTCGCATCGTTATTGAAATTGAATTTTTCAGTCAGGTGTTGCACATAGCTTTGGTCCACTTCCTCGGCAGAAAAGCGTTCATCTACTTTTTCTGCCGCCGCGACGATCTTTTCTACCACGGTTTTTGTTTCCATCAGCGTTGCGCCGGGTGGCAGTACCACGCGCGCTTCGACGATATCGCCATCAAGTTCTGGAAACCCGATAAATTTCACCGCGCCGCCAGCCACCAAGGAGAGCGAGAGTAAAAATAGGGCGATGATCGCGCCCAAGAAGCCGTAGCGCCATTTAACAACCCACTCAACGGCGTTGACCAACTGGTTGTTTCTAAACGCTTCAAAGTGCTGATGGAACCAAGCGCGGATCCCTCTTGGCGCATCGCCGTCACTGTTCTTGCTGAGCGCATGGGACAGGTGATTAGGCAGGATCAAAAATGCTTCCAATAAACTGATTGTCAGGATCAGTAGCAGTGTTAAGGGAACGACTTTTAGAACATTGCCCATCTGACCATCAAGAAACAGCAGAGATGAGAAGATAAATACCGTGGTTAAAAACGATGACAGTACGCCCGGTGCAACCTTTTTAACGCCCGCGACAATGGCTTCAGAACGCTCCATACCGCGTTCTACATGGGAAGCGATTGACTCCGCTATCACAATGGCATCATCCATCATGATGCCGATCGCCATGAGAAAAGCGACCAGCGTCATCACGTTAATCGACAGACCAAACAATGGCATCATTGCTACGGCCGCTAAGAAGGCAACGGGTAAGCCCATGGCGACCCAAAATGAGTAGCGAAGGCTGAAGAACAGCCACATGGTTAGGAAAACCAGGAACACCCCCTGCAAACCGTTTTTGATCATCATACTCAGACGATCTGAGACCAGTGAAGACATGTCGTTGGTGGTTTGTAGCGTCACGCCTGCGGGCAGGTTAGGGCGTATTTCATCAAGCAGTCGCAGCAAGTCTTCTTTGACTTTGAGTACGTCCTCCTCTTTGTTTTTACTGATGGACAAGATGGCGGCCGGTTTGCCATCAAACAGCACATGCTCTTCGTCCAGCTCAAAGCGATCCGTGAGCACGGCAACATCGCCGAGCCTGACGATACCGCCATCGGTATTTGAACTGATCACTGTTTCTGCCAATGCCGCAGGGGTGACCTTTTGTTCATCAAAACGGATCAGCAGGTTCTTGTCGTGGGTCTCTATAGTGCCGGAGGGCAGGCGCACGTTTTGCCGACGTAATTTGTCGGCAATATCACCGACTGATAAGCCGAGACGACGTATATCTGTCAGCGACAGTTCCACCAATATTTGATGATCAGAGAAGCCATTGATGGTGACCAGTTTAACGCCCGCTTCAAGTTTGATACGGCGCTTCAGTTGTTCGGCATAAGCCTTTAGCTCCGACGCTGGTAGATCTGCGACTAGAGCGACATCCATGACCGGTTTGGTACGGGACAACTCGGTGACGACCGGTGGCTCAGCTTCATCGGGAAAGTCTTTCACCGCATTAATCTGAGTCTGTACATCGAGCAACATGCGGCTGATATCTGTGCCGCTATTGAGCTTTAGGGTCAGGGTGGCCATCCCTTCCACGGCTTCACAACGCACTTCTTCGATATCTGATAGACCATCAACGGCATCTTCCATTCGCTGACACAGGTTTTCTTCGGCGTCCTGAGGCGCCGCACCCGGTTGCACTATCTGTGCTTGCACAAAATCAGATTCGAATTCTGGAAAGGTCTCCCGTTTGATCGTTGGGATCACCATTAAGCCAACCAAAATCATCGACAACATCAATAGGTTGGCAGCGGTTGGGTGCCGCGTAAAATAGTTGATCACGGCTGAACCTCGGTGTTGATTACTTTCAGTGCCATGCCAGCCACCGCGGGCATTAGATCTGTGGTGATCACGCGATCACCCGGCGAAAGTTCGGCGGTAATGGCCACTGACTGACCGTTGAAGAACAGCATTTTTGCTGGAATGATCTGTAACTGATCGTTGTTATCCAGCAGATATATCTGATTACCGTGTAGTGCTTTTAGTGGTAATAGCCAATGGGCTTTAGGCTTGCCCTTAATTTCTGCACGGAGAAACATGCCGTTGACCAGCGGCGGTTTAACAGCGGGCTCAATCTCTTGCCAATTTTGTTCAACTTCCAGAAAGATACCGACCGTGGCTTGGCTGGGATCAACCGTGTCACTGATCCGGTCAACGCTGGCGGGCCAACGATAGTTAAAATCGAATCCTTCCAGGATTAGCTCGGCAGTCATTCCCAGTTCAGAGACTTGTGGCATGCCATTGTCCAGTGGCTTGAAGTTCAAACTCCGTACCAGCGTTCGCATATCGTGAATAGATACTTGCGCATTCACGTTCATCAGCTGCATACCATGGGCGCTGACCATCACTTGCTGACTATTAACAACTTGGTCCAATTCGACGTCAACTTCTGCGATCCTGCCTCGAAAGGGCAGTACTACCTCGGTTTTATCCAGTTTGCGTTTGGCATCATCAACTCTGGCGCTGGCTTGGCGGAGTTGTGCTTGCAACAGTTCCTCTTCGTTAGGCATCAGCTTTAACTGGTTTTCCAGTTCTTGCACTTTTTGCTGCTGTTGCAGTAGGTTTTGCGCTTCAAGATCCAGCTCAGACTGGGACACTAGGTTTTTATTCTTTAGCTGTTTTTTCCGGGTAAGCTCTTGTTTGGACAGCGCCAGACGATCATGCTCGATTTGCAAAGACAGCGCTAAGTTTTGCCGTTCTAAGGTTTTCCCTTCGAGTTGTACTTCAATGGCGCGATGGTCAGCTTCGGCCTCTGCCAGGCTGATCTCATAATCAGTGCGGTCGATACGCAGCAGCGTGCTACCTGCTGGTAGGGTTTTGCCCTTATACATGTCTGGGTTGCGGTAAACCACACGGCCGCTCACTTCGGCAACTGCTTGCCATATCTGCTTCGGCTCGACACGACCGAAGCCCTCAATGGTTGGCGCAATCAGCTGTTGTTTGACGACCAGTATGTCGACTGCCGCAGCGTTCTCTGTGGAAGGTGAAAGTGCTGGTTTGCCTTTTAGCGCGATGATGACAATAAGAGCCAGTAAACCAGCCCCTACACCGTAGACAAATAGGCGCTTTTTCGGCGTGAGGGAGTTAAGCTGAAAGCCCATGTTTTAACAGTTCCTTATTATGTTTCGCTAAACGTTGTAGGAAATTAGTATCTAACTTGATGCCCTGCATCTGCATGATGGCCGGTGGCATTAGGAATGGAAATACCATCAGACTGATAAGGGACATACGGATCAGTTTAGGATCAAGATCTGGCTTAAGATCCGCTTTACTCATGCTGGCATCTATCTTCCGGTCGAAGGTGTCATTGATATGGGTAAACAGGCGCTGGATGATCTGTCGGGAAGGATCATCTTCCGGCAATGACATTGCCCGCTGCACCAGTTTCGGAAATGCCGGCAGCGGCGCCATTGTTTCGTAATAGCCGCTGATAATATCGCCCAGCCCATCGACGCTACTATTATTCACAAACCGTTCCAACTGTGCCGTCATCTGATCGATGAACTGGCGACAGACTGCTTCGAATAAGCCTGCTTTGTTAGCAAAATAGTAGCGGATCATACCTATGTTGGAGTCTGCTCGGGTCGCGATGGCACGAGTGCTGACTTTTTCGTAAGGCAGCGACGTAAATAGTTGCGCCGCAGCATCAATTAGCCGCTGTCGGACGCGGCTATCTTCACTTGGTCGTCCAACCATGGAGCGTTTCCTTGTTAATCGGGTGATTAATATCTTAGACCGCGCCATGCTGAATGGCGAAGGGCTTTAATTCATCGTATATCTGGGAGTGATTAATTTACGCTGATTCTCGGTAAATAGGGGTAAAACACTGTAAAGATAGGTAAAGCACATGCTGTGCTTTTCTCCTGTTTTATCTCTTTGATTAACAGGACTGTTGACGCTTGTTTGGTGTCGTAAGAATAATCGCGCACTAACGGTTGTCAGTGGTTATCGAAATAGTCTTTGCTTAGGGATATTTGGATTACGCTTATGGCAGTACGCGTACTTTTCAATAATCCCGCTCATTGGAGAATATCAGCATGGCCAACTTAGATAACAAAGTGGTTTTGGTAACCGGTTCAACAAAAGGGATAGGGTTGGCGATCGCGCAATCCTTTGCTGACAAGGGTTGCCGCGTCATTGTGCATGGCCGAGATGCACAACAGGCCGCACAGGTTTGCTTGGACATTAAGGGCTATGCGAGCGTAGCTGGTGATCTTAGTAGCGCGAATGCATGTGACGAGGTGTTACAGCAACTATCTCATTTAGATGATGTTGAGTATTTAGTAAATAATGCCGGTATTTTTAGTGTGGCGGATTTTTTTGCCATTGATGACGATGAGTGGCTGCGTTACTACCAAACCAATGTGCTTAGCGTTGTGCGTCTTTGCCGGGCGCTGATGCCAGGTATGTTGGCGCGCGACAGTGGTGGGATCATTAATGTGGCGAGCGAAGCTGGCTATAAACCGTTACCGCAGATGATCCATTACTCCGTGAGTAAGACGGCGCTGACAGGCTTATCTCGTGGACTTGCAGAGTTGACTAAAGGGACCAACGTTACCGTCAACACGCTATTGCCGGGGCCAACTTGGACGGCTGGGGTGGAGGAGTACTTTGCAGGCCTAGCAAAAGAGGAGGGCAGGCCACTAGATGAACTGGTGGAAAACTACTTCCAGGAACATGAGCCGAACTCGTTGATCCAGCGGTTTATTACCATTGAAGAGGTGGCCGATGCTGCCGTTTTTGTTGCTGGGAATGGTGCGGTTAATGGCAGTGCACTAAGAGTTGAGGGCGGGATTATTCGCTCGATATAAGACGTTTGATATAAGGATCCAAACAGGCACCGATAAGGTGCCTTTTGGATTGACTTAGCAGCTTTTATGCGGCCACTTTCAACTGGATTGGCGCGCTGAGCTTGTGCTCGCCAATAGGTAATACAGTGCGTCCATATTGCTCATTGATCACGGTCGCCATTGCCAGATAGATTGCGCTAGCGCCACATAAAATACCTTCGTAGCCAGCAATCGTGCCTATCACGGCGCTGCCGGTGAAATCGCGGAGCGCCAACAAGAAGAACAGCAGCGTTAATGATGCAAAGACAAACTGTTTAACCCGTGGAAATTTGACTGTGCCTGCCAACATAAACAGGGTAAATATGCCCCACATCAGCAGGTAAAATCCCATGTAGGCTTGGGGCGTTGCTTCAGCGATACCCATTTCAGGCAAGACCAGAAGCAGTACCAAACTCCACCAAAAAGTACCGTAAGAGATAAAGGCGGTAACGCCAAAGGTGTTACCGCGTTTGTATTCCATGACGCCAGCGATGATTTGAGCTAAACCGCCGTAACAGAGCCCCATGGCCAGGATCATGGCGCTAATAGGAAAAAAACCTGCATTGTGGATATTTAGTAAGATAGTGGTCATGCCAAAGCCCATAAGGCCTAATGGGGCTGGATTCGCCAACTTTTCGGTCACGTACGTTACTCCGAGGGAGGGAGGTAATTAAGGAGGCGCGATTGTAGTCGTGTGACATAGGTCACACAAGCTTTGTATTACATTGGCAAATGTCAGCGAACAAAACATAGCCAAGATCGCTTATTAATAATTGAGATAGCTTTGCGAACTCGTTCTGCCGCCATAAATTTGCAGTTTATCGAGTGGATGTTAACCAAGCTTTATTTGCTCATGGGGCTGTTTTATTACCATTGATTGTGCATATTGTGGAGTGCGGAGTGCATCAGCTCGTCATCGTTGACTTGGTTATCTAAGTGGTCGACCGGCTGCTCACCCATCGTGGCATCATCAAGTTTATGCTGGTGTTCATCCTGCAAGGGGTTTTCAAACGCGTCTGTAGGCTGGGTATCAAACATCTCTGCATCTTGGTTAATCTGTGTTGCTGCCATATCAGGTAAATCAGTGGCCAATGGTGTCTCAGATGCTGTCGTAATATCCGTCTGACTTATACCAACCATTTGTAAATAGTGATCGATGGGCGAACTTGCTTCTGAAGGACTAATCGGAGCTGTATGTGTATGTGACGGCTGAGCGGGAGGTGTTTCATCGGCAGCGCCAATATCTGATACTACATGGTCAAATGATGATTCATCTTCTGTGATGCTGGCGCTAAAAGCCTGTATGTCGTCCGGTGCGTCGTGCATCTCAGCAGCCGGTGGCGGAGCCACCGAAGTGTCAGGTGTGACGGTCATAGCAACAAGATGAGTAGAGGTTTGATTGTGACCACTATGGCCATGAACATAGGTCACATCCAGATTCACTTTAACATCCACATTTGATGCATGTACATCGTGATAAACAACTTGAAACACATCATGATGCTCTTCTGATACTGTTTGCCCTGCCCAATGGGTGCCTCCTGCTGCTTTATTGCCAGGAGCTGGCGCTTGGCTATAAACATAGTCAACGTGACCAGTATCTGGGTCGATAGTTAAGGTGCCATATTGGCCGTGTAGGCTAGTAGAGGTATGACCTTTTCCATCACTAATCGCCCAACCACCACTGGGTAAATGAGGGGTGAGTTGTTGTATTAACGGTGGTACAACCAAATCGCCAGATATGTGCGAGCCAATACTGCCACCGCCCGTAGGTGTGGGTGGTGCTTTAAAGCTCAAGCTCGGTACAGGATTAGCGCTATCACCAACAAAAAGCGGACTGTGTATTGATGCTAGATTACCCGCAAGATCCTGAACTGACGCGGTAACATCAACGGTGCCTCCCGGCAGAGCCTGCACCTCTGCTGCAGTTAAAGAAGTACTCCAAGCACCATGAGCCACTGCAGCTTGGTAGTGATGACCGCCAATGGAGACTGTAACTGTTTGTCCATCTTCAACCCCAGACACAGTACCGGTTATATCAATGGTTTGGTGGTGTTCACTCGCTTCAATAATATTGTCGCCGGAAATGGGGTTAACCCGAATGCTTGCGCCTGTATCTATGCTGTAGTGATGGTTATCTGTCGCGGTGGCACTGTTTCCGGCTTCATCGGTTATAGTGATTGATGCCATGATATTGGTGTGACTGCCCAGTTGGTCGGCGGGAACGTCAATAGAGAATTGATGATTAGCATCAACTGCACCGGTGTATGTGCGTGCCCCCAGCGTAAGGGTAACCTTATCTCCTACATTGACCTCGCTGCTCACTGTCCCAGTGACCGCTAGATTAGCGCTGAGCTCTGTTTGATTAAGCACGTTATCGGCGGTAACAGGATCAAGACTAATATGTGGCGAAGGTGATTGGGTGTCTAGGGTGAAACTAAGACTGCTGGCTGCTGAAGCATGCCCAGCACCATCAGTCTGTCTTACCTGTAGCTGATTCACCCCTTCAATTGGCGAAAATTGGGTACTCCAATTTTTGCCGCCGTCAATAGAATACTCTACCTGCATTCCCGCTGTTTGGCCTGAGATGCTAAGCGTCCCATCCTGAGTGACTAAATCTGTAGCCGAGCTACCGGTATCATTTGCCAGTGCTACCGTTAACGGTGCAATAATGGGAGGCTGGTATGGATCTATATGAATACTCAAGGTGTTCTGGCTATTATCCGCATAATCACCGTGCGTGTCTGTTACTCGATAGATAAGAGAAGGCACTTGCCCACTAAAAGAGTTGTTTGGAGTAAAGCTGTAGTCGCCATTGGCTGAAATCGCAATCATCCCAACACCGCTAATGTTGTGAGTTTGCCCCGCTTGAACCGTCACGTAGTGCTGCGTTACAGGATCTTTATACTGCACATCATGAAGCTCTAAGTGTGCACCATCATCCACATCTGTTGCGCCTTGGAGTAGATTCCCTGTAACCGGGCCATTGTTTTGTGGCGAATGCGGGCTAAAGCTGTGAATAATCGGTTTGTCGCTGGTGCCAGTGATAACTACTCGTGCTTGCTGCTGCGAGGCTTGTAGGTTGCTGCCCGCGCTTTGTTGTAACTGATACTTAATGTCAATGGTTGAGGCAATGCCGTTAGCTAAGTGGTTGTAGCTATTGTGGGCGGGGTCGACCTGCAAGGTATGCCCATCTCTGGCAAGCATAAAACCATCGGGCACCCGATTAGAAAAGTGGATACCGTCAGTTGAAAATTGCAATTGGCTCACGCCCGTAGCATTAAGCCCGCCAAAGAGATCGAGTGAATGCTGTGCTTCCCCTTCGTTGAGGCTGAGGCTAGGGCGATCATCATGGCCGTGAACTTGAATGTTGATGGTGTGGCTAGCGGTGCCGTCGGGTGAACTAAAGGTAAAGCTATCGGTGACAATTTGGCCTGCCTTTAAGGCATTGGTTGCGGCTAAGTTGTTGTTTAGGCTATATGCCCAGTGGCCATCTGCTTCTAAATTTATTTCACCATATTGCCCCAGTAAATGAGCTTGTGGCACAAAGTTGGCTTCGCCACTATCGACATCGGTCAGTGCCAGCAGCCCCGTAAGGCGGTTTGTAGCGCTATCTTCGAATATATTGACGTTCGATGATGCTTGTGACTGACCATTGATATGGGCCGCATCATTCACCGCCATTAAGGTTGTACTTGCGCTGGTATGGGTAACACCGCCATGACGATCGGTGACGTCATAACTAAAGTGAACATCGCCGTTAAAGTCTTTCTCAGGGGTAAAGGTGAAGCTGCCATCGGCATTGGTGCTGATTGTCCCATGATCGGCTGTTAAGTGGGTGGCTCTTAGCCAGCCTTGATCGTTGCGGTCACTATCACTGGCATGGGCTAACAAATCCTGTTGGGTTAATATAACCTGCTTGTCTTCACTGCCTTGGCTAAGTACTAGGCCGCTTTTAACGGTTGGCGCGTCGTTACTACCGTGAACAACAACAGTCACTGTCTTGGTGATTCGGCTCCCATCGGTTGATATAGCCTCAATGGTGAAGTGTTCGTTCCATTTATCACCTTGCCCTAATACTCCTGCTTTTGACTCATCGACAACGTAGTGCCAGTGGCCATCGGTATCAACTGAAAATTCACCATATTTGCCAGCAGTTTGGGTAATGGCCCAGCTCACTGAATCATGAGTATCACTATCATGGGCCTGTAGCTGACCACTGACTTGTGCGCCTGTTGATTGATGCTCAATCACATCGCCAAGATGATTGGGGGCATCAATAATTACATGATCTTCTGTGCCTTTTATCTCTACAGACAGTGCTTGGCGGGTGCCGTCTGGCGCAACTAAAGTGATACTTTCGTGTAAAGATTCCCCTTCTTTTAAACCTTGAATCGATGGGTTGCGATTATCACCGTTATACAACCAAACTAGCTCGCCCTTGTGCGGGCCATGAGAATATATTGTTAGTTCGAACTTGCCATAATTGGTTTGGATATCAAGAGGCGACCCGACTTGCCAAGTAACAGTTTTCCCACCAAACTCAATGTCGATTTGATCAACCTTACTGTCTGTATCCGTAATCGTTAGTTGATGCCATTGGGTACCAGCAAAACGGCTGCCACCAAAGTTGCCATAAGAGTTGGCACCAGGGTCAACATCTTCTTTAGCAAAATCTGTGGTTATGCCAGCAAATACTGTGTGATCATCTACAGCAGTCAAGCTAGTGGATGCACCAGTGTGAGTGATACCACCGTGGGCATCTTTCACGTCATAGGTGAAATGAACTTGGCCGTTATAATCTTTCTCTGGTGTAAAGGTGAAACTGCCGTCTTGATTATGCTTAATGGAACCGTGGTCGGCATGCAGGTTCTCAATGCTCAGCAGCCCAGCATCATTGTTATCTACATCAACCGTGTTTTGCAGCAGTTGCGCGACTGTAATGGTTTGGCGAGTATCTTCAGTGCCTGCATTCAGTTGCACTTCTGACGAACAATAGGGGCGATCATTACTGCCATGAATGGTGATGACAATATCGTGAGATGTGCCATCTTTTGAATAAACGGTCACAGTATCAGTCAGGGTTTCTCCTTTGCCAAGATGATCAATTGCGGTGCCCCTATTTGTTGCATGGCCACCTTTCCCACGGATGTTTCCAGCATCAGCATAATAGGACCACGTACCATCTTCTCGCAGTAACAAATCGCCATATTTACCGACATAATTGTATCCGACGCCATGAGAATCAAATGCAGATTCATCTGTATCAACATCAGTAATAGTTAGCGCACCACTGGCATAAAGAGGACTATTACCTAAATGACTCATACCAGGTTGAGCATAATCAGGGGACATATCTCGACCTGCAGTACCTTCGATGACATCCCCCGTATCAACCCCACCTATGACAGCGGCATTATTAACTCCAGTAATACTAATAGTAAGGTTTTGCGTAGAGCTGGCATTATGCTCATCGGTTACAGTGACCGGGATGGTAAGGGTTTTTGTGACGCCAGATGCTAAGGATTGATAACTTGAGTTGCTCGGATCGAAGCTATAGCTGCCATCAGTGTTAAATATCAGTCCATCAATTTTGGGGGTTGAGTAATGCAGTGTTGCGCCAGTATCAATATCTTGCCCACGCATTTGCCCATATATGAGGGCACCACCTTCAATAACCGTATGCGACTGTGCAGCAATCGTGGGTCTGTCATTTGTACCGTGAACCGTCATTTCAATGGTATGGGTGGTGCCATCCGCTGAGCGAATAACAACCGAGTCTTTTATCGCTTCTCCCTCTGCGAGGTGTTGAATATTTCGATTGTCCAAGGTGTAGGTGTAATGACCATTTTGCATTAGCACCACATGGCCGCCTAGCTTAGTGTCATAACCAATACCTTGGTTGGTTTGCGGGCCAATATTTGGATCAAATTTAGCTTCACCGGCATCTGGGTCTTGGATGTTCAGTTGGCCGTTATAATTCAGTTTATAGTGAGTATCGATATAGCCGCGATCTTCAGTGACACCCCGTAAGTTCGGGTTTGTTTGGGCGTCGGTAATAACTGCATTATCGGGAGATGCTGCTAGGTCAAATTTGGCTTGGGTACTAACATTGCCACCTTGCCCATCTACTACGTTATAGCTCAAGCGAACTTCACCATTAAAATCCTTATCTGGAGTGAAGGTGTAGCTGCCATCGTTATTGTTTATGAGGTGGCCATGGGAGGCTTGCAAGTTCTCGACTCGCAGAGTATCAGTGGTATCAATATCGCTTGCGTGTCTGAGTAGATCTGCGATTTGAATTATGACAGGTTTGTCTTCTGTTCCGGCTGCTAGTTGAGCCCAAGCAGTGACAATAGGCTTATCATTACTCCCCGTTACATCAACAACAACTTTATGTGGTACAGCCACTCCTGATGAGTCGGTTGCCGTTACCCAAAATGTCTCTTGTTGCTGTTGACCTGCAGCCAGCTTGTCTGTCGTGCCACCTGTTGAATTATCTAACTGATAACGCCAGTTTCCTTGCTGATCGATTGATAAATTACCAAATTGACCTTGACCTTGAGGTTGGCTAATCGCCCATTGAATACTGTCAGTTGAGTCAAGATCAGTCGCAATAAGGGTGCCAGTCGCATTCGCTTTCCCAGTAATATTTTCTCCCTGTTCAATAACGTTTCCTGAGGATACTCCTGAAATAACGGGTAAGTCGTTAGAGCCGTTAATGGTGACAGTGATCTTTTGCTCGGTGCCATCAGCAGAGTGGACTAGCAGCGTGTCGGTGAGTGACTCACCGCTCTTAAGGCCTTGAATAGCAGTCTGAGAATTGTCAGCTGTGTAGGTCCAATGACCCAATTGGTTAATCGACAAGGTGCCAAATTGGCCTTGCAATACACCTGCTTGGAATTGGTTTTCTCCAGCGTCAACATCAGTGACCGTCAGCGCCCCATCAACGCGAAGTAGGCCATTATGAACCTCTTTGTCTTCAGTGAGCGAGGCCGTGGCTGTGCCAGCAATCACGGCTTTATCGTCGGTGCCGTTAATCGTCACTGTGATTTTCTGTTCAGTGCCGTCAACACTATGAACAATTAGAGTATCGGTAACTGACTCTCCGTTTTTTAACCCTTGAATGGTCGCTTGTGAATTATCCGCAGTGTAAGTCCAGTGACCTAATTCATTGATTGAAAGAGTACCAAACTGACCTTGCAACGAGGTAGCAGCGAATTGGTTTTGGTCTGCATCGGCGTCAGTGATAGTCAGCGCCCCATCAACACGAAGTTGACCACCATGAACGTCTTTATCTTCAGTCAGGCTTGCGGTGCTGGTGCCTGCTATCACGGCTTTATCATCAGTGCCGTTAATGGTTACTGACACTTGTTGTGAAGTACCATCAACCGAGTGCACAACGAGTGTATCTGTAACAGATTCACCTGTTTTTAAACCTTGAATAGTCGCTTGTGAATTTTCGGCGGTGTAAGTCCAATGACCTAATTCATTGATTGAAAGAGTACCAAACTGCCCTTGCAATGAGGTCGCGGTAAATTGTGCCTGACCATTATCCGCATCCGTTACCGTCAGCGCCCCATCGAATCGAAGCTGCCCCTGATGAACGTCTTTCTCTTCAGTTAAACTTGCTGTTGCTGTGCCAGCAATCACGGCTTTATCATCAGTGCCGTTAATAGTGACAGTGACTTGTTGTTCAGTGCCATCCACAGAATGAACCAGCAGGGTATCAGTTACTGACTCTCCGGTTGTTAAGCCTTGAATCGTGGCTTGTGAGTTATCGGCTGTGTAGGTCCAATGACCTAAGTTATTGATGGTCAGTGTTCCGAATTGACCTTGCAGGGTTTCTGCGCTGAACTGAGCTTGGCCGTTATCGCTATCAGTAATGGTCAGGGCACCATCCACGCGCAATTGACCCACATGAACGTCTTTATCTTCAGTGAGCGAGGCCGTTGATGTGCCAGCAATCACGGCTTTATCGTCGGTGCCGTTAATCGTCACTGTGATTTTCTGTTCAGTGCCATCGACGCTGTGAACAACTAGAGTGTCAGTTAAGGCTTCACCGGTTTTTAAGCCTTGAATAGCCGTTTGTGAATTATCCGCAGTGTAAGTCCAATGACCTAATTCATTGATTGAAAGAGTACCAAACTGCCCTTGTAATGAGGTCGCGGTAAATTGTGCCTGACCACTATCCGCATCCGTTACCGTCAGCGCCCCATCGACACGTAGCTGCCCACTATGAACCTCTTTATCTTCGGTAAGACTCGCGGTTGCAGTACCACCTATCACCGCTTTATCGTCGGTGCCATCAATCGTGACAGAGATTTTTTGCTCGGTGCCATCAACGGAGTGCACCAGTAACGTGTCGGTGAGTGACTCTCTGCTTTTAAGGCCTTGGATCGTAGGCTGAGAATTATCAGCGGTGTAGGTCCAATGACCCAGATTATTGATACTCAGCGTACCGAACTGGCCTTGCAATACTTCTGCTTGGAATTGGTTTTCTCCAGCATCAACATCAGTGACAGTCAGCGCACCATCAACGCGAAGTAGGCCATTATGAATCTCTTTATCTTCCGTGAGACTGGCGGTGCTGGTGCCAGCGATTTCGGCTTTGTCATCAGTCCCGTTAATGGTGACAGTGATTTTTTGCTCAGTGCCATCAACGGAGTGCACCAGTAATGTGTCGGTGAGTGACTCACCGGTTTTTAGCCCTTGAATTGAACTTTGTGAGTTGTCTGCGGTGTAGATCCAATGACCTAATTGATTAATCGACAAGGTACCAAATTGGCCTTGCAAAGATGTTGCTTGGAACTGGGCTTCGCCGTTGTCTGCGTCAGTGATTGTTAACGCACCATCAACGCGAATTAGGCCATTATGAACCTCTTTATCTTCAATTAAACTTGCTGTTGCTGTGCCAGCAATCACGGCTTTATCGTCGGTACCGTTAATCGTCACAGTGATTTTTTGTTCAGTGCCATCAACGGAGTGCACCAGCAATGTGTCGGTGAGTGACTCACCGCTTTTAAGGCCTTGGATCGTAGGCTGAGAATTATCGGCGGTGTAGATCCAGTGACCCTGATTATTGATACTCAGCGTACCAAGATGGCCTTGTATTGAGGTCGCCGTAAATCGATCTTGCCCTGTGTCAGGAGATATAACATCGAGCTGACCCGAAGTGTGAAGCAGCCCGTTAGTAAGCTCCTTGTCTTCGGTGATTGAACCTGATTTAACGCCCGATATGACAGAATTGTGCTGTGCTGGCGAAGGAATTAATGGTGCCCCTAGGGGATCTTTTTCGCTTGAAGAGCCGGTTTGAGTGACGCTAGTATGGCCATCCGTTGGCGGGATATGGCCTTTTCCAAGCATCTGTTCTTTCGTATTTGTGTTTGTTGCTTGACCTTGGGGAGGATTAGTATGTGGCCCGGAATTATCCGGCGCTTTAACCGTTTTTTGACGAATAAACGTGGCTGCATTGTTCTCTTGCGCTGTTTTTGCGACGGATATATCAGGTGCTGTAGTAACTGGGGGTATATGAGTGTCTGTCGGTATTATGTTGCCATGGGTACCATGATACCTGACTGTACCACTACTTTTGGTCGGCGCTTCAGGCGCGTTATCGATCGACTGTTGTTGCTCTGATCCGCCTTCTGACTCTCTGCTTTGAATTGCCTTCTGCTCAACATTTGCGATGTTAATGTTAGTCTGCGCTTGTTTTTCCGCAGGATCTTCTAGTAACTGCTCTGGAGCAGATTGCTCATTTTGTGAGCTTACAGGAGCAGCTTTTGATTTCGCCGCTACGAGGTCTTCGTTGTCGCCGGTAGTTTTTAGTTCCTTATCTCTAAGCTCTTTGGCTTTTAAGCGCTTCACATCCTTATCGATCTGCTTGGACTTTTGAAACGCCTTGCGTGTTGATTTTTTGCCATGTAATGACGTTTGTTCCATCTGGCTTTGATCGTTTGCGTCAGGAACTGATAGGCCTAGGGTATGAGGTTGTTTGTTATCTTTGTCTGACTTGGTCATCAAATATCCTCCTAACGTTCACCGAAGGCGCTGCTGATGTTGGTGAAGATCGGCTTCCATAGGTATTGGAAGACAGTTTTTTCGCCGGTCACGATATCAGCCTCAGCGGTCATGCCTGGTATCAACCCAAATTGTTCGGGATTATCACGAAAATAGGGTTTTTCGATCGCTATTTGTACTTTGTAAAATACCCCGCCGTGCTCGTCGGCATCCGTGGTTGGTGATATCTTTTTTACAACGCCATCAAGGGCGCCATACCGACTGTAATCAAAGGCATCAACTTTAATTCGAGCCGTCTGTCCTACGGTAACAAAGCCGATGTCACGAGGTGATAGCTTGGCTTCCAGCAAGGCCGTTGGTGTTGTGGGAACAATAACTGCCACCGTGCCTCCCGGGGCAACAACACTGCCCGATGAGGTAGACGGTATTGATTGGATGACTCCATTTACCGGAGACAAAACGGTGGTTTGGGCGACCTGTTGGCCAGATGATTTCAGCCGAGCGCGAACCGCTAACAGTTCTGCTTGCGCGTCAGCACGTTTTTCACTGACTTCAGTAAAAAGCGCCGCTTGCTTCTGTTTTAACTGTTGGCGGTCATTAGCGAGATTTTTAGCCAAGACAAGTTCTTTTCCTTCCATTGCCTTTAGTTCACGCAAATAGCTATCAGTTTTTTGTTGGGCATCTAATATTTGTACTTGAGAAACGGCTTTCTGACCGCTCAGCGAGTTCATCATCGCCAACGTCTTTGTTGAAGCACTGATCTGATCTCTGAGTGCTGGTAATTCAGACTTAATGGCATCGAGTTCAGCTTGCGTTTTTGCGAGCCCCGTTTCTGCTAGTGCTACGCTAGCATTGAACTCTGCTTGCATGTGACCAAAAGCCTTTATCTGCTGAGATACAAGGGAAGGGTAGGTGGTTGCATAATTGGATACATTCATTTCCCGACGTTCAATAAATGCATTGTAGCGTTCTATCTGTAGCGTTAAGTTTGCTTGTTTGCTCTCTAATTCTTCCACTGCGGATTGACTATCAATGGCTAAGAAATTGGCCAAGACATCGCCTTTTTTTACGACATCACCCTCTTCCACGTTAATTGTCGCCAGTGTTCCACCTAGTTGGCTTTGTATTATCTGTCTGTGACCAAGAGGCACTACTTGACCTTTTGCCTTTGCTACCTCCTCGATAGACGTGAAAATTGACCACGTTGCTATTAATAAAATTGCGCCACTCACAATAAAGATAATGTTACGTATTAGGCGCTGTTCTGCAGGGGATTCGACTGCATCAGCGAATTCATACGCGTGCCATACTCGTTGACGAAGAGGGGATTGCTGCATAGATTAAGCCTCCTGCACGGGCTGTGATTGTGGTTGAGGTCCAGCGTAAACTAAGCAGCCTTTGTCTAGCACCAGCACTTTGTCTGCATGTTTTATTAACTCTGGATCATGGCTGCTAAATAAGACGGTATGACGCCCTTTTAGTTGTTCAAGGGTGTGCACAAATTGCCGCCTTGCGCGAGGGTTTTGATTGGCTATCGGCTCATCGAGAAGCAGCAATGGTGAGCGTTTTAATAGTGCTCTAGCTAAGCTAATATAACTGCCTTCAATCGCAGTTAACGTGCTGTAGCCTTGTTCGAATAGATCTTGATTTAGGCTGCCACCTAGAGTGTCTAAAAGAGTGGCGGCGCCTGCTTCTAGCAGTGCTTGCTGTAACTCTTCTTCTGTGGCTTCGGGACGTGAAATTCTTAAGTTATCAGCTAACGTTCCAGGGAACAGATCTGGTTGTGCAGGCGCATACCCAGCCCAGTGTCTGAAGTTGGTCGGATCGTACTGGGTTAGATTCCTGTCATTGATCGTTATAAAACCTGATTGTGGTTCGATAACGCCAAGAGCAGCCTGTAACAATGTTGATTTACCAGCTTGATTTGGTCCGATAACAACTGCCACTTCACCGGGGCATATTTCGAAATCAATACTCGATAAGACTGGCTCTTGCGTTGCGCTGAATCGCAGTGTGACATGCTGAAATTTCAATGACGGGGGACCCGAACTGTCTGGGATCTCTAGTCGTAATTCATTATTTTCAGTTTTCACTTTCATGAAGTTATCAAACTGTTGTGAAGCACTTTTCAGCATGGCCATTTTGGGTAATGATGCGAAAGCGAGCTGGGCAGGGCCGGTGATCCGCCAAATCAACATCGTGCTGGCTATCAATGCGCCAGCCGTAATACTTTGATCTAATACTAGAAATATACCTGTAAATACCGTAACCAAGGCCGTCATCAGGCTTAGTCCGTGGCTAACAGCTTGGTTTAGGCCATTTCTTTTTGCATAGGCAAAGTTTTGTTGACAGTTGATACGAGTTTGGCGAATAAACCTCTCAATCCAACCACTGTAATTACCACTGGTTTTTAGCGCGAGTAGTTGCTTGGTTAGTTCGTTAATAGAGTTCTGATGTTTAGTCGATAGCGTAGGGGAGGCTCGTTGAGCATATTTTTGCAGTCCGCGAGCTATTAGATAGTACAATCCGAGCATACCGACAGGCACAACAACTAACCAACCACTCAATAAGACGATGGTAAACAGCGCGATCAACGTGAAAGGGATATCAATTAAACCAGCGCCTCCGGGACCGGAAAACAGCATTCGAACACGCTCTGCATTTCTCAATCTGGCAATGTGATTGGATATCCCGACACGGCCTAATACCATTAGCGGCATATGTAATAAGCGGCTAAATGTCATGTCAGAAAGATCACGTGCCATACGGTTACTGACAGAACAAAGAATGGCTGCGCGTACAATGCGACAGACAACGAGTATCGCCAGTGCCAGTATGGCCCCCATTGCGATCCCTGGTAGTTCTGCGGGTGCCTGACCACCAATAACTTTGTCGTACACAGCCATAGTAAACAGGGGGACTGTTAATCCGGTAATACTTGCAAGGAGGCTTAACCAAAATACAGGGCGGTACCATTTTCGGCGTTTATCTAGCTCTTGGGTAAATCTACTCTGTTCTCCTCTTTGCCCTGGCAGATGTTCAATTAACACCATATGGGCGCCAGCCATTGAGGTGATATTGGTTAATGGTTGCCATGTCTGGTCGGCAGCCAATTGCTCTAAACGCTCATCCTTTCGCCGCGCGACAAACGCTTGTGAGTCACTTGGAATAACCACGAACGGGTGTATCGCACACATCATCTTTTTGTGGTCTGCAGGCAACACTGAAAAATCTATATCGTACCTGTCTAATTGACGATTAAATCCAATAGTATCCAAAAAATGGAGTTGAGGATCTGTGGCTATTTTATTGGCTTGAGCATACATACCTAGCTGTTGAAATAAACCGACCAATGACTGGTGTAAGTCAGAATGTTGAGTATTCATCATGCTCCCTCCTGTTGGGACAAATGAGCATGACCTGAGGAGCCAATTTCGATCTGAGCATCGCATTGGACGATCAGTGATGGGTTGTGGCTGCTTGCAACAATCGTCATTTCTGGCGTCATCTGTTTTAAGAGCGTCACTAATCTATTTTGGCCATCGATATCCAACGACACTAGTGGCTCGTCCAGTAGTAATAACGAAGGCTTTTGTACCAATGCTCGAACCATGGCGATTAGCTTTATCGCGCCTTGGCTTAGACGAGTATCCGCGCCTTCTCCGACGGGTGTTTGATAACCATTATTTAACCTTGAAATGGTGGTGGTTAGGCCTAAGTCATCCGCTAGTTTCATTGCTTCTGGTGCCAGTTCTGGATTGAACATGGTCATGTTGTCGATTAACGAGCCATCAAATAGTGGGGGCCAGCTGCTAACGTAAAGTACCGACTGAGAAAACTCATTTTGGTTGTGATGGTACTGGGGTATTTCGTTGAAGTAGATATCTCCTTCACAGGGTTTTTGCAAGCCACCTATCGTCGTTAGTAACAGACTCGCGTGGGTAAGGGGGTCTGAACGCACGACGGTTAGTCTATTTGCAGGGATAGTGAGTGATACATGGTCCAGATGAGCACATACCCTTTTTGCTGATAGTTGACAGAGCTTAATGAACGGAGCGGGTAGTTTTGCCTGATAGGTATGTGTACCTGTGAAGTGACTACTGGGTAAGTTAACGATCGTATCGACGCTCGTCATGGCTGATTTCGCTGCAACCAAACGTGAACGAAGGCTAATGATTGCACTGAGAGGAGCAACTGCTCGACCAGCTAATATCGAACACGCTGCGAGACCACCTGACGTCAATTCACCATTAAGCACTGCTAAGCACCCAACTAACACTAACAGTAAGGTTGTGCCTTGTGATGCACCTTGAATGATTTCTTGCAAGCGAGAAGCGAGCCAGTCTACCTGCTGTTGTTGTGCTAACCGTTGATGATTTAATTCGCGATACTTACTTGCGAGTTTGGTTTCCAAAGCCAGTGCTTTCGCCGTGCTAATTCCAATTAACACATGCATCAACATGCGTGTCCGTTGGCTATCACTTAATGCTACAGTATTTGTTACTTGATAGAGCTTCTTACCAAGTAACCAAACAATTAGCCCCACCACCAACCATACCGCTAGCGGAATAAAAACAAGTACGCCACCGATATAGGCTACAAGCACGAGAAAAATAACTACAAATGGAAAATCCATGATGGCTAGCGCTGCTTGTCCAGAATAGAGATCTCTTACCGTGGCAATGCTCGAAAGTCCGCTAAAGATTCTCCCTGTACCTAATTGCTCGATCTGTTGGTAATCGGCATCCATTAACGCTTGCGATGTATTTATGGTGGCAGACAGTTCAAAGTGACTTGCTGAAGCGGCAAGTACCCAACTTCGAGCGAATCGAAGTAGGGTTTCCAACAGGATCGCAATGGCCACACTAACCACCAGTACTGTTGCTGTACCTAAGCTTTGGTTGGGAAGAATGCGATCGAATATTTGCAACATAGTCAGTGGTAGGGCCAGTGACAGAATGTTAATAACGACAGACGCTAGAGCCGCTTGAGAAAACCCTTTTGCCTGTTTAATAAGTGGAAAAGGTCTGGAGGTTACCCGATCCAGCATATATTTCACTCCCCATAAAAATTTTGCTTTGAGTATAGAAGCTACTAAAAGATAGTGTTCGGAATGTGTTGATTTTTATAGGTGTATGCTGATGAGTTGGATCATCTTTTTGTGGAGCGACTGAAGGCTTTCGTTAATAGTGTTACTTCGGAGCAATCCAGAGACGCAACCGCAATAACTGCGCCTCTGAATTGATTATTAACTATAGCGATTTCTTTCATCCGGTATATCACTTAAATACTGCACGAACTCCACTTCAAATCCGGCCGGATCGATAAAGTAGACATTTTTTCGATAGGGCTCATCTGCCCCCTGTTTCGCAACCGGGTATCCCGCAGCTTCTAGACGGGCGATCATGCCGTCAATGTCATCTACGACAAAGGCGAAGTGGGCGAGTCCTGTGCTCAGGCCCGTTAATTCCCTGTTTTCACCCGTGCCCTTGTCATTGAGTGTGATGTAATTGTTTTCATCGCCAAAGTGCAGCCACTCTCTGGGAGTGCCATACCACTCAGCTTCACCGCCCCCCCTTATATGCCAGTGGGGAAAGGCGACTTGATAGAAAGCCAGTGCCGCTTTTAGATCCGGTACGACTAGGTTGATATGTTCTAATCTGATCATCTCTATTTCCTCTATATTTTTTGGGGACTATGCCCGTTACTGTTACATGCCATAAGCAAAATCAGCTTGCTGTGGATGGGGACTGTGTTGATAAGAGTGACGCAGCGGCAATAGTGCCTGAGCATACTGATGCAGCATATGCAGGTGGTAATCGATCCGTTGCCTGAGTTGCTGATCACGCTTGCCGTTAACTTCATTGCCATTAAGGCATTCGCCTACATTTCTGACGATAAGGTGGTCTGGCACCGGAACCAGCTTGAGATTTTTCAGTGCATTCATGCGCAACTCAGCGATGGGGTAGGCGCCGTTAATACCACTGACAACGGATACCAACATCACGGGTTTGTGGGCGGTATCTTCCAGTGAACTCATCAATAGGAAGTTACGAATAAGCGGTGAGGCCATGCCACCCCATTCAGGGGTAATCAATATCAATGCATCAGATTGTTGGCTGCGTTGCCGAAGCGAGTCCCATAACTCTGCGTCCTTGCCAGTCAATGTGTCACCGTCCCAGAATGGTAGTTGGTATTGGCACAGCTCAATGTGGTCTACCTGATCAAAGCCTTCTATCTTTTCAGCCAAATAGCCTGCCACCTTGGCGCTTTGTGAGCGTTTTCTTTGGCTACCGCTGACAATCAATAATCTCATTTAAGTAATCCGTTTGGTTTATTTAATGGTTAGGCTAGATTCTTTACTTAAGAAAGTAAAGCTTTTGGTTTATTTAATCGGTATTTTTTGCCGGGTCGTTCACAACCCCTTGCCACGATTGTTGTTTTGTTCGCGCGGGACAGGTTAAATGTCGACTCAAGAATCACCTCTGTAGGTGCGCTCAGGGAGAGAAACAGTGCTACGGCAGATACCTATATTTTCACAGACGCTTGCCCAGAAATTACTTATATCAATAGTCAGTTCAATAGTGTCTGTGAGTGCGTTGGCGTCAGCTCCTGACACCAGTGCGTGGTACCGACAGGCAACTGGCTACCATATTTGGATTAAGTCTTTTGCTGACTCTAATGATGAAGATCAGGTTGGCGATATTCAGGGGATTATCGATCGCTTTGACTATCTTAATGACGGCGACCCTGACAGCGGTGGTGATCTGGGAATAGATCTGATCCTTCTCTCTCCGTTTTACCTCTCTGAACGAACGTCAGATGATCCGATGGATAATATTCACGGTTATGATGTACTGGATTACTACACTGTGAATCCGCGCTTCGGTGATGAGAAAACGCTTAAATCTTTGCTGGAGCTTGCCCATCAACGCGGCGTAAAGGTGCTGTTTGATTTTGTGCCGGGCTACACTTCGATTAAGCATCCTTGGTTTATTGATTCAGCGGCAGGCGGGCAGAAGCGCAATTGGTATGTCTGGCAGGATCAACCTAGCAATGATTGGCAAGCGGCTTGGGGTGGTGGGCAGTGGCATGACGTCTGGAAGCCCCATGGTGACCGCTATTTTTATACCTACTTTCAAAGTGCAGAGATCGCGGATCTTAACCTACACAACCCCTATGTCCGTGCTGAAATGGAGAAGGTGCTGAAGTATTGGTTGGATTTTGGCTTTGATGGCGCGCGAGTTGATGGTGCCCCCTACCTTATTGAAGATGGCCCAGGTTTACAGGCCGATAGAGCCGGTACATTTAAGCTATTACAAGATTACCGCAGCATTGCTGACAGTTATTCGCCAGCCAAAGTATTACTCGCTGAGACATGGCGTCCACGTGAACAGGTCGGCAACTATTTTGGTGATGGCAGTAATCAGATCCACCTTGGTTTAGATTTTAACTGGGCTTGGGCGGTAACAGAGGTGGTTGATAATATAGCACCTGATGCGGTCGCCGATCTTAAACGCTATCAGCGTCAGAATTTCCCTTCTGGCTATCAGATGGCAACGTTCCTTAGTAATCATGATAGCTATCTCCCCCGTCCTCTGACTCGCTATGAAGGGAACGCCAATAAAGCCTTTATTGCTGCTGCACTGCAGATCTTAGGGCAGGGAACACCGATGATTTTCTATGGCAATGAATTAGGGCTGAAAGGTAAACCTAAGCCAGATGCGGAGCTACGTGCATTGTTTAATTGGCAGGATGTGGAAAGACAAACGGCTAAGCCGCATTCACTGCTTAGTGGCTATCGTGATCTGTTGCAGATCCGCCACCAATATCAGGCTATCACCCATGGTTCCGAACTGCCTGTTGTCACGCGGCAATATGGTGTCAGTAGTTTTATGCGCCTATATCAGGGCACGGGTGTTGTGATTTTGATAAACGCCAGCAGTAGTGAGCAACAGGCAACCTTGGATTTAATGCCGTTTTTTAAATCTGCTGAGAGTGAGTCATTGTCTGAAGATTGGGCTCACCTATCGCTACTATTGGGTAAGGTTAAGATCCCTGCGGTTATTGATAGCGTCACCGCAAGTAAAGTTGAAGTGGCAAGGATCCCACCAAATAGCGTCACTGTGCTCTATTTGGGCGCGGAACCTCAGAAATTGATCGACGGGTATTACCCTAATGTCGTGGCGCCGACGACGTTACCTAATATTCAAGCGCCCGCTTTAACGTCCCTTTTTTTGCGGGGCAGTATGAATGATTGGGGCGCCAGTTTGCCAATGAGTCGCGGGGATGATGGCCTTTGGACCATCGTCACTCAGCTGAGCCATGGCCGTTACGAATATAAATTTGAAGTCAGTGGTCAATCGTCATGGGGCTTAAACTGGGGCGATAATGAAAACGACCAGCGTGGCGAAGTTGACGGCAGTAATATCCGTTTGCAGTTAGCCGAATCGGGCTGTTATCAGTTCTGGTTTGATGAGGTGACACGCCGGTATGGCTTCCAGTTGGCTGAAGGGTGTGATTAAGCCGTTGCAGTGACGACGATAACGGCTTGTAGCAAAGGGATGTTTGTGAATGACGGGATCTGTTGTTGTCGCAATTTTTGATTTTCCCTATGAAGCACAAATTGCGCGGGACAATTTGGAACTTTCAGGGATACCTGCGGTGGTTGCCAATGAGCATGTAGCCAGTATGCAGCTAGGTAATTCTGCCGGTGGCATCAGGCTGTTGGTGCTTGCCGAGCATCTGGAACGAGCTAGATTAGTCCTGGCCAGTGACCACTCAAAAGATGTTTCGGACGAGTTAGGCGAAAAGGAAGAGCAGGTAGTTGTCAGTGCCACTACTGATGTTGAAGTTAATTACGTCGCGCTGGCAGAGAGTTCAAGCTCTGCATCCACCTTGGTTAAAAAGCAGAGTCTTGAGAGTATGCGCTGTTTAGCTGTCCGCCCTGAGCGTATAGTCTGGCAGCCGCTTTCTGGTACTCGAACAAGCGAAAGAAGCCACCGAATGCAGTTGACTGTTGGTGATAATATCGGTTTTCGGACGACCATCTCCGCTTATCTGGTCTCTTTTTTACCTCTGCTTATCGGGGTTGTGCTGGTTATCGCGTTAAGCCATAAACCTATCCGATCTCTCTCCATTGAGACGAGTCAATGGATCTCATATGCATTTTTCATCTTGCTTTTGTTTATCTCCTGGCAGACGCTAATGGATAAAATAACCACGCCCGATTTCGATTTAAAGGGGGCGCGTTTTATCCAAAATCATAGAGTGTGGTGGTGGCCTTGGCGGGTGAGGAAAGAGAGCTTTGCATATCGCAGATATTCTTGCTTTGCTGTGTATTGAAATCTCTCCTACCGATGATGACTCTAGCCCATTTTTTGAGTTGAGCATTGTGTTTAAGAACTATACGCGGGTCTATGTATTAGGTATGGGGAGGCGTGACCTCCTCAACGATGCTGAACTGATCTCTCTGACCATAGATAAGCCGTTGTGGCTTGCGAAAACCAAAGCCGATTAAGCAAAGCTTTTGAATGGGGCTTTTACCGTGAGTAACGCAGTACCACGCCTTTAAATGGTTTATCGAGGTAGGTCTGCTCTCGTGGCTTACTCATCTCGAAAGAGAAACCTAATGTCGCCATCTTCTTACTGAACTTGGCATGACGACCACGGCCAGGATCAACCAATATGATCTCGCACTGTGCTTTACAGTGTTGGTCGATAAAACCTGCGAGCATTTCGATATGTTCATCTTCATACAACAGATCACTACCAACGATGAGATCGAAAGTGCCTAATTCGGTGACCTCATCAGCCCAGCCAGTGCGAACAAATGGGATCTTAGGATCATCATTTAACTGGGTGTTTTTCAGCATAAAGCTTTCAACTTCGGGGTGATAATCTGTTGCGGTGATGTCTGCATTCAGGTGATTGAGTAGTAAGCTGCTAAGGCCGATACCACAGCCGACTTCTAAGATGCGTTTGTTCGCAAAGTCAAAGTCATACAGGTAATGGGCTAAAACCTGAGCAGAGGGCCAGACGATACCAAACAGTGGCCATGTGGCGGAAGATATCCCTAACTTTTCGGCAATACCATCGTTGTCTTCAAACTGTTGATTGTCGCGTAATGTACGCAGATGAATATCGATATCTTCAAATTCATGGGTGTTGTAGCTGACGCGTAAACTCATTGCTGCGGCTCTTATACAGAGGAATGGAAGCAAACAACTTGTTTAACAAGGCATGTGCCAGAGAGTTTTCACCATACATCAGCAAGCAGGGAATAGCGAATTGGCTGCCACGACGACAGGGCCTGTATTGATCGAGATTGTTTGCCGATCTAGGTCCAGATCGACAGCGGTGGATCTTTTACTACGCAATGCAATATATCGGTTCGCGATATGATGCCTTGTACTTGCCCTGATGAATCTACAACGGGTAGGGCTTCGAGCTTTTCTTCTAACATCACCCGCGCTGCTCGCCGGATATCGGTCACCGGATCTGCGGTAAGCACTTGTTGTTCCCCCGTGTCGAGAAGCATAGCTAGGGTCGATTCACGGTATGCTGCCTCGGGGTTAGTTAACATGAGGTGGTACAGTTGTGCTCTTGATATGGCGGCGATCAGTTGGTTACCTGTTACTACGGGAAACAACTTGTAGGGATACTGTTCAAAGGTTTGAAACAGACGTTCGATAGAAAAATCTGGCGTTACGCTAATCACAGGACGGCTCATTACTTGGTAAACATGGTATACCGGCTCTCGCTGCCCCTGTGACTTTAAGACCTGGTTGTACTTTGTTATCAGGCCTTCTGGTGCTTGGTAAGGCTTCTCCTCTTCCTGCGTTTCTGCAGGTGTCATGTTTTGGCGAACCGATGCTTCAATCTCTTGTTGCAACATGAACTCCTGACGCACTTCCCCCTTAGCGCTATCACTGACCGATTCCACCTTTTTGAGCATCTCGAGGGTGCCGGAGAATATACGTCCTTGGGGAGAGTAGATATAAAACATAACTTTATCCGTTGATGTCTGTGTGTTTTGGCACCGGTAACTAAGGAACCTTGGTCAAGCGCTGCGCAAGATCTGTGGGTTTGCGCAATTCGTTATTTCTTAGTGATACTTTTGTGATAACTGCTCACCAAACTGAATTTGGTTTGTAGTGAAACACTCGAAGTTCATTTAGTGGTACGTCTTGCACAGGAATAACGATCTCCTGTTTGTCGTTCAATGGCTGGCGAGAGTTTAAAACCGTTCGTCGCGTTTTATCACCTTTGATGGACGCTGAGGTTTAAAACTTGGGACAACCCTTATGCTTAAGAATACAAAGAGAGTTTTATTGACTGCGATGGTGAGCGCCATCGGTTGGTCAGGCGCTGCCAATGCAACGTATGTAAAAGTGGAAGTTAGCAGCTTGTTTGCTGACGGTGGATTGGCAATTACGCCAGTTTGGATGGGTTTTCACGATGGCAGTTTCGACAGCTTTGATGCGGGTTCCGCGGCTTCTGCTGAGCTGCAGGCGTTGGCTGAAAATGGTGATACATCTGGTATATCCGCGTCATTTACTGCCTCTCATGCCGATGGGGTGCAAGGTACGTTGGCGGCCTTTGGTGGTATGGCACCCGTTTTTGAGCCTGGGGAGAGTGCTACTTCGGATGTGTTTGAAGTGGATGCCGCTAGCAGTGGCTATTTCAGCTTTCTATCTATGCTTATTCCTACCAATGATGGTTTTATCGGCAACGACGATGCCATGGCTTACTCGCTGTTTGACATGATGGGTGAGTTTCAGGATTTGGATATTCTGGTATTGGGGTCATCTGTTTGGGATTCCGGCACAGAGCTTAATCGTGGCTTTGGTTCGCCCTTTTTAGTGGGGGCTGATGGCGAGGCTCGGCAGGATGAAAATGGCGTTGTTGGTTTTCATACCGGCCTGGATGTACTTCCCGGCGGCTTAGCGATTATTGGCGGATCAACACCTACCGGTTATACCATCGACGAGATGGCTGCTGACTTTACCCAACAGGGCTTTGAAGTGGCGAGGATCCAGATCCGTGAAGTGCCTGACCCGGCTATTATCGGCGTATTCGCGCTCAGTGCCTTTGGTGTAGCAGCACTGCGCCGGAAGCGAGGCCAGACTTTGTAGCTGATAGCTAATCTTGTGTATTTTGATGAAGAAAGCCCTCTCATACATTGAGAGGGCTTTTTACTGAAGTGTGAATACTATTTCGTTGTCGCTTGAGGCAGATTTTTAATCCTAAAACTGACTCTAAACATGATGCTGTACAGTACGGGTACAGCGATCAATGTGAGTAGCGTTGCGAAGGTGAGGCCGCCCATAATTGTTACGGACATATCGGCAAAGAAAGCATCAAACAACAGCGGTGCCATACCTAAAATCGTGGTGATGGCAGCCAATGACACAGGCCGTAAACGGCTTAGACTGGCATCGACGATGGCTTCCCGCACCGGTTTACCTTCTTCAATCTGTAAGTCGATCTCTTCAATCAACACAATAGCGTTTTTGATCATCATGCCGAAGAGACTTAAGAAGCCTAATAAGGACATAAATCCGAATGGCATATCAGTGGCGATCAGCCCGGATACGACGCCTACTACCGCCATGGGTACTATTAGCCAAATGATGAGAGGTTGTCTGACTTTACCGAATAGCAGCACGGTGACTAATAGCATGATAAGAAAACTCACCGGTAAGCCACCACCTAGTGCTTTCTGCGCATCTCTTGATGACTCGTATTCACCACCCCATTCCAGTTTGTACCCATCTGGTAGTGGGATCGCTTCTAGTGCGGGTTGCAGTCGAGTCAGTGCGGCTGCCGCAGTTTCATGAGCTGCTGGCTCTGCGAGTACACTGATGGTGCGGATCCTATTCCGTCGCTGACGCAATACGTCTTCGCTGGCCAGTTGGATTTTTTCCATTACCTGACTCAATGGAATATAGCGGCGTTGTTGTGCGCTCCATACTTGAGCGTCACGCAGGCTATCGACCGTCGCACTTTCAGAGTTTGGCGTCTTAGCGACGATAGGGTAGTCGTAGTCGCCGTCGCGAAGTTTACCCAACTGTAATCCGTTGGTGGTGTACTGCACCGCATCAGCAAAGTCGGCGCGGGTTACACCGGCGACACTGGCGTTATACTCGTCGTACAAAGGCATCATGGTGATCACTTTTTCGCGCCAATTATGTCGGGTGTCTTTTACCTGACCATCGGCACGAAACAGTGCTAAGGCTTGTTCGCCCAGCTGCCGTAATACGGTTGCATCTGGCCCTGAAAAACGCGCTTCGATTTTGGCTGCAGAGCCAGGACCAAAAATTATCCGTTTTACATAAATGTCTGCATCAGGATCTAAGCTTGCTAATTTGTCGGCGATTGTGTTTGCAAAAGCATCGATATTGTCAGCGCTATCCATACGAACCAGGAACAGTCCATAGCTTTCGTTGGCTGATTCGGGAGCGTAGGTGAGGGTAAAACGATCGGCACCTCGGCCAATAAAGGTACTCACCGAATCAACATTGTCACCGGCCATGACAACTTTCTCTGCTTCCGCCATTACGGCTTCTGTGGTGCGAATGTCTCGATTTTGTGGACCCCAATAATGGATATAAAAAATGGGGGTGTTTGACGGAGGAAAGAAGCCTTTTTTCACATTGCCAAAGTTCGCATAGGCGACCGCTGTGATGGCAATAAGAACGGCAACGGTTAGCCATCGAAATTTTAATGCGCCGCGAAGTGCAGCCAAATAGCCTTTATGCAAGAACGAGTTAAAACTCTCTTGGCTGACCTTATTTTCTGTTTTATAGAAATAGCTACCAAAGAGTGGTGTAGCTGTGACAGCCAAAATCCAGCTTAATATAAGAGAGATTAAGATGACGGCGAAAAGTGAAAACAGGAACTCTCCTGTTTGATCATCGGATAGCCCTATCCCTGAAAAAGCAGCGATCCCAATCACAGTCGCCCCAAGTAACGGCCATTGGGTGCGCTTGACGATAAAGCTTGCCGCTTCTCTGGCCGATTTGCCTTGCTGCATTCTCAGCATCATGCCTTCGGCAACCACAATGGCGTTATCGACGAGCATGCCCATGGCGATCACCATGGCGCCAAGGGAGATGCGCTGAAGTTGTAGCGAGAACAACCACATCGTCATGATTGTCCCCATGACCGTCATCAACAAGATTGAGCCAACGACGACGCCTGAGCGCCAGCCCATAAACAGACAAAGCGTTAAAGTCACAACGATGACAGACAGCTGAAGATTCAATAAAAAGCCATCAACAGATTCATCGACCACTTTGCCTTGGTCATAAATAGCATCTAGCGTGATACCTGCAGGCAATCGTGCCAATACGGCTTTGACTTGCTCTTGAACAGCCTTGCCCACTTCAACGATGTTGACATCATTTTGTGCGGCCACGGCGAGGGTGATCGCTTGATCTCCCTGGTAGCGGATCAAGTGGGGTTGTACATCTTTAGTTTCGAGCCGCAGATCTGCAAAATCTTGGATACGGATCGTCGCATTGCTGCCCGGTACAGCGAGCATCAAATTGCCGATCTCTTGCAAGTGGTTCTTAGCGGCTTCAATTGGAATGCGTACCTGATTGCCTTCTATCAGCATACGGCCACTATTAAACGGGCGCAGATTATACTGCAGTAGAGCGGCCACATCGGGGAATGACAGTCCTAGCCCTGCGATATGGTTTGGATCCATTTCCGCGACGATCTGCTCCTGCATAACGCCATTCACTTCGACTTTCGCAACGCCGGGAACCATCAGCAGATCTCGTCGGATAATGCGAGAGAACTCACGTAACTGATACGGAGTGAAATCTGGCGCAGTTAACGCGTAGTAAAGACCGAACACTTCACCGAAATCATCGACCACTTTTGGCTTGCCAGCACCATTGGGCAGACTGCCTGACATGTCTGAGAGCCGCTTACGTAGCTCATCCCATATCTGTGGTAGCTTGTCAGCATCGTAGTTGGTTTTTATCTCAACGGTGACTTCCGATTGACCTGGTTTTGAAACCGAAGTGACGCGTCGTAGCTGGGGCATTTGTTGGATAGCGATCTCGACCGGCTCGGTGATTTCACGTTCAACTTTAGCGGCACTGGCACCGGTATAGCTGGTCAGCACTTTGGCCTGCTTAATCGTAAATGCGGGATCTTCCAAGCGGCCGATATTACTTAACCCGACCATTCCGCCAATCAGGCAGACTAGGATCATGAGCCATGTATTTACAGGCGTATTAATAGAGTAGCGTGCGATATCCATGAGGTTTACTCCGCAACGTAACGTTGAACGAGTAACCCTTCGTTCATTTGCGAAACACCTGCCGATACCACTTCATCACCTTCCTCTAACCCTGCACGAACAATGGCAAAGTTGCCGCTGATGGTTGCAACGTCTATGGCTGCTGCGGTGACGGTTTTGCTCTCGGGTTGGTACTTCCATACGCTAAAACGTTGTTCGCCGAGAGGTACAATTGCATTTAGCGGTACCACTATACCCGCTTCATGATGCTTGTTTTGTACGTTCACCTCTACGTAAGCTCTAAGACCGGGGGTTAGGCGTATATCCTCAGGTGGATCCATTTCGAACAGTACTTTGTAAGTTTGCGTGACGGGATCTGGTTCGGTGGTATGTTCGATGTAATGGATATCAAATGTTTTGTTGATAGCACCATTGATAAAGGCCTGTGCGCTGATAATTTCGTTGCTGATATTGGCACTTAAAATGCGCTCAGATACGTTGAGCTCGAAGCGTACTTTGGACACATCTTGCAGCGTGACAACGGCCGTCCCTGCACTGATATAGCTATCGTTTTCTAACAAACGCTCACTGATTAATGCATCAAATGGGGCTTCCAGCTTGGAGTCACTCAGATCCTGACGGCTGTTTTCAAGGTCAACCAAGGTGATCTCAAACTGAGTTTCGGCATTATCTAAGTCTCTTTTCGCCGCGAGCTTTTTGTCATATAGAGAAAGAAGTCTATCCAGTTCTAATCGGGCTTGCTTATGGCGGGCAAAATTTTCTCTCACTCGTCGTTCAAAAGGGGCGCTATCCATCGTCGCCAGCAGGTGGCCTTTTTTAATGGTTGTGCCCTGGATCATATCGGTGAAATTCAATCGTCCAGACACTTCGAAATTCAATTTAACCGTCTTCACCGGCTTTACTGTGGCAGGAAACTGATAAGACTGTTGTTCATTGGCAAGTGTGACAGGAGATAGCTGAACCACTTTTGGAGTTGCCACATGGGTGGCAGTTGGCGCTTCATCTCCGGAACAGGCGACAAGTACCATAGACAACATAACGAATGGCAATTGGAAAAATTTCACGGGAATACCTACAGGATGCATACATAACAAAAATGTGTCGACAAGTTAACATATTTACAAAAAGTGTAAACATGGAAATTGCGAAGTGTGGTCTAAGTCGCTACTCTGTCGGCAGATAGCAGAGTGCAGAATTCATAAGAAGTAGAATGCCTTCCACGACACAGACCATCCTTGATGCCGCCCGTGATTGCTTTTTTCGTCATGGGTACAGTGCAACCAACATTTCAATGATCAGCCGTTATGCTGAGATTTCTCGAGTCACGATACACAAGCAGTTCTCAAACAAAGAGGTTCTTTTTCGTGAGGTGTGTTTGCGTCATCACCAAGAAATGCAGGCAAATCTGCCGAGTTTTAAGGCGCAATACAAAGATACCTGGTCGACGCTTGAAGCGATGCTGCTTGATTGGGCGAAGCCTATATTTGAAGAAATAAGTGACTCTGTGGTGTTGCAGGATATTGTTCAAGCGGCTAATAAGTATTGCGTTGATGCGATGGCTGCTCATATTGAAGTGCTGAGTCAATTTGTCGGTGAACTACTACGAGAAGGTGAGCGGACTGGACAAGTTGACTTGAGTCGTTGTGGGCTATCTGAACTGCAGTTAGGTAGCAATTTGGTATTGTGCGCCAAAGGTGTATTTACTACGGCAACCACGAAACAAGCACGTGAAACTGTGTCGAACATGGTTAAGCTGTACCGAGCTGCACTCACCTAATCGGCATGATTGGAGTGTGCGCATTAAGCTGGATCTATAGGAAACGTTTTAGTGGAACAACACGGTGAATATTCGATTCAATGTCAGGGCCGAATTCTTTTGGTTGATGCCAAGGGGCCTTGGAATGAAGAGTTGATTGTTAGTTATAAAGCCGACATGTTGGCTGTGATTAGGGAGTTAAGCCCTAATCCATGGGCATGCATTATCATTGTTCACGGTACTGGATTAATGACGCCTGAAGCTGAAAAAGAGATGGCAAGCCTAGTCAAAATGAGAAAGGCGCTGGGTTTAACCTCTACCGCCATGGTTACCGGAGATACGGCGGTAAAGTCGATTGTTAGAGCCCAGTTTGAACGGGTATATTGTGGCGCTGGTATCAATTACTGCTTTTGTGACACACAGGCGCAAGCTTATGAGTGGCTAGCAAGTATTGGTTTTGAGCGGGAGCGTGTTTCCTGAATTGAAGACCACGCTCACCAGCGTCTTGCCACTCTCAGCCATTAGATATTCAAGTTTCTCTATTCGGCGGTACGCTTTTATTTCAGCAACCAAGCTTTTTGTTGCTGCCGTTGGCTGTACTTTAAACTAATCATTTTTAATTTTTTCAATGGGGTCAGTACAACGGCATTACCCGTGATCACTAGCACAAACCCTAATACGGTATTCTCCTGCCATACAAAGCCTTCAAATAGCGTACTTAGTATCACCGCCACAATTGGGAACAGAACAATGGTGTAGCTGGCTTTTTCTGGGCCAATATTTTTTAGTAAGACAAAGTAGCAAGCGAAAGCGAATACTGTACCGAACAATGTTAAATAGGCCAGTGAAGCGAGATAGGACCAGCGCGTATCAATAATAAATTCAGCACCGCTAAACTCGATGTAAACCAATAAGATGATGCTGCTGTAGAACATCCCCCAAGCGTTGCCCTGTAAGACCCCGATGCCTTTATTGGAGTTTCTTACGCTCACCATATTTCCCAGAGACGCCATAAATGTGCCTAGCAACGCCATCACCAGTCCTATCATTGCAGTACTGGAGAAGTCGAAGCCGCCAAAGTCGTGCCAGAAAAGAGCGACAATTCCGGCAATCCCTATCGACGCGCCAATGTATATTCGACTGGCAATACGTTTACCGAAAAACAGACGGGTATTGATAATGTTAATGATCAACAGTGTCGAGAAGGCGATTGAGGTCATCGCGGAATTTAGATAAGCCTGCGCCCAATATAAGACCAGATAGTTAAAACCAAAATTAAAACAGGCCAGTAAGACAAAATAGCCATGCTCTCGAAGGGAATAATTCATTTCGAGTTTTCGCCACTTGCAATATCCCCACATCAGTATTGCAGCCATGGTAAAGCGATAAAACAGTGACACTTCAGGCGCCACTATGCCTAATTGAAATTCGATGGCTAACCAGGTTGAGCCCCAGATCAACACGGTGGTTAGGTAGAGAAAAGAATTTTTCATGGAGGCCTCCCGCTGATGTTCCAAGAATATAAATCGGGAGTAAAAGTAACGCTGATACTGTCTAAGTAACATATACAGTTTTTCATAAATAAGACCTGCACAGATGCGTGCTGAAGCGGGAGGGGTGAGTTGTTACTTGTTGCTACTGGTCAGTCTTGAATGAATGCGATTTTACTCGCTAGACAGGAAAACAGTAAATCAGCGCATATCGCGTCTATGCTCCTAGGGTTTCATTTTGCTAGAATGCGCGCCATACCGATTTGTTAACACATACGTCAGCGTTCATAAGAGAGAAGATTTATGCCAGCTTACGCAGTAGGACACAAAGTCCCTGATTCAGATTCAATTTGTTCAGCTATCGCTCTTTCGTACCTGAAAACCACCATTGGTGAAGAAACACTGCCTGCACGTTTAGGTGAACTGTCACCTGAAACTCTGTTCATATTAGATAAGTTTGGCTTTGAGCAACCAGAGCTCAAAATGACTTTTGCTGATACCGATGGGATCTATGTTGTTGACCACTCAGACCGTATTCAAGGACCTGATGACATCGACGACACCACGGTTTTAGGTATTATCGACCATCATAAGTTGGGTGACATAACGACATCGACACCGCTTGAGTGCTGGATCCGTCCGGTAGGTTGCACCAATACTATTATCAAAATGATGTACGACTTCCACGGCGTTGAGATCCCGAAAAACATCGCTGGTGCAATGATGTGCGCGATTTTAAGTGACACCGTGATATTCAAGTCACCGACGTGTACAACTGCAGATATTAAGTGTGTTGAAGCGCTGGCCGAGATCGCTGGTATCGAAGATTACAAAGCGCTGGGAATGGAGATGTTCACGGTTAAGTCATCTGTTGAAGGCACGCCTGTGCGTGAGCTCGTCCTACGTGATTTTAAAGACTTTAAGATGGGCGACAACGTCATCGGCATTGGTCAATTAGAAGTGATTGATTTGGCGCTGTTTGATGAGATGAAAGCCGATCTGCAAGCAGATATCGCAGCGGTCAAGGAAGAGGGTGATCGCCACTCTGTTCTATTGTTGCTCACTGACATTATGAAAGAGGGCTCTGAACTGCTAGTGGCCAGTGATGACGCAGCCTTGGTCGAGAAGGCATTCGGCAAGTCGTTAGTTGATGGAAAAGCTTGGCTAGATGGCGTGATGAGCCGGAAAAAGCAAGTTGTCCCACCGTTACAAGATGCGTTTGCATAGGCCATTGTTGAATAACAAGATTTCAGGTTAAAGCTGATTGCAAAAGGCTACAGGTATTAAGGGCCGTCACGTCAAGTGACGGCTTTTTCTTCACCCGCTTTTATCCTGCGCCCCTCATCCTTAGCAAAATTCTCTCGCTATCTGTTTATGTAACAGTTAAATTTTTAAAAAATGGCCTACACAGATATGTTTGCTTATGTCACTTTCACTCCATAAAGACTCGCATACCTTCCTCTATCAGCAGGTGATTGACCTGGTTCGAGAGATGCAACGCTCTGATGCATTGAAAGCTGGGGATAAGCTGCCTTCGCTACGCAGTCTTGCCACAAAACTGAGCGTCAGCGTGCCAACCATCAAGCAGGCATACATCGAGTTGGAACAGCAGGGGCTCATCTACGCTCGGGAAAAATCGGGCTATTACCTGAAAGCGTTAGAGCCTAACGCTGTGTCCCCCACCAAAAGTAAACTGGCCAAAAAGCCTGTGCCCGTCACCCGTCAACAACTTATTGAACAGGTTTATCAAGGGATCCATCAAGCGGGAAACCTCCCTCTGGGCGTCGCTAATCCCGTCGCCACGATGCCAGCAAGTAAAGCGTTGAATAGGGCGATGAGACGGGTCATGTCTGTGGCAGGTGATCGTGCTTTTCAGTATGGGCCTACGCAAGGTTACGAGCCGCTGCGGCAACAGTTAGCGATGCGGTATTTGGATCATGGGTTGCAGGTCAATGCGGATGAGATCGTTATTACTAATGGTGCTCAAGAGGCGATCTGTTTAGCGCTGCAGGCGGTGGCGAAACCGGGAGATGTGATCGCAGTAGAGACGCCGTGTTATTTCGGTATTCTGGAGCTAATCGAAAGCTTAGATATGCTGGCATTCGAGATCCCCCTGTGTGCAGATGAAAGTATCAGCATTGCAGATATTGAGGGAGCCGTAGATCAGCATGATATTGCAGCTGTTGTGTTATCTAGCTCGATCGCCAACCCGATGGGGTGTTGGTTAAGTAACAGTAAAAAGAAAGAGATTGTACGTTTGCTAGAGTCCCGAAATATTCCTTTGATTGAGGACGATGTGTACGGCGAGCTCTATTTTGGTAGCGAGCGAGGATTACCTGCACAGGTCTTTAGCAAGAAGAATATGGTGCTAACTTGTTCTTCCTTTTCTAAAACCGCCGCACCAGGTTATCGGATCGGTTGGGTACTTGCTCCAGGTTTTGTCGACATAGTAGGTCGCTGCAAACGTGCTTTTTCATGTTCTGCACCGCTTTTGAATCAGTGGACCATCACCGAGTATATGCGCAGTGGCGAGTACGACCGCTATATTCGGCACCTCAGGCAGGTGCTGCAAACGAATAAAGATCGCATGGTTAGCTTGGTTCGTGAGTCTTTCGGGCCTAACGTTTTGGTCAGTGACCCGAAAGGTGGAGCGGTTTTATGGCTGGAGTTTGACCGCGCTATAGATGGTGATGAATTGTTTCAGGCGGCATTGGCTAAGCAGATAAGCATTAGCCCCGGGAGCCTGTTTTCGCCTATTAATCGGTTTAAACATTGCATCCGAATTAGTTACAGTTTGCCCTGGTGCGAAAAAGTAGAGCAGGGCGTAAAAACACTGGCAAGCTTGGTAAAGGAATTGGGTTAGCTATCGAAAAACCGATAGGCCTATTCTTGGCTATTCTTTCGGACGTTTCTGTTGACGGCTTTGGCTGATTAAAATCTTGCCGACTCTCGGTTACTGACAGCTAATGCGTTCGCTCTTACGTCAGTTTCCGTTTCTGCAAAGGGTTTGTAGAGCCACTCCCAAATCGAGGTGGCTTCGTACATGTTTAATGAGTGTCGGTACCTGGTTGAGTTTTCATTTTCTTCAAGTGTGTAGGTGAAATCTTCTCGTATCGGTGTATGAGTGGGTATCAGTCCTAGCGTAAAAAGAGTACCAAAAATGCCGTTGCCGCAGGTTGGGTAGGTATCTGGAGCATGCAAGGTGAGTTTTGTCTGGCTTGTATCATCGTCGCTAAGCTCATATATGTGTGATCGCTTGAGTACTATGTAATCTGGGTGATCTGCGTTCGTCACGTGAACCATTATTTTCGAATGGGCACCGGGGTAGGCATCTTCAGGTGTTGTGGCTAGATACACATTAGAAGTGCACGCCGAGAGCCATTGCATGGCAACAACTAGCACAGCTATTTTGTTTGCTAGCCTCATGATGTTACTCCTTCCATGTCCGCCACAAGCGATTTTCACAAGCTAATTTTCTATACCTGCTTGTGGTAACTCAGATTCATTTGTCACCTTAAAATGCGTCAGATCTATCGTGGCAGAATAGCCGACGTTTTGGCGTTGGTAGACGATGAATAATTGGTTGTCAGCTGTGACAGTGCTGCCCAGTACAATGTCGATATTTGAAAGGACCTCGGTGTAGTTACTCCCGTCGATATTCGATAACGCAATTGTCTGCATATCGGCGCTGCTAAGCTGCTCATCTTTATTGCTATCCTGTTTTATGACTTCGTACATCAAGGCTGAAACTGTCACCGCAACGGGCGCGTCGAGCGGCGAGCTATGGGATAAGCTTTCACGACTTAGTAGGAGATAGTCATTGTGGGGTAGCAACCACTGTTTTCGGTTGCTGGTGGTGTCCATAAACAGGTAATTTCTTGTCGAAGATAACGACTTACTGTAGCTAGCGCTATTGCGGCCTTGTAAAGAGTTAAGTGGTACAACTGCGTAATGAGAGTCAGAAATCACTGACATATGGCCGAATTTCCAGCTTTCTTCAATTTTCTCGCTGTCGTCGGATTCAATCTGCTCTTCAACATGAACAACATTGTGAACGGTGCGGTCTTGTGTGAGCTCGAATGCGACGATGATAACCCCCACAAAGGTTGCCAAAATCACCGCAACACCAGCCAACGAAATCATGATGCCGTTAAAACGCCATATCCATTTAAAAAATTTACTCTCTTCCATGCGTGCTCAATCTAATTATTCAAAGCGTGGATGATTATAAACATAACGTTTTGATTGACTGTCGATTAATTAACTATTTTTGACCTATAACTTGTTACCTTGTATTTCACAGGCATGGTCGCGGATGCTTCTTTTGCCTGTGAAAGGGTTGGCGATTATGTCGCTCGTATTAATCCAGATCTTTCGCTGAATGACGCTCAGGTACTTGCTCTTCTTCAGGACCCCATGTCAGGTTCACCCGTCTACCGCGTTTAACCGCGGGACGCTCACCTATCTCTGTCGCCCACCGCACTAGATGTTTGTAGGAACTGACTTGCAAGAACTCCTGCGCTTCGTAAAGGGTGCCGGTCACTAAAACGCCATACCAAGCGAACACGGCAATATCGGCAATAGTGTATTCATCACCACATAAATAGCGTCTTGAAGCCAACTGTTGGTCGAGCACATCAAGCTGCCGTTTCACTTCCATGGCGTAGCGGTTAATTGGATACTCGTACTTCTCCGGCGCGTAAGCATAGAAATGGCCAAAGCCACCCCCAAGAAACGGTGCTGAGCCCATTTGCCAAAAAAGCCACGACATACATTCAGTTCGCGTTGTTGTGTCTGTTGGTATGAGTGCACCGAATTTTTCAGCTAGATACACCATAATTGACCCCGATTCGAATACTCGAATTGGCGGTGTGGTACTCATATCCAGTAGAGCGGGGATTTTCGAGTTGGGGTTTACGGCGACAAAGCCACTACTGAACTGATCACCTTCCATGATATCTATTAGGAAAGCATCGTACTCTGCTTGTTCAATGCCAAGCGCCAGTAACTCTTCCAATAGAATCGTGACTTTTACGCCATTGGGGGTAGCCAATGAGTAGAGTTGGAGCGGGTGTTTGCCCACTGGCAGATCTTTTTCATGGGTCGCTCCGGCAATAGGGCGATTGACGCTGGCAAATTTACCGCCACTGGCGTTATCCCAAGTCCAGACTTTCGGTGGGGTATAGCTTGTATCACTCATAATAGGCTACCTAATTGCGAAATCTTACCGTTAACAGCTCAACGAAAAATATGGCTTACTCATTCTTAAGTTTTGACTTTGGCATTTTTTGAACGAGTGTTCAAGGTTGTGAGGTGCGAAGCGAGTTAGGACTGCTTGATACCTTTAATCCGATATACCAATGGTACCTGCTGTTCTTTAAACAGAAGTTGGTAGCCTTTATCCTCGACATACTGAAGATCTGGCAGACAGTTGTAAGGACTGAATGGGGACTCTTCAAACTCTTCGACCTTGATCCCCGCTTTGACTAACGCCGTAAATAGCTCTCCAAGTGAGTGGGCCCATACGGCTGTTGGCGATTTTTCTCCGCTACAGTTTTCTGTGTAGGTGCCTTCCTCTTCGACGTCTGGCTGTTGCTTAGGAAAGTAAGAGTAGCCCGAATACAGGTCTATGCAGGGATGGAACTCGATAAGGTGCAGCTCACCGTTATCTTTAAGTGCTTTGGCCACTGTTTCGGCCCAACGATCCAGATCGGGCAACCAACATAAAGCGCCATAGGAGGTGAATACAATATCAAACTGTTGCTGATTGGTATCGCCGAAAAGATAGATATCCTGATTAATAAAATGAGCGTTGAGCGCTAATTTACTTGCCAAGCTTCTAGCCTGACTTATCGCCACAGAGGACAGATCGACCCCCGTTACCTCTGCCCCCATTCTGGCCCAAGAAAGGGTGTCTAGGCCAAAGTGACACTGCAGGTGGAGTAAACTCTTATTGCTGACATTCCCCACATGAGCGAGCTCAATGGGGTTCAATGAGGAGTTACCTTTTAAAAAGCCTTCAACATCATAAAATTTGGAATCCACATGTACTTCTGTTCGTTTGTCCCAAGCGGCCTTGTTGAGAGCGATGTAGTCCATACTATGTGATTCCAAGTGAGTTAAAGCAGATTTGGGTTAGTTATATTGCGTTGTTGACTCGTCATTGCGAGTGATAGGTCATAGTAACGTTAAACCAAATTGCTTTGCCATCTCTTCATTAATGCTGAATCTGACTTCATCACTATGGGATTCAATTAATTCGCTTTGTGCGGCGCTTTGATACAGATCGACGGTGACCTGGTAGTTTCTATCATTTTCAATGGCCGAAAACTCTGGCGATTTCAATTGTTGCTGTGTCGCAAAATCGATTATGCCTAAATCGATAACAAGAGGGGCAGCTTTGTCTGCAGGGTTTTCAAAGGTTGCGATCACATACACTGGCGTGTTGAGCTCACTTCCCGCCACATAGGTCATGGCGTAGTAGATACCTCCTTTGGAGGAGAACACAAATCCACCACCTAAGGTATGCAGGTTTTTAGTAATATTGCGCGGTGGTAACGTATTACTGGCGCAGGCGACTAATACACTGACGAGTAACCCAACGATTAGCTTTTTCATGCGTATTATCCTTCCTACGAACAGATTATTACTATTAGAGACTTTTACACTACTTGCTGGCTGAGTGTGTGACCAGCTCCAACATATTGGTAGCGTCAATATTGTTATTTAGGTTGACTAAATTCTAAACGCTTTCAATCACATTTCTGTCATGTCGCAGCAAGTCATGAGCAATCTTGTTTTGAATCAATGACGGCACCGCCTGCGTGCTATTCAATGGCTCGACCTGCATTTCCGTCGATTACTGAGCCAAACAGTTGAAATTTTGGCGCTGTCATGGGAAGGTGCAGGCGCTTTTGTGTGAGGTTCTTCTGCTTTGTCCTGTTGTCCGCATTAGTTAAAAATTTAAATTGTTCATTTTTATTTTTGGCCGTTTTGGTCTTTTATCAGGGAAAGAGAGTTTTGAACAACACTACATGGCAAATGCTGGTAGCGGGATTCAGTGCGTGTTTATTTGTGGCTTCGTGTGGCGGCGGAGGCGAAAGTACTGAGCCTACAGAGGTCATTGAAGCATCAGAAGTTGTTACGGCGGACGTTGAGCAAGAGGTCGTCGACACGCCTGTCGAAACAGCTCCAGAGCAACCGTTACAACCCGTTGAGCAGCCAGCTACCATTATACCGGAACTACCCGCATCCACCGTTCCAGAAACACCTTCAGAAATACCTGTGCAGCCACCTGCAAGTACAGGGAGCGTTCCTGTGCCAGTTTTGCCTCCTGCAGTGCCACAGCCTGAAAGCCCTACAGGTACCTTGCCTGTGCCATCGCCAGACCAACCCGTGGTGATTATTTCAAAGCCGGATGAACCTGCATTACCGGAAACGCCGCCTAGGGCAGAGCCGGAAGAACCTGTGTTACCGGAAACGCCGCCAGAGGTAGAGCCAGAGGAACCTGCATTACCGGAAACGCCGCCAGAGGTAGAGCCAGAGGAACCTGAGTTACCGGAAAAGCCGCCAGAGGTAGAGCCGGAAGAACCTGCATTACCAGAAACGCCGCCGGGGGTAGAACCGGAGGAACCTGAGTTACCGGAAACGCCGCCAGAGGTAGAGCCAGAAGAACCCGAGTTACCGGAAACGCCGCCGGGGGTAGAACCGGAGGAACCTGAGTTACCAGAAACGCCGCCAGGGGTAGAACCGGAGGAACCTGAGTTACCGGAAAGGCCGCCAGAGGTAGAGCCAGAGGAACCTGAATTACCGGAAGCACCTCCAGAAAGTGATCCCAATGAACCGGAGGATCTGCCTCCTGGTGACCAACCCGTTCCCAAGTTAGTCTGGAGTGCGCCAGCTACGCGAACTGACAGTAGCCCGTTAAAAGCATGGGAAGTGGATAAATATCAAGTCTGGTATGGACAGGAGAGAGAGAATCTTACTCTACTTGACGAGGTGCCTGGTGGGCCGATGACAGTTGAGCTTGATGTGTCGAAACTTAAGCCTGGTTACTATTTCTTTGCAGTAACGGTGGTCGATGTGAATGCTCTTCAGAGTGAGCGTTCCGCGGTTATTTTAAAGAAAGTACCTGATGATTTATTACCCTCAAATGGCGAACCACTGCTCGCGAGTGAAGAAAGCCTGAGTAATACTAATTTATGACCAGGGTCTGTTGACCTTTAGTGTATGAATTTTGTTCGAATGAAACACGTTTTGAGCAAGAAGTGAGCTACGTAGCTTAGCTATCTAAGTAAGTAGTGAATGACGCAGTTCAGAACGTGTTTCAAGGAACCTTTCGGGCAGCTTTTGCTGGCGATTTATGCTTCGTTATCGGCTATTTATTGAGAGCCACTCCACTTCACAGCCTCTGCCTCGTCTAAATCGTCAACAAGTTGCTGCAAAAACACACAGCAAAGGTCAATAGACACTAGATCATACTGAATAATGATGGGTGATGATTAGGAAAGTATTTGTTTGGCTGTGCGGCTATTTTTTGTTGCTTTCTGTAGTTACCCTAATCATTCGCCTTAGCGATCTTAGACGGAGAATTGGTTTTTGAGCTCGACGCTGATGGATATGAGCGTACTAAATTAAATGGGGAGTATCTGCTGCTTTGGCCATTGCCTGATGGTTTTCTGCGCGCGGGTAGTGTGCCGTTTGTTGTTGATGAAACAGAGTTTGGCGGGTAAGGCGGTACGCCGTTCAGGGGCGAACTGACTGCCGTCGTTTTACTAATCAGGCTAGTTGCCGTAGCCAGCGTTGTTGATTCAATCGCCAGATAAATACCACGGCTTTCGCGATCTCTTCCAGTGATATACCGATAAAAGCGCCTATGAGCCCGTACTCAAAGGTGATCCCTAGTAACCAAGCACTGGTGCTCCTACCAACAGAAAACATGCCAGCGTGATGTTCATGCTGCTGTAGGTGTCACCGCCCGATGTGAGAATGGCTGGTACTACGGAATTTATCGCCGTGGCATACAGAGATATAGCCAAAATATAGATGCAGAACCGCGCGTTTTCCGCCGTGTCTGGTGCTATTTCGTAGAGCTGCAGAAACAAATCTGCGTCGATTAAAATAGCTGCTACCTAGAGTGTGGTCACCAGCAAGACAAGTTGAATACTGTGCTTAGATGCGATTTTTGCCCGCTGAAATTTTCCTTTGCCCAATATCTGACCGATCAGTATTTGTGATGCGCTATTTAGCCCCTCCATCGGTAGCATCAGTAGCGCTTTTAATGTGCGGACGATTACGTATACGGCAAAGGCTTTGGCACCGATGGCGTTCATTACCACGGTGCAGAATACTCTGGCGCTTTGCCAGAAAAAGCCGTCTACTGACATAGGTAGGCTAATATGAAACACTTTCCCTAGCGCTGCGAAACTTGGTCTGTGCAACTGACCATGCCAGGGGCGTTTCTTACCTGCGGCCAGCCATAGTATGACGATAGTCGCACCTGAACCGATGACGGCGGTGGATATTGCAGCACCGATATAACCCATCGGGGTAAATAGAGGCTCGCTAACCCCAGGAATAGCTGCGCCAAATATCAGTAACCAGTTGCCAATAATGTTGAGTAGGTTAAAAGCGATGCTGATTTTTACTGGGGTACGGGTGTCGCCGGTGGATTGAAAGGCGCAGGAAAGGATCGCACCGACAACCACAAACGGCATACTCCAGCCGATGATGCTTAAGTAATTGCCGGTAAGAGGAGCTACTGCTAAACCGTGCTGGGGGGCTTGCCACATCTCTAGTGTCAGTATACTGGCCAGCCATTCTCCAGCGTTGATAAACAGCATTGCTATAAGTAAGCCACAAACTACACCGACTAAGCATAAGCTTGATAGTAGTGAACCGAGCTTTCTGTTCTGGCCTGAGCCATAGTATTGAGCCAGCAATACGGCACCACCGCCTTCAATCGCAGCTAATAGGATGTGGCAAAACAGGATCAACTGGATCGCGTTACCCAAGGCAGCGATGACTTGTTCACCTAATTGGCCAACCATCAGTGCATCGACAAACGACATACTGGAAGCAAGCAGTGCTTGCACCATCAATGGCAAGGCCAAAGTGAAAAGCTGGCGGCTTTGTCGGGTCTTAATCGTGCGCAGCATCGGCAGTGGTCTTTAGCAGTGCTACGACCGCTTGACGTAACTGTTTGCGGTGCTGCTTAACACCGTCTAGCAGGTAAGTTAGCCATTGTACGTGCTCTGCACACTCTTCATCAGAATTATCTGGTTCAAAGAACTGCATATTATTAAGTAGCAGTAGCGCAGGCATCAACGGAAGAAAGGCTAACTCTTGATCAGTGAGATTGGCTGTCTGGCGATAGAGTGTAATGCACTCTTTTACTGCAATATTGATCGGTGCTTGCATCGCCTCGGTACCAGGTTGGAAATCTGGATTTTTGACCTTATCGCGCCATGTTTTCTGGATATAGAATGCGTCTATGATGCTGTTGATACACCACCAGATATCGAACAGTACAAGATCCCGGCGAATAAAATCGAAATCGCAGCAGCCCGTTATCTTTTCATTTTTGAAGAACAGATTAAAACAGTGAAAATCACCGTGGATCATCTGTACCTGACAATTGGGAAGTAACTTATTTTCTACTTCTGGCCTGATTTCAGTTATCACAGCTCGAAGACGTGGCAATAGTGCCAATGCCTCTTTTACTGAGGTTTTTGTTTTAGCTGAATTTAATTTCAGTTCCAGGCTGTCTAACCATGCGAGTTGGCGGTCAAATTGAAAGCTTTTAATCCGGTCGCTGTCTCGCTCAACAGGAAAAGTTGCGGCTGCACGATGAAAGGAACCCAATCCGCGCATTGTTTCGCTGACATGCCAAGGCTGTAAGGTGTCATTCCACTGGGGGGTTGAACCTTCAAAGACGCGGGTCATTAAGAACACAAAACCGTTATAACAGACCGTGTTTTCGCCGTTCGCCGCAGGTACCACTTCGGGGCAGGGCATCTGGTTAGTTTGTAGATGCTGGGAAAAATCAATTTCTAAAGCAATTCGTTCAGGGCTATTGTTTTTTAGACAATTTTTTAGGTAGAAACGCCCCTGTTCAGTATCGAAACTGAACATCTCATTGGCCATAGAACAGAAGCTAATTGTAATGTCACCGAGAGGCTCTAGTTTGTACTTCTCTAGGATGTAATGTAATCGGCCCTGAACCGGCTCGTATGGCATGAGAATTCCTGACTAAGCAGCTGAGATAACAAGATATTAGCCGCCAGTCTACCAGTGAAATTGTGGCTAGTTGAATTGGTTTTTGTGGGATTAGTCATTATCACAACGTTATGTCGCGATCGCCGACAACGAAACTGATAAAAGTTAAACTGAGTTTAGTGTTCGCCGATGCGGAAACGGAAAGCAAACTGCTCATTCCGTTAAGAACCTGAATTTATGTCGAGCCCCCTCCAAGGAGAGAGGGCGCGAACGTGGGGCTCAACTTTGTCGGTAATAACCTTGTCACTATCTACCTTTTACGCCAAATCGTCATTTCGGCTGTAGCGTAAATTGCCCGGCGCTTGTTTTGCGGCAGAACAAAAGGCAACGACTTCACCGATACGAGTTCAAATTTCGGGATCAGCAGCTCAGTGAGTCCATCTAGTGTGGTAAAGTTCTCGCCGTTGACCTTTATGCCACCAAGCCAATACTGTTTGTTGGTAAACGTTTCCTGCCAATCGTAGGTTGATGTGATCACCAGATACCCTTTGTCGTTCAAGCGCTCCCACATCTGTTCAAGAAAACGAGCGGGCTGATTAAGCCGGTCGATTAAGTTATTTGCTAGTACCAAATCGTAGCCGCTAAAGCGGGGCTTAAGGTTGCATGGATCGCCCTGAATAAAGTTGATTTTATGTTTATCTTGCTCATAGCCAAGGGTGTGCAGGTCAATGGTGTTAAACGCGACCAGCTCTCCTTCGGTTTGACTGGTGTAGCGTTTCTCTCCCTGTTCGAGCAGGGCGTAGCCTTGTTGAATATTGCGCGCGGTGAAGTCGATGGCGTCAACTTGGGCTGCATGTTTGGCGAGCTCGAAGCTGGCGCGCCCGACACCACAACCAATGTCTAACACCTTGGCTTCCGGTTTTGGCGTGATCTCCTCGAGAAGCAGTTTCACTGTGTTGACCTGAAAGTTGGGGACTCCAGTCGGTGGCTTGCCAAAATGCGCTTCGAGTTGGCAAGTGATCTCCATATCGGTTTCATAGTTATGCACGGGAGCCTGCACAGGCTCGGCTTGTTGCGCGCGAATATATCGAAAACCGGCATGTTGGAAGAAGTGGCGGCGAAATGCGTAACGGGCACTTTTCAGCGCTTCATTGCCGGTGGATATCCAGCTTCCGCCTTTGAATAGGTTATGTTTCCCGTCAAAAGTGGGTGTGGAGAAGTCATCATATAGTGGATGCACTTCAAAGCCGGTGTAGCCATCGATAGGGGATTCGGTCCATTGCCATACGTTGCCGATAATGTCGTAAAAACCTGCTGTTTCAAATTTGTCGATAGGGCAGCTGGAAGCGAAGTATTCTAGGTTAATATTGCCGGGCGCTTCTTGCCACGTGGGGAGATCCGTGGATATCAGCTCACGTAGGCAATACCACTCTGCCTCAGAGGGTAAGCGAATGGTTTCTCCGGTAGATTTTGCCTTCCAATTGCAAAAAGCTTTGGCTTCCAGATAGTTTACCTCTACCGGCCAATTCGCCGGCAGTGGGATCTCTTCGATTAAGTTACGCTGGTAGTATTGGCCATTCTTTCTTAACCAGAAGCGGGGCATCTCGGCGCGGGAGAAGCGTAGCCAAGCCTGTCCTTCTTCCGTCCAATAGTCAGGTGCTTGATAGCCCCCTGCGTTAATGAAATCGATAAACTCCCGATTGGAAACCAGATAGGTAGCGGCATCGAAAGCTTCGACTTCCGTGACTTGTTCCCCATACTCGTTGTCCCAGCCATAAGTAAGGTCTTCAAGTTTTTTGCCCTTAACTATGGTTTGTGTGCTCACCGCTTTTAGGTGATTGCTTGGCGCATCACCATGATAGGGGCAAGCTTGCCAGCGAGGATCTTGCTGCAAATATTCTAACGGCAACATGCGCATGATCACCGAAGAAGTTTCAAGGTGAATACGCTCATGCTCACAGCCCATCAGTATCACCCAAGCAAGTGAATCCTGTTGAATTGGCAGTGACAACGGCATCTGATCGATCAGGCTTTCAATCGTACTGGCGACTTTGCCACGATAGGCTCTAACTTCGTCAGCACTGGGCCATTCATAGTGACGACTGTCTAGGTCATCCCAACTCATCTCGTCGACGCCGATAGCGCATAGGCTTTCCAGCCGCGGATCGATACGATGATCTAGAAACTTACCCAGTATTAACTTGTTGACGAAAAAAACGGCGGTATGGCCAAAGTAGAAAATTAGCGGGTGGCGCAGTGGCTCAGGCCGCAGGAAGAAAGCTTTGTCTTGAGCAATCAGCTCGAATAGTGACTCGTAGGTTGACCAGGTATTCTGAAAGTAAGCCTTTAATTCGGCACGCTTTGCTTCGGGATCTTCGCCCGTTAACAGAGGCGTTTTCATCTGGCTGATACGGTTCTGCTGACTCATGTTTACTAACCTTGTTCGGTTTACTTTAAGAAGCGAAGTGCTTGTTTGCTGGCTTGCTGGGTGATGCGCCTTTGGTATCTGCTGGTCGCTTTGACTCATAGAAATCGATGACGGCTTGCTTAAGCTCTGAGCCAATATCCTGCTCTTCTGAACTGCTCTTGTTGTTCGCCACTGTGTGGTCGCTTTGTGCCAGCCAAATCATCTGCCCTAGCCAATCATTTTGTTTGAATAGTGACAGCGCGCCTCCCGGGAATGTAGCGCTACCGTAAAGCGAATCAGGCAGGTCCCGCGACGGATATATCTGCTGATTATCGCCGCTTCTGCCGATAGGCATGAGCGCTCCTTTTTGTCGTGAATGTAGGACATCAACGACGTTGGCCAGCGCGTAGACCACGTTTAAATGAGGACTAAAATATCGGCTGGCGGCACCGATACGATGTTCGATACGAGCGGTTTTACGCCAGTCTTGATGTGTCGTTAATGTATTCTGCTGTGCATCTACCAAGAGTGCCTCTACACCCATTGGTTGGTTGTGTTTTCCCCACTGACGATAGAGTGCGATGCTGCCTTGATGGCCCCCAGATAAGTTATCCGGTGAGCTAAGTTCATCTGTCAGGCCGTAGACGGTTTTTAACTTCAGGCGCTCATAGGCTTCCTCTTCCGGCAAAAAGATACAGCAGCAGTCGTAGCTAGTTTGTAGCATTCGATGCTGGATCTGTTCTGCCAGTGGGCCATCCGCCATTAAGTTATCGCCGTTGCTATCGAGTAAACTGAGGTTTAGCTGTACCGCGTTAGGAATATGGATATCACGGTTTTTGTCGGTAAAAATCGCCTTACTGCCGGTGGCAAGTGACCCTTTGTCGCCGGCCCAGATCACCGGACGGATGTATACATCCTGCGCACCAAATTGTTTAAGTAGTGAGGGTAAAATCTGCATCGCTTTTTCAAGATTATTGGCTTCTGTCAGTGGCGATTGGCCTTCAAACAACGACACATACTCCCACTGATTCTGCCAATATTCAGGTTTCAGCTCGGCTTGAAGATTCAGCTTGGCCATCGCCTGATTAATCGCGCTGAAGTTGAGTTGTTTGTTGCCCATCTTGGCGCTGGGTTTGAAACCGCCCTCCAATTCAAAGTGGACGACAGGGGTAAAGCCATAGCTGCGCACCTTGGTGTCCAGCAGCGTCAAAGCTTTTCTTGCTAACCTGCTTATCCGTTCCAAATGGGTATTCCCTTGCTGAGCTTTTGCTGTGATGGCTGTTATACGGTGCGAAACACCACTTCCGATCTCAAAGACCTGAGAAATAGCGGATTAATTTCGCTAAATTTTCCTTGTAAACAAAAGTGTAGATGGCAATTGTTGCAGTTGCTTGAATCAAACAAGGTTATAACGGGCTGTGCAGAGAAGGGAGGTGGAGAGATAAATTTTACGTATCTGCCTTAGCCTGTTTTGCTTTTGGGAAAATGAGAAGAGGGGGAGCTGAGCTCTGGTTTTGTATCTAAATCATCATTTAGCAGCAGCCAGCGAGAAGAACCCTCACTCCCTTGGTGGGGGAGCAAAATAGGGAGCGAAGGCTTGACGATGTTCCGCCGGTGGCATGTTTTTCTCTTAGCCTCTTCTCCTTGGGGAGAAGATTGAGATGAGGGGTCTTTTGCTTTGAGCTGTCGGTTTGTAGAGCGTTGCAGGGTATTGGCGATTTTCGGTGCAAATCACAAGCAACAAAAAAGGCGCCAAAGGCGCCTTTTTCAAGTTTACAGCTAGCTAATGCAAAACGATTAGATAGTGTGAACAGAGATAGTGTTAGTGGTACCAACAAGGGCGCCCGCTACAACAACGATTGCGTCGCCAGCTTTTGCCAAACCGTACTGAACCGCTTTCTCTTTCGCGCGAGTGTAGATGCAGTCGCTGTTTTCGAAGTCTTCAACAACAGAAGCGCTAACGCCTTTAGTCAGGCACAGGTGCTGTGCAGTTTTTGCATTGCTAGTCATTGCCAGAATTTGTGCTTCTGGGAAGTACTTACGCACAGACTTAACTGATTTACCTTCGTTAGTGCAAACAACGATAGCTTTTGCATCCAAGTTGCGTGCCGTTGCAACAGCTGACTTACACAGAGATTCGGTGATGCGCAGCGCACCCACTTCTTCTGGCAACTCACGTTGTACAGGAGGCATCGCGTTATCAGTGCGCTCACAGATTTGAGCCATGATAGCAACGGTTTCTGCTGGGTATTTACCTTTAGCAGATTCACCTGACAACATAACCGCGTCAGTACCATCAAGGATGGCGTTGGCAACGTCGCCCGCTTCTGCGCGAGTTGGACGTGGGTTCTTGATCATTGAATCAAGCATCTGAGTGGCAGTGATAACCGGCTTACGTGCAATAACACACTTATCGATCATCATCTTCTGCGCGAAGATAACTTCTTCAACGGCGATTTCAACACCCAGGTCACCACGAGCAACCATGATGCCGTCAGAAGCAGCCAGAATACCGTCGAAGTTATCAACGCCTTCCTGGTTTTCGATTTTTGACAGGATCTTGATGTCGCTACCGCCGTTGGCATTCAGCAGGTCACGGATTTCAACAACGTCAGATTGACGACGGATGAAAGAAGCCGCAACGAAGTCAACACCTTGCTGACAACCCCAAACCAAGTCACCTTTGTCTTTCTCAGACAGGGCAGGCAGGTTAACGCTAACGCCCGGCAGGTTAACGCCTTTCTTGTTACCCAGCTCACCAGTGTTTTCAACACGGCAGATTACGTCGTTACCGCTGATTTCAGTGACAGTCAGTTGGATAAGGCCGTCGTCCAGCAATACGGTATTGCCAACACTCAGGTCTTTTGCGAAATCTTCGTAAGTCACAGCAACACGAGTGTTGTCGCCAGTGATGCTTTGGTCTGTAGTCAGAGTGAAAGTTTGACCCGCTTCCAGGATCACATCACCGTCAGCCAGGTTCATGGTACGGATTTCAGGACCTTTAGTGTCGAGAAGGACTGCGACTTTCTGACCCAGTTCGGCAGATACTTCGCGAACCGCATTGATACGTGCGCCGTGCTCATCGTAATCACCGTGGGAGAAGTTCAAACGCATTACGTTCATGCCTGCTTTAACAAGCTTGGTAAGCATCTCTTTAGATTCTGACGCTGGTCCAATAGTACAAACTATCTTGGTCTTTCTCATTTCAAAGCCTCTGTAGTCTTAGCAACTAAGGTTAGATTTAGGTATCTCAAAATTGCGCGATACCCTATCACTTTTTGTAAAAAATGCACTGATTTCCTGAGAGATATCTCACATTGCAGCTATTTACATGAGCGTGATCAAATATTGTTAACGTGGCAAGACAATAGTGTAGTCGTTTCCGTCGTAAATGCAGATCAGACGACTAGGTTGTTTGGTTGAATAGTGTTCAATCAGATAGCTGTCTGACTTTAGTGGGAATTTTCAATCTGCTGGAAAACACGACACGCGTCATAATAACGCTAATAGCATCCCTCATGTTGCTGGTTTAGCATGTAGCGTTGCGAGAATTATCGGTTTTTTTGTAACAATTGAACTGAGACTGTTTAGGCTGATGTTTCTACCAAGGGGTAGTGAGTGCTGACCGTTTATCCTGCCAATCGATTAGAAGACCTGGCGCTGCTAGTGCAAGCTGTTTTGGCGCAGCGGCAAGGTGGTGTGCTGCAGCCCGATACAGTTTTGGTTGAAAGTAAGGGGATGCAGCATTGGCTTAACCTTGAACTGGCTAGCAGTCAGGGTATTTCGATGAATCTCGAATTCCCCATGCCCTCACGTTTCATTTGGGATTTGGCACGAAATCTGTTGGGGCAGGAGAGTGTTCCTAAGCAATCGAATTACCGCCGTGAGGTATTGGCCTGGCGTCTGGATCAATTGCTAGCGTCTGCGGAGTTTTTGCAGCTTGCTGAAGCGGAGCAAGCCACCCACTACTGGTTGGGTGAGACTGGCCAGCCCGATCGCTTAAAGCGTTTTCAGTTGGCGACCAAGTTGGCTGATATCTTCGAGCAGTACATGATGTTCCGCCCAGATTGGTTAATGAAATGGCAGGCGGGGGAGTCAGCAATCGTTGATGCTCTGGTTGCTAGCCAAGGGCAACATACCGAGCGCTGGCAGCGCTGGTTATGGTGTGCGCTTGTGGCGCAGGAGCCCAATCATCCGGTACATCTGCAGCAGTTAGCGATAGAAGCGATACCCGCCAACGTCTCTAAGCTACCAAAGCAAGTGCTGATCTTTGCCATCAATACGTTAGCACCGCAGACCTTGGCATTTTTTGAAGCGTTAGCGGAACATACTCAAGTGCACCTGTTTCACCTTAATCCCTGCGTCACCTTTTGGGGTGATCTGAAGAGCGATAAGCTGCTGGCAAAACAGCAGCGCGAGCAGCAGGTGCTGTCATGGACGGATGAGCAAAGTGATTTAGGCAACCCGTTGTTAGCCAATCTCGGCCAACAGGGTAAAGAGTTCTTCAATGCTTTGCAGGGAGTGAAAAGTTATGAGATCAGTGCGTTTGATGAACCAGCTAACAAAACAGAAAGAGAAATTACAGCTTCTGTATTGAACTGTGTGCAGCGCGATATCTTGCTGTTGCAGGATGCTCGTGCTGCCGAAGTACCTCCTCGTTTTGTCGATGACTCTGTGGTTATCAGTACAGCCCACAGTGCGCTGCGTGAGGTACAGACGCTACACGATTACCTGTTGCATCAATTTCAGAACAAGCCCGATCTTAAGCCGCAAGATGTGTTAGTGATGTGCCCAGCGATCGAGGATTACGCGCCCTATATCGATGCTGTGTTTCGACGCCCTTGGGACAAAGCGGATGGCAGCGCTAGCCCAAAACTGCCCTGTTCAATTGCTGATAGAACACTGCTTGATGCCGAACCATTGATTGCCGTGTTCTGTGAGTTGCTGCAGCTACCCGACAGTCGTTTTGAAGTCAGTAAGATCCTTGACTATTTGCGCTTACCTGCATTACAGGCAAAATTTGGCTTTAGCCATGATGAACTGACGTTAGTTGAATGGTGGCTAAAAGAGGCCGCGATCCATTGGGGGCGCGATCAAGAACATAAACGCACGATCACTCAGCAGGACGCAAGCAGCGAGACCTATACCTGGCAGTGGGGCCTCAGTCGTTTGTTATTGGGATTTGCCCAAGGCGATAGTTTCTATATCGATCGAAATTCAGCTGGCGGTGATGAAGGTCAGCGATGTCGACTGCTGTTACCCCATGTTGAAGGGCAGCAAGCGGTATTGCTTGGCCGCCTGATGCAGTTATTGGAGCGTTTACAGTGGCACACGGCGGAACTGCTGAAATCACGCACAGCAGAACAGTGGCAAGTGTATCTATTGGGACTAAAAGAGAGCTTTTTTGCCCCCGACGCCAGTAATGAACAGGACGCCAGCGACCTTATTTCGCAGGTGATTAATAGTCTGGCGGAATACACGGCGCAAGCGGACTATGGCGATAAAATTGAGTTGGCAGTGATCCGCCACTACCTTAATCACCATTTTACCCAGCCGGATGGTGGTAACCATTTTCTGACCGGACAGATCACTTTCTGCTCTATGGTACCGATGCGGAGTATCCCGTTTAAGGTGATCGCGGTGCTGGGATTAAACGATGGCCAGTTTCCAAGACAAAGTACGCCTCTGAGTTTTGACCTGATGTCGCAGCAGCCCCGCCGCAGCGGAGATCGTTCGCGTCGTGGTGACGATAGATACCTGTTTCTGGAAGCGTTGATCTCCGCTCGTGAAACTCTCTATTTAAGTTATCAGGGGCGGAATATTCGTAACAATAGCGAACGCCAACCCAGTTTGATCTTAAAAGAGCTGATGGACTACCTAGAGCGAGGGTATGGTTGGCAGTTATTAGAGGCTGACGATGAAGCGCAAGGGCCTGCTGACCTGTTGCAGCAATCGTTGCACCCGTTTAGTCGAGACAGTTATCAGGGGCGTTTCCCCAGCTTTGATCCGGGATGGACACGACTGCAGCAACCGGGGGCGCTACGTGAAAATCAGTTACAACTGCCAGCGTTGGAGCTGCCAGTTGAACCGGTAGCGCTTTCTACCATTATTAAAGGCTTCGATAATCCGTTAAAGCAGTTCGCCGAACAGCGTCTGGCGTTGCGTTTTAATGAATTGGCGCTCGGCTTGGAAGATCCTGAACCTTTTGCCAGCGATTCGCTACAGGCCTATTTGATCCGGGAAGCGTTTGCCCAGCAGATGTTAGCCGGACAAAGCACCGAAGAGGTTAAGCTGCTGCATAGTTTAAGCGGTCACCTGCCTGAATCGCCGATCACCGATGCGCTGTTTGATGAATGGCAACAGCAAGCACAGCTCTACAGCGACAAATTGACGCAGTTTGGTGAGATCACCACCGAAGCGGTAAATATTGAGATCGACGGTATAACTTTGAGTGCGGACCTGTCGTGGCGTCAGCATGTTGATGATGCAAATTGCCCAGAGTTGTTGTTGGGACGGCCTGCCAGTCGCAAAGCCAAAGATGAGATAGGTTTGCGGCTACATCATCTTGTGGCGACGGTGGTAAGAGATCAGCCTTGCCAGAGCCGTGGTGTGTTTTTGCATACGCCAAATCGCGGTAAAAGCTGGAGTGCGCGGCAAGCAGTGTTCGCCGCGACGCTATCGCCGCAAGAGGCTAGAGCCGAGCTTTCTAACTGGCTAAGTTATTGGCAGCAGTCGTTAACAACGCCGAGTTTGTTACACGGCGGTTTGGGGAAAACCCTGTTTGGTAAAGCCAGCGCTGAACAGCCGCTTCCTGATGTTGAAGATCTGACCGTACAACAGTTATGGCGTAAAACCATTGCTGGTGATGACAACGTCCGTGGTCTTATGGCCGACGACTATTTTCAGTGGTTTTATCCGTTAGTCCCCCCTCTAGATGAGCGTGTAGTACGATCACTTGCCGATCTATATCTGCCGCTGTATCAGCAGTTGCAGGAGGTTAAGTAAGCATGAAGATGCTCAATGCCGCCACTTTACCCCTGCAGGGACGTCATCTCATTGAAGCTAGTGCCGGGACAGGAAAAACCTACAATATTACCCGGTTGTATCTGCGTTTGTTGCTGGAAAAGCAACTGACAGTACAGCAGATCCTAGTGATGACCTTTACCAAGGCGGCCACGGAAGAGCTCCGTGGCCGTATCGACAAAGAGTTGCGTAGCGCGGTTGAAAATTGGGGCGAGTTGGGAGCCAGCGATCCTTTCTTCGCTCATATGGAATCACTGTTTAGCCGCGAGCAAGCTCAGCAAATACTTAAGCCTGCGCTGCTGGAACTCGATGAAGCAGCAATCTTCACTATTCATAGCTTTTGCCGTCGAGCACTGCAGCAACAGGCATTTAGCAGTGGTATTCCTCTTGAAGTGGCGATGGAAGCAGATACCAGCGAACTGCTGATGGAAGCGGTGCGCGATTGGATCCGTTGTATTAATCATGATGCGGCGCGTTTTGGCTTGCTCGCTGCGGAAGGCTGGCATACACCAGAAGCTTTTTACGACAAATTTCGTTCCGCTTTGCATTCCACGAGTGAGGTGATCGCGCCTGTGGCAGAAGCGATGCAGCAAGCGTTTGCAGACGATATCGGTCCGCACTTTAATACGCTGTTTTTTGCCCGGAAACAGCAAGTGTTAGCTGAGTTGTTGCCCCATAAAACAACCGTGTTTGAATTGCTGGTATTGCCCCATAAACAGGCGGCCGAACGTGAAGCTGAGTGGGAAGAGCTGATCGCTTGGTTGGCGTGCGATGATGATACGCCGTGTCCGAAGGCGGCCGGTGACTTTATTAATGGTAATCGCTATCGCAAAGAGGAGCTCAAATCGGTCTTGGTACCGATTTTCGCGGCGTTTAAAGAGCTGCGAGGTAATTTTGATAAACAGCGGAAAAACTATCAGGGAACGTTCGAGAAGCAGTTAGGCAAAGTGCCTGCTTATCAGCTGGTAGTCGAGGGGATCCGGTCTGTTCGTCAACGCTTTGCTGACGCCAAGAAAACGCAGGCATTGATGGATTTTGACGATCTGATCACCCAGCTCAGTGTGCAGATCCAATCGGAACATGGTCAGCCCCTAATTGACGCGCTGCGCCAGCAATACCCGGTGGCGCTGGTCGATGAATTTCAGGACACAGATCCGCTGCAGTATGCGATTTTTGATCATCTTTATCCAAAAGGCGCTGAACAACATACGCTGCTAATGATTGGTGATCCGAAACAGGCTATTTATGCGTTCCGAGGCGGTGATATCTTCACCTATCTGCAGGCGCGCCAGGGGGCGGACTATCAATGGGTGATGGATACCAACTGGCGCTCGGTGCCGGAGGTGGTCACCGGCTATAACCGTTTGTTTTGGGGGCAGCCGCTGAGCCAGGAAATGCCGGAGGATCTGTTTGGCTACGACATTGGCTATGAGCGGGTGAATCATACCGTCAAAGCCAAAGCGAATAGTACGCCGCTGGTCGATCCTATCGCAGACCGGCACGCACTGAATTACCTTTGGCTACCCGAGTCGGCGCTGGCAACGGTGAGCGATGAAGAAGACGAGAAGGGCGTTGATCGCGAGTCTACCTCGCATAAAGTCAGCGCAGCAGATCTTCAACAAGCGATGGCAGAGCACTGCGTTAGCGAGATTGTCCGCTTACTTCAGCAGGCGCGATTGGGTAACGAGCCGGTCAAAGAGCAAGCGATCGCTGTTTTGGTGCGTCGGGGTGCGGAAGCCGCGCTTATGCGTCAAGCGCTCGCTGACGCGGGCTATCCTTCGGTCTATCTTAGCGATAAGGAGGATATCTACAGTTCAACGGAAGCGCGTGAGCTATTGCGTGTGTTAGAAGGGCTGTTGGAGTGTGAAAACGATGCCTTGCTGACAGCGGCGCTTTCTACTTATTTGATGGGCGGTACTGCCGAACAATTAGCGAAGTATCGCGATCCCGATCATGAACTGTTGTGGGAACAGCAGCGGCAACGGGCGTTGCTACTTCGGCAATTGTGGCTGGAGCGAGGCTGTATGGCGATGCTGATGCAGCTTATTCACCATGATTATCAACCCGCACCGGATAATCATGAGCGGGCGTTGACCAACATGCTGCACCTGGCGGAGCTGCTGCAGCAAGCTTCTCGCCGTCATAAACACCCACAGCAGCTACTGAAGTGGTTTAAAGAGCAGTGTCAGCACCAGTCAGCAAACGAAGAGTCGCAGCTGAGGTTGGAGAGCGACGCCAACCTGATCCGCATTGTCACCATGCATGGATCGAAAGGGTTGGAATACCCCATCGTGTTTATTCCGTTTGCCAGTCATTATAAAGATCCTGCGCGTTTTGGTCAGACTCTGTATGACTATTTTGAATATCACGATGTCGATACTCAGGCGCAAGTGCGCCTGGTGGGGCAAACCGACGAGGCCATTCGCCAAACCACTGCGGAAGGCGAAGCTGAGTCAATCCGTTTACTTTATGTGGCCGTCACCCGTGCTGCCCATCGTTGTTATCTTGGTGTCGTGCCATTTAAAAACAGTGCCCGGTCACCCTTGGGGTTGGCGCTGAAGATTAAGGATAACGACGAGTGGCCAGACAAACTAAACGAGTTAAGTCAAAGCAGTGATGGCTCCAGTCAGCTAATCATTTTGGATTGCCCAGACAATAGCGTTGAGCTGGAACTGGCTGTGCAGCCATCGCCGTTACCTGATTTGCCTGCGATCACCTTTTCCGCCAATGTTGATGATAATTGGTCCTTGAGTTCGTTCTCTGCCTTGGTGCGCAATGCCGCTCATGTCAGGCAAGAGAGTAAAGAGCGTGCCGACAATGATGACGTGGTGTTAGCAGAGCCAACACCTGCCTTATCAGGAGAGCTGCCACTGCGCTTTACTCTGCGTAAAGGTGCGGATGCTGGTAATTTGCTCCACGATATTTTGGAGCACACTGACTTTTCTCAGCCTCATTGGGAATGGTCAATGGAAGCGCCGATCCAACGGTTTGGCCGTTTAGATGATAACCAGCATGAAGCTTTGCGAGATTGGCTGATTGAATGCCTGCACGCTGAGCTTCCCTCTCTGGTTAATCAAGAGTCATTTACTTTAGCTGATTTGAGCTGGCCACAAACCCTGCGTGAGTCCGAGTTCTATTTTCCGATGGCGAAGGTGTCACTATCTCAGATCGCGCGATGTTTACAACAACATCGCGGTTGGAGCGCGCCAATTACCCTGCCGGGGCGGGAGGTGCTGGCGGGTATGATGCATGGATTTATTGACCTGATCTTTGAGTATCAAGGGCGCTACTATGTCGCTGATTACAAATCGACGCATTTAGGAGAGTCTCTGGCGGATTACTGTAGCGACGCACTGATGCAGAATAACCAGGCCCATTTCTATGACCTGCAGTACCTCATCTACAGCGTGGCATTACATCGCTATTTGCAGGTGCGATTACCTGATTATGATCCAGCAAGCCATATTGGCGGTGTGTACTACCTGTACCTAAGAGGGATGAGTCCTGATGCGCCGACGGGCATGCCGTTTGCTGGTGTGTTTAGTTGTCGAGTGGATACGTCGTTGCTGTTACAACTAGACGCCGTGTTTGCTGACCAAGCACTGGCGGCAGCGAATGAAGCAACGGCTAAGCCTGTGGCATCACCGAGCGCCGAGACAATGCCGCAACAAGGTGAGTTGTTCTCTTTTGATGATGAAGGAGGGCAAGCATGAGTTACAGCAACAGTGAACAGTGCCAACAGCAATTGGCTGATATCGAGGCGATCGATTACTTTTTCGCTCAGCAAATGAGTTTGGAGCTTGCGCCGCAACCGCCGGAGTTGCTATTTCATCTGTTACTGGCGTTGCAGTGGGCGCTGCGCCAAGGTCACAGCTGCTTGCCGTTATCTCAGGTGGCCAACAAGTTGTTTTGGGATGACAGAGAAGCGGATAAAAAAGGCTATCTGTTTCCATCGCAAGATCGACTGACTGATTGTTTGGCTACGATATCGTGTGCGCCGGCTGCTAACAAAGGCGTGGTCTATGATGCTGAGACCGGTCTGCTCTATATTCGTCGTTATTGGCTATTTGAAGGGGAAGTGGCGGCAGCGCTGCAGAGTAAGTTGCAATTGTCGCCTTTATCTGGCCAGCAACAAGCCCGGCTGACAGAGTTATTACCGCAGCTGTTTCCGGTGGCATCAGCTGCATCGTTGGCGGAGCCAGATTGGCAACAGGTTGCGGTGGCCAATGCCATGGGGCGCAAACTGAGTATCATTTCGGGCGGCCCCGGTACAGGTAAAACCTATACCGTGACGCGCTTATTGGCGGCACTACAAGCGGCTCATGAATGTCAGTTACAGATCCAGATGGCCGCGCCCACTGGCAAGGCCGCCCAACGGTTAAAAGAATCTATCGCAGATGCTAAATGCGACATGCTTAAACAAGGTATCGATGCGGCTATTGTTGATGCTATCCCTGAACAAGCTGCGACACTGCACCGTTTATTAGGCTACCGCCCGCAGAGCCTAGATTTAAAATTTAATCGCGAACAGCCGCTGCGCTGTGATCTGCTGCTCATCGATGAAGTGTCGATGATTGATCTGCCGATGATGGCGCGGGTGCTGCGTGCCTTACCCGACGACGCTACTCTTGTATTACTCGGTGATGCTGAACAGCTGCCCTCGGTGGAGGTGGGACGGGTAATGGCCGATCTTACTTGTGCCGAGCACCCCGGTTATTCTCCGCAGGCTGCGGCGCAGATAAGTGAGCTGTGTGGTCAGCAGATGCCCACGGCGATTAATGCTAACTATGATCACCTGACTTTGCTGACCCAAAGTCGCCGTTTTGGTGGCGAGATCGGTGTGTTTGCCAAAGAGGTGATCAAAGCAGACATTGACGCGACAACGAAGCGGTTAATGGATCGCTGTGTCCAGCAAATAAGCTTTCAACATAATGATGCCAACCAGCTTAGTTACATCAACGCAGCCATGGTCGAAGAGTGGTTACCACTGGCCAGCGCCCACTATTTCTTAGATATCGCGCGTGCGTTAACGCTGGATGCAGCATTTGCCGCGTTAGCCAGATTTCGCGTTCTGGTACCAACACGAGTCGGTGATCGTGGTGTCGAGCAATTGAACGTGCGCATTGAGCAGTGGCTGGCGCAGCGCAACGGACGTATTAAGCCCGAGCAGCACTATGCTGGGCGCCCTGTGATGGTGACCCAGAACAGCTATAGCACCGGTCTGTTCAATGGTGATGTCGGCCTGATCTGGCCGATGGAAGATGGCCGCTTAGCTGCGTGGTTTGAGCAGGAAGATCTGGGGTATAAACGGATCAGCCTGGCGCGCTTGCCGCAAGTCGAAACTGTGTATGCAATGACGATCCACAAAACCCAAGGCTCAGAGTTTGCTCATGTGGCTCTATTGCTACCCGAGCAGGAGAGTCCGCTACTCACACCCGAACTGCTCTATACCGGTCTGACCCGCGCTAAGCAGCATCTCTATGTGGCTGGCGGCCAACATATCTGGCGCGCCGCGCTGGCACAAAAAAGTGAACGTTATTCCGGGCTGGCGGAGCGGATGCAGGATAAATAGCGTTATTTCGGTATTTGCCTCCGCAAGTGGCGGCAATAATGAATCGGTCGCTATCAGTACACCTACCGCAGATGTGTGGCATGTTGGTATGCGTGCTTATAGAGCCTATTGCGGTGTCACCCTGAAAGTGCGTTATTAGGCTAACTTCACTTTAAATTTTGCTAAAGGCCGCGTAAATCGCGGCTTTTTTTTGTAGAAGCAGAGTATCGACGCATGTGTCAGGCACACGTTCTCATCTCTCTCGATTTATGGCGGATGACCTTCTTTGCAGACGCATTGTTAATGGTGCGTGTTGATGTTTAAAGAGGGGCGCTCGCGTATCTGATTATTTACACCCAAATTCGTTGTTCAATTGCCTCCGTTCCTAAATATTGCTACCTTTCCCTTGGGTTTGTAACTTATTGTTTTTAAAGGTTAAAGCTAATTAAGGCGAACGTGTAAAAGGATCGCTTAATGGTGACTTTTTGGCGTTCGCTGACTCGTCAAACAGGCTTTAAACAATAAACATATATTCTGATTGAAGGTTGAAAGGAAGATGGAACTGAAGCAGTGGTTTCGAGGGATGGTGCTTGTGGCGACCTCTCTGATGAGCATCGCGATACATGCGGAAGATAAAGTAACAATCGATCTCAACACCCAAAAATTTGTGGGTGGCGTGTCTGAGCTTGATCGAAGTAAATACTTCAACATTCATATGACGGCGTTAGAAAACCAGGTAACTCAAGAGGAGTTGGATTATCTGGTTAATGATCTCAATATCGGCTTTGGACGCCAATTTTGGAGTCCGTTTTCCGCCCACAAAGGTCATGGCTCATACCCTGATCCGGCCACCGCAAAAAGCAATGGTGAGCGAAATGTTCAGTCGACGAAGAAGCACCCTAATTACGCCTTTTTGTCCACTCGAAATATCGTTACCGATCATCCGAAAGCGGCTTATACGGCAGGACAAGATCCAGTAAAGGCGGCGGCTTGGGCTGCAAACTATTTTAAGTACTATTTTGATGATACATCGCGTCCACTATTCTACGAGCCGATCAATGAGCCGTTTGTCCATGCCGGAGAATTCGGCATCAGTGATGATAAAGCGCGGGCTGAAATGACTCAGCTGTTTAAAGAGATCGGAAGGAAGTTCGATCAGGATAATATTAATACGCAGGTGATTGGATACTCCAGTGCTTGGCCTTCGATGGAGTTATGGGACTTTGGCCACTTTAATGGTCGCATGAAGCAGTTCATGGACGAGGCGGGTCCCTATATTGATTCGTTTTCGGTTCACCCTTATGACGGGGTGAATGTGACAGGGGCTAACAATCAGCGTTCAGGTAGCAATCTGGAAGCGATTCTTGATTTGTTGGAAACCTATAGCCATTACAAATGGGATCGTGTTAAGCCGGTAACCATCAGTGAATATGGTGGCATCGAGAAAGGCTACGGCGACGGGTATAGCGATATAAAAAGTGTTCAGTCGATCCGTTCGATCAATAACATGTTGTTCCAACTTTTAGATCGACAGGATCGCCTGTTGACCTCTATTCCATTTATTACCGGTAAAGCGGCCTGGCACTACAATGCTGGGAATAACTGGGCACCCTATGGTGCGGTTGTTTTACGTCCTGATCCAAGCAGTATCAGTAATGGTAAACCACAACGTTTCTTCTGGACTCCCCGGATCCATTTCTATCAGTTATGGGCAAATGTGACTGGCCACCGTGTTAAAGCGTTGTCTTCAAATGAAGATGTGCAGGTGCAAGCGTTTGTTGATGGCAATAAGGCGTATGTTGCGTTGAACAGCCTTGCTGAAACTGAACAAAGTGTGTCACTAGCCTTTGTTAATGAGATGGGGCAGGTAACTAATGTGCGTCAAAAGCAGCTTAAAATTTACGCCAATTCTAAGCCTGTCTATCGCGATGAAAATAATGTGATGGCGCCTTCTAGCTTAACTTTGATCCCCGGTGAAACCGTGGTTATTGAATACACTTTTGCTGAAGCAATTCAGTTTACTGAGTCTCTTGATGTGGCGACTTATTACTCAGATGATCACCTACAATCTATTATCGCCAATAAGGCGCTCACTTTCCGTTTTCGTGATGTTAAAGTGGCCACTGGCCATTCATTATTGAAACTCAGCCTGGGTCGTTCTCATCAGCGTTCGAAGAAACCGACAGTGATGATAAATGGGACTAAGGTATCAGTACCTTCAAACTGGAAAGGAGGCGATCAATCATCTCGAGGTGAGTTCTTCGGTGCCATTCATATCCCTGTTGATAATCAACTGCTGTCTAAGAACCCAGTGGTGACGGTGACGTTCCCTGATAACGGCGGCCGAGTCAGCTCTGTGGTTTTGGAAGTTCATAGTGGGGCTGAGACCTCGGGCAAAGAAGATACGATTCGATTTGCGGACCAAATAAGTGAATTAGCACCTGCGGATAGCTATACCGTGAATGTGGAATACTCTGCTTCAATTGGCCGAGATTTGGTACTGGAGTTGTGGCATCAAGATCAATATATCGCGTCGACACGTAAGTCAGTATCCGCCGGCAGTGATGTGACTGCATTGACCGTCTCCCTACCACAACCGACAGTCAGTGGAGCGACAGGCTACCTTTTTAAAGCGAGCATTCGTCCGGTGGGGGCCGATTGGCAATCTAACATCGACAATGTTCAAATTAACGGGATAAGAATTGAAGCTGCGAATGCGCCAAGCGAGGACTTGTTTGAGTTTGCTGAACTCATCACTGAGTTAGAAAGCGGGACTCGCTATCGCTTTGCTGTGCGTTATTCCGCTACGCAAGCGCGGGATTTGGTTGTTGAAGTTTGGGATGGCAGCAACTGGCTAGCAGCAGGAAAAACGGCTGTTAATGCGGGGGCAGGCACAACAGATGTGTTTGTTGATTTAAATGAGGCACCTTTGGCGGGCGCTAACGATTATCAACTGAAAGGGGCTATTCGTCCGACCAATACCACATGGCGCGAGAATATCGATACAGATCAGTTGAACGATATCAGCATCATTTCGCCACTGCCCAAGGTTGATGACATCAGCTTTGCAGCCATCGAACGACAGCAAGATGTAGGCTCTCGCTTCAGCTTTAAGGTGGCTTATGCCGCCACAGAACAGCGAGATGTTGTGGTCGAATTTTGGTCTGCTGATACCTGGCTCGGTGAAGCTACTGAAACGGTTCCTGCCGGTGAAAGTACAGTAACGCTAACGGTAGATCTAGGTTATGACGTTGAAGCAGGCGAAGGCTACATCGCTAAAAGCAGTATTCGTCCAGTTGGCTCATCATGGACGGAAAACCTCGCCACAGACCAGATAAATGACATTACATTGCAAAGTGCTGCGCTTCAGCCGTCGACAGGCTGGGTCAATCTGCAGTTACGCCATAGTCAGCGCTGTATGGATGTCGCTAACGGCAATACAAATAACGGTTCGATTTACCATCAGTGGTCCTGCAATACCAACAACGCTAATCAACGTTTCCGTTTTGAAGAACAGGGTAGTGGCTGGTATAGCATTCGTTCACAGGTCAGTGACAAGTGTTTAGATCTTGCGTATGGCAGTAAAAACAATGGTGCAAAATTGCAGCAGTACAGCTGCCAAGGCAGTAATCAAAATCAGCATTGGCGGATAGTTGACCTCGGCGATGGTTGGTTTGAATTACGGTCAAGAAAGAGTGATAAGTGTGCCGACATCAAAGGTGTGTCGGAAGCCAACGGTGCAAACATGCATCAATGGCAATGTATTAACGGGCTTAATCAACAGTTCCGATTCATGAACTAAACAGCGCGTTATCCAGTAGCATTAGCTCAGTTTAGGCTGAGCTAATGCCTTCGTTATAGCATCGAGCGACGTCCTGCTTTACTCTCACTGCATTACTCTAGTTTCATAACTCTGGCTTCATTACCCAGGTTTCATCGCCAACGTGATTTAACGCTATAGCTAATAGGGCGTGCTTGATCTTTTCTCACTGACTGAACAGTTTGTTATATCCTATTAGTCGCCCCGCATGTTGAACACTGGCTTTATTACCCGCCGAATCGAGGAACAAGATAAGTGATGATAACCAAGCGTCTATTAGTGGTTCTATGCAGCTTTTTTATACTCGGCTTGGTCTTGTTGAGCGTGGCCTTTCATCTTGTCGATCCCAACGAATATCGGGTGGAGCTGGAAAAGCGTGTGTTAGCAACCACGGGGCGTCACTTGACCATTACTGGTGATGCTGAGTTGAAACTTCTTCCTCAGCCGTATTTTGCCATCAACAATGTCTCCCTGGCGAATGCGCCTTGGGGTTCAACTCCACTGATGTTGAAAACTGATTACCTGGATATTCAGATGGCGTGGCTACCTTTGCTTATGGGCGAGCTACATGTTCGTAAAGTACGGTTACGCGGCGCTGAAGTGATATTTGAAAAAAATGCCGATGGCATCAGTAACTGGAAATTTGAGGGGCAACTTGGTGATTCGAACGCTGTACTGCCAACATTTGAATGGATAGCGGTCGAAAACTCAGCCATTGTGTGGCGCGATACCGCCAAGCAAAACGAACATACGTTGGGTATAGACTCCTTACGAATTGAGCCTAGCGAATCTGGAAATGAGCGATTTTCCTGGGATGTTAGTGGCAAGTTAGATGGCGTTGAACTGCTTGTCGCTGGTGAAATGAGCAGTTTAATAAGGCATTTTAACGGTGAGCCATGGCAAGGCGACATTTCATTAACTACGCAGGGATTAGCGTTCAATATCAGTGGTAAAACAGATGATGTTTTCGAACTGAAAGGTCTTGATGTTCATGTCAACGCAAGCGGCAATGACTTGTCGCAGTTGCAGCACTTTACCGGGCTCGAATTGTCATCACCTGTGCCTTGGCACCTAGCGTTTGATTTGCGCCACGGTGTAGCAGAGTTTAATGCTAAAAATATCAATGTTCGGGTTGGTGAAAGTGATATCGCAGGAAGCCTAACGCTGAAAGAGAGCACGAGGCGTTGGCGCGTCGATGGTCAGCTTCACTCTAAGGTGCTTAACCTTGATCCCTTGCTGGCGGCAACAAGCACGGATAATTCCAGCACAACTGAACAAGTTTCAGCGGAAAAAGTGTTTAGTGACAGACCATTTTCGGTGAATTGGATGCGTGATTTTGATGGCCATGTTCAGTTAGATATTCAGAAGTTTTCTTTTGCGGCTTTGCATGCTGCCAACAGCGTGTTGGATATGAAACTCAGTGATGATGTGTTGATGCTTGCGATTGAAGCGACAGAGATGTTTCACGGCAAGGTCTCCGCTGATGCGACCATCGATTCATCACACAAACTGCCCTTGTTCCATATTAAAGCCACAGGAACGGATGTGGAAATGGCCGAAATCGTTGGTTTGATGACCGATATGACGTTTTTGGAAGGGCAGGGACATGTCAATGTGGATGTTCAAGGCCAAGGTGATTCTTTAGCTGCATTGATGGCCAGTATGACGGGGGAAGGGCGAGCGTTGATAAGTGAAGGCACTGCGGAGTTGCGGGCGGCTGAGACAACAACCTCCATTCGCCGCTTATTGATTTCGCAATTAGGTGATAAAGATGACAAACGAGTAAAAATGAATTGCTTAGCTGCGCATGTCACCGTTAAAGACGGTGTGTCGAAGCCGACGGCAGTGGTGGTTGATACGAAAAAATCTACTGTGCGAGGTGCTGGCACGATAGATTTTGGTAAGGAAACCTTAGATATGGTGTTTACCCCAAAACCCAAGTCATCAGCTATTAGCCTTGGTGTTCCATTGGCGGTAACGGGTACATTTTATGAACCTAAATCATCTTTAGAAAAATTGGGTGCAGCGCGCCGTGTGGCAGGTATCGCCAGCCTATTTATCTTTCCGCCAGCAGCACTGGCGGGATTGGGAGATTTAGGAGATAACGCCGATAACTGCATTACCATTTCTGAGAATGATGCTAAGTAGGTTGATAGCGCACATTCATGGTGTTTGCAGTCTAGAAGGCACCTCGGCTCCTCAAATATCCGATGAAGGAGTCGTATTTAAGCGCTGGTTTGGACTTTAGCCAGTTTCACCCCAAACCAAAGCATCAACACGCCAACACCGCCTTTGAGGAGGCGTGTCAGCATCGGTTTTCCTAGTCCGACTGTTTTATGAGCAAGCAGTGCCAACGATGCGAACCAGCAACCCACAATGATGATTTGTACTGTGACCAGAAAAAAAGTGGTAGTTACGATATCCGATGACTCAGATAAAAACTGCGGAAATAGTGCGAGATAAAACATCGATACTTTTGGGTTCAGCAGGTTGGTGATAAACCCCTGTAACCAAGCTTTTTTGTAGCTAAGTCGATGCGCTAATGGTTGGGGTGTATTTTTCTGTGCGATTTTATTTGAATTAATCGCCTGCCATAGTGACGTAATGCCTAGGTAGCAGAGGTAAGCGACACCTAGGGCTTTGACCAGCATAAACAATTCTGAAGAGCTCATGATCAGAGCGGAGATCCCAACCACTGAAAACAGGCCATGGGCGTAAAAAGCGCAAAGGGTGCCTGAAAGCGTGATAAGGGCTGTTCTTCTGCCGAGAGTGAGGGAGTGGCTCACAATGAGCAAGCCATTGGGGCCAGGCACCATGCCACTGAGTAAAGCGACGAGGCAGAAGCTGATAATCAGTTCGGTTGACATCCGTTCCTCTCCTTAAGGTTTAGTAAAGGTGATCCTTCGCCCTATCTAATTTGGCATCGGGTAAGAACTGATCTGAGATGGTTAGAATAGCATGTAGATTATTACGCAGTTTATCGAGCTCCATCGGCTCAGGCTCTAGTGACGTTTGAAATAAATGGAGAGCCATGTCGGCGAGCAGTAGCCGTTGTTTTTCAAGCCAATCATGGTGGCCTGTTGGATTGTCATGAGTCGATAGCGTGGCGCTGTTTTTAAGGTAGCTAGCCTCGACCAAAGCGTGCATATCCCAGCTTTGTTCAATCAGTGATCGTTTCTGTTCTTCGGTCATTTCTGCCTCGTATTTTTGTGGTTTATTGCTGCTCCGGTTTGTTTCTTTACTACCTGGCTATTTTTAACTCAGTCTTCTTGGCTGTATCAATCGGGGAGAAGGAGTAAAAGCCGGAAGTGGTAACATACTAAAGTACATTAACTCTCCCGAACTTCAGCCATAAAGGCTTCAATCCAATACCAATAGTCTGGATAGGCAATCACACTCAGGTCGTTATGGTCTGCGCCGGGCACGGCTATGAATCGTTTATGGCTATTCTCTGCACCTGGATATGCATCATATAGTTTTTGCCCTAAGGCAAACGGCACAATGTCGTCGGCGTCGCCGTGAATAAACAGGGCGGGGGCAGGGACATTAGGTACTTTATGAATCGAATCTAATGGCGAGCCTAGCGCCCAGTTTAACCAACCCATCCCCATAACTTTTGCCATGTCGTTACCGCTGGAAAAAGGCGTAACTAATACCAGTCCGGCCAGCTGTCGATGCTGGGCGATGTGAACAGCCATCGCTGAGCCAAGAGAACGGCCATAGATAAACAGATCTTGCTCTTTGAACCCACGTTCTGTTAACAGATAGTCCAGCGCCGTTTGCGCATCGGTATACAGCCCTTGTTCGGAAGGTGAGCCGCTACTCTTGCCATAACCACGATAGCTAAGCAGCAAGACGTTAACACCGGTGGCAGCGATTTTTCTGGCGTCGTCAATGCGATAGAAAAGGTGCCCTGCATTGCCATGCAGATACAGCACCGTTCTATCTGATTGTGTATCAAACCAAAGTGCCTGTAGCTGTTCGCCATCTGGCGTATTCAATATCAACTCTTCAGCATCTGATGGGGCAGCGGCTTCAGGCGGCAAGCGTTCAGGATAAAACGCAAACGCGTTAACCATGGCATCGCGGCAGCCGCTAATCATGAGTAGCACGCCAATCAGTAAACACCATCTCGTCCGTATTAGCTCTCTGCCTTGCATCAATCTCTCCTATCATGACTTGCTGTTCCGAATTGTAGCTTTAAGTAAGCTGCCGCTCCTGTGCATTCGCATGCCCCACGAAGTGTTTTGGGTACCATGCCCCCGCGGCAAGGCTCACCCCGCGAAGTGCTGCGGGTGTACTGTACTTCCTGCACATAAAAAACCGCCGGAAGGCGGTTTAAAAAATCAATCTGCGAGTGATCTGCTTACTTATATTCGTGGAATCGCTGGGCCAAATATGGGTCCCACATGGCGGCAGTAGCACTCATCACCATATCAGCGCCCATCTCCAGACGGCGGTGCAGATCCTGTGCAGTCATCATGCCGCCGACGGAACAGATTACAAAGTCATCTTTCCACTTGGTTCGCAGGTCGATCAGGTTGCTGGTCACTTCTTCGGCCAGTTCGCCGATGGCGAAGCCACAGGTGCCGCTTTGCAATCGACCTTCACCCGGCAGGGCTGAGCCGCCTTGGTCATTGACGATCTTGCGAGGAATGGTGTTAATCGCAGCAAAGCCATCAACGTAAGGTCGGTTGGCTGCAATCACTTTTTCCAGCTGTTCTGCAGGCATCCAGCCCAGTTTGATCATCAGTGGTGTGTCGCCGATCGATTCACGTATCTTTTTCGAGACCAGTGCAGAGTTTTCCGGATCGGAGAACAGGGCACCCTCTTTGCTGCCACCCAAGTTAGGGCAGGAGTAATTCACTTCAATGATCTTGGCGCCAGCTTCTTTGGCCATGGCAGAGACATAGCCATAATCTTCAACTAAATCGCGTTCAGCCAACCCTGGCGTACCGTTAACGGACACCAGCATCAATTGGCCGGAGCCCATTTTTTTGTTGCCCGCTTCAATATCTTTCATCCATACCTCGGGCGAAAGTGAAGGTACGCCAAACGAGTTGGTGATGGTGATCTTTTCATCCAGCGAAGGGCGTACGCCCGGTTTCATCTGGGTATTGATATCCTGATGACTAAACTGATTTTCTGCATTGAGGAAGATACAGTTCGGCGCGGGATGGCAAGCGCGCTCGACACTGCGCACGGTTTTATAAACCGGCAAATCGAAACCCAGTTGGGCATAGACATCGCACCAATGGCTGTTGAGCAGTGGACCAGCAGGTACACCTAGACGAGAGTTCACTTCAAAGTCGAACACCTTTTGCATCTGCTTAATCGCAGGGCGGGTCGGCATGTCACCCGCAAAGAAAGGACCATTCTGGTAATTATCTTCGTAGGTTTTGCTTATGTCATAAAGTTCGAATTGCATAGGTGCTGCCTCAGCCATGGTGATGAAAGGAAGCCATTTTAAGTGTTATCTCTTTGAATGAGTATCGTAAAAATAGCCCAAGTTCTGAGCCGGATCAGAGAGTCGCAGGGATCGTCCAAACATCATTCGTTGGTCTTACAGAGATATCAGACCTTATTTATCGACATCACTGTTGCCGATGCGATTCGACTCCAGAAACTGGACTTTGGTCAAGGTTGCTCCTTATGGGCCAGCTTATAATGCGCAGCTCAAGGTAATACCAATCCGCATAAGAATATGATTTACCAGCGGGAATTTAAATCACTTTAGGCAAGGCAGGTGACTGAAGGCATAGTTGTTCTACGCCGAAATCAGCTAACGCTGCATAAAGTGATTTAAAACCCGTCCTACGGGGAAGTCTGGGCAAGCCACTTCTACGTTGCAGCCATTTGCAAGGGAACAACCATTGCGGCATGACTGCGCCTTGAATTGAACTTGCCCAGACTTCCTGGTTGACCATATCTTTATGCGGATTGGTATAAAGTGCTTCGATTGATTGTAACTGACTGATTGAAGTTTAAGGGATTTTTAATAGCGCTTGCAGTGGCCTTGCTGGACTGAACTGGTAACAACTTGTCCAGTCGTCCATGGCGTTGTGAGTTAATCAACACAGGGAATACGCCGCACAATGTCTGAACCCTCTCTCTATCCGTGTCATGGAGTGCATTCGTCTCTCGCGAAAGGTAAAGCTTCCGGTCAGTTACGGGTGGGCAGTTCGCATTTGATATTTACCATTGCAGATCAGCAGATCGAATTAAGTCTGAATGAGTTGCAGATGGAGCAGGGTGGGGCCAGCGATCGCCTGGTGTTTTTTACCCATCCGGGCCGGCCTGACTGGCGTTTTTATACCTCGGATAAATTTGTCCTCAAAGACCCTCACTTTAAACAGTATCCCCATCTGGCCGGTATGATGCGCGGTGCTCGCTCTAAGCATCTATTTAACTGGTCGCTGTTGGTGGTGGTGCTTTTGGTTTGTTTAGCTGTGCCCATTGCCGCGTTGATGAACCTGCATCGTGCCAGTGCCGTGATCGCTGAGCAAGTGCCCGTGGAATGGGAACAGCAGCTGGGTGAATCCAGTTTTGCCCAGTATCAGATTAGTGCCGAGTTAATGGACGATGAGCAATCAGCACGTTTGCTTGAGCCCTTGGTGACGCCACTGATCGATCTCTTACCGAAACGGCGCTTTGATTATCACTTTTATATCGTCAACGACAGCAATTTGAACGCGTTTGCACTGCCCGGTGGTATTGTCGTGATTAATTCAGGATTGATTTTAGCTGCTGACGATGCCGCTGAATTACTGGGCGTCGTCGGGCACGAAATCGTCCATGTTCGAGAGCGTCATGGTATTCGTAACGTGATCTCCCATGCTGGGATCTATGTTGCCGTGAGTGCGCTGATTGGCGATGTGTCCGGTGTATTAGCTGTGGTAGCCGATGCGGCCCCTTTGCTGATTAGCCAGGGGTATTCAAGGGATTTTGAATCAGAGGCGGATCGGCTTAGTCATGCCTTACTGATTAAAGCCAACATCGACCCCACCGGTTTGGCTCGTTTCTTCCAAAAGATGCAAGCTAAAGAGCAGGAAAAGCTAGCCGAGTTGGGTGATGAAGATACTCAGGAGTGGATAAAGACGGGCATGGGCTTTATCAGCTCTCACCCCGCCACGGATGAACGGATTAATGCCCTAGAGGACTACAACTCGAATGCAACGTCACAATTTCTCGACCTGTCGCAGCCATTTGCCCGGCTAAAAGCCGGTGTTGAGGGGTTTGTGGTTGATGACGACAGTCAGCTGGAACTTAATGAAACTGATGTTGTGCTCGAAGCAGGTCGATAAAACTAATTTCAATTTGTGCGGTGACAGTTCTTACCGCTGACCACAAGGAAAAGGGAATGAAAGCTGAAATAAAAGGCTCCCAGGCGTTTTCTTATATCGATGTCGATTTAGAGCCAGGAGAAACCATTGTCAGCGAGTCGGATGCCATGAGCAGCATGGATGCCGATCTCGATCTTACTGCGACTTTCAACGGGGGCTTCTTCAGAGGGTTACTGAAAAAGTATCTGGGTGGTGAAACACTGTTTGTGAGCCGCTTTACCAACAATACCAATGCTAACAAGCGGGTGACCCTAGTGCAGCCAGTGCCGGGCGAGATCCGCTGCATCGAGCTAAATGACGAAGAGTTTCATCTCCAGCCTGGGGCTTATCTTGCGTCTTCGGACGGCGTTGAATTGGGCCTGCGTTGGGCAGGCTTTGTCTCATTTATCGCCCGTGAAGGATTGTTTAAGCTGACAGTCAAAGGCACCGGTAAAGTGTTTTATGGTGCTTATGGCGCGTTGGTCGAGAAAGAGGTGGATGGCGAATATATTGTTGATACCTCGCATTTGGTGGCCTATGAGCCAGGCATCAAGCTAAAGCTACAACTGGCAGGAGGTATTTTCTCTAGCTTTTTTGGTGGGGAAGGCCTAGTGACTCGCGTACAGGGTAAAGGGAAAATTATCGTGCAAACCCGCAGTTTGTCTGGCTTGTCGAGCTGGCTGAATCCGAAATTCCGATAAACCAGGGCGTTAATAGGAGTAAATAAATGGATATTGAATTGACTCATCGCCCCGGTAATACGGCGGCAAAAGTGACATTGCAGGCGGGAGAAACTATCACAGCTGAAGCAGGTGCCATGATCGCCATGAGCGGCAACATGGATATCACCACAACTACCCACAAAAAGAACTCTGGTGGCCTGTTTAAAGCGGCCAAGCGTATGCTTGGCGGCGAGTCACTGTTCCTCAACCACTTTGAGCCGAAAGGTGACTCCGGAACTGTGTTCTTCGGCACGGATTTGGCGGGAGACATGATGACCATGGAGCTGGATAACGATAATTTGATCGTACAAAGCGGCTCCTACTTAGCTAGTGACAGCGGTATCGACGTTGATCTAGGTTGGCAGGGATTTAAGTCCTTATTTTCCGGTGAGGGAGTACTTTGGCTGAACCTCAAGGGCCAAGGCAAGGTGATACTCTCTTCGTTTGGTGCTATCTATCCGGTTGAGGTTGATGGCGAATATATTGTCGATTCCGGTCATATCGTCGCGTTCGATGAAACCCTAGATTTCAGCATCACCAAAGCCGGTAAGAGTTGGTTGCACTCCTGGTTAGGTGGTGAAGGTTTGGTGTGTAAATTTAAGGGAACGGGCACGGTTTGGTGTCAGAGCCACAACACCTCTAGTTTTGGGAACGCCCTTGGGCCTTCATTACGAGCGCGTAAAGCCTAAGGAGCAAAAATGAGCGAGTTAACTATGGAAGATAATACTCAAGCGCCTGAGCCTGCTTCGTCAGTAAGCCAACCCGAGCAAAAAGGCTACGCGTTCGAGATGGTTGGTAAGCCAGACTACGGCTTTGTGACGGTACAACTGCCCGCGGGCAACATGTTGAAAGTGGAAGCCTCAGCAATGGCGACCATGGACACTAATATGAAGATGAAAACCAAGATGCGTGGCGGCCTTAGCCGTTTGCTGACCAGTGAAAGCATCTTCATTAACGAATTCACCGCCGAAGGTGTGGATGGTGAAGTGGGTATTGCGCCGGGTACACCGGGCGATCTGTGTCATCAGTACCTGAACGACGACACCATCTATCTGCAAAACGGTGCATTTGTTGCGTGTGGCCCGGATATCGAGATTGAGAGCAAATGGCAGGGGCTGGTGAAAGGCTTCTTCTCTGGTGAAAGTCTGTTTTTGATCCGCGCGAAAGGCACTGGAGATCTGTTCTTCAACTCGTACGGTGCGGTGATCGAGATTGATGTTGAAGAAGACTACGTCGTGGATACCGGCAACATCGTCGCCTTCACTGAAGGGCTGGAATACAAAGTCACCAAAGTGGGCGGCTATAAATCCCTGTTCTTCTCCGGAGAAGGTTTTGTCTGCCGTTTCAGCGGCAAAGGCAAAGTCTGGATCCAAACCCGTGGCGCCAGCGCTTTTGTCGGCTGGGCGCATTGGTTTAGGCCGGTAAATAAAAAATAACGTTGATTTTTTGCTGGCAAACAAACGATTGTTTGCCAGCGTCCGTTTTCTGTTCGTTTAGTACAATGACTATTTATTATCCTTGGCGAACAATCGGCGGTGTATTGAGGCTGTGGTGACGGATCCTGCTAGAGTTGTATTGAGTTCCTGACTATTGGCTATCTAATAAACGGAAACAAGTTATGAAATACCTTATTTTGTTACTAGCGAGTCTTACCAGCTTGGTTGCTTGCAAGAGCAATGACTTACCTGAAGGGGCTGAATGTGGTCGTGTTTCGATATTCATGAAACCGCCTGAACCACAGGGGTTATATCCTGTACAGATAGATCGTATTGACGACCGTGCGGTCGTTAAGTCGGGCGCATATGTATTGGAGCCTGGTGTTTATTTGGTAAAAACTTATGAAATCATCACTGATCCTAGGTTGAAGCTTCCCGGCAGGGATCGAGGGACTTCAAAACGTATTGAGATAAAGGTTGAAGCGAACAAGCGTTACCATGTTGCCGCAAAATTTATCCCCGAGAAAAGATACTCAAAGAGAAACGAGTATTGGGAACCCGTCGTTTGGCAGGTGACTGATGAACCTTGCGGTAGCTAGGTTCTATCGCTGAGTTTATTACGACAACAAGGCCTACTTCAGTAGGTCTTGTTCTATTGGATGAAAATGGCTGGCAGAACGAATAAGGCTATTGGCCGTCAGTTCCTGCACACCGTAAACATGGGTGGTCACGCCGTACTTCTCCGTGATTTTTTGTAATAGCAGATCAAAATCTCCATCACCAGATAACAGTATTACAGTATCTACCTGCTGTGCAATATCCATTATGTCGATGGTAATGCCAACATCCCAGTCACCCTTAGCCGAACCATCAGCGCGTTGAATAAATGGCTTAAGTTTTACCTCGAATCCGATATGGCGCAGGGCGTCCTGAAACTTCCTTTGTCCATCGTCTTGCCTGGCAATGGCGTACGCATTGGCCGTGACTATTTCACCTTCATAACCGATCCGCTGCCACAGCTTGTGATAATCAAATTGGCGCCCAAAGGCCTGTCTGCAGGTGTAGTAAATATTTTGCACGTCGACGAACAAGGCTATTTTTTTCAAGGTGTATTCCGTAGTGGGGGGATCGGCTGATTGCCAACTCTAAGAGGGCATGGTCAATGCTTTTCACTATAAGCGCTTTGATGCCTATTTTCATACTTATTGCGCAATATCATGCTCATTTTCGTCGCGTTTAGTTGTTGCCTTGGTCAGTGTCTGTCCGGTTTTAACTATTGTTGCTAGCTTGCTTGAAGCAGGTCAATTTGTAGGCAAGAAAACTCTCTGCTCGTGAGCTAGGCTAGAGATAAGTAATGACTGGTCGTGCCACCAGACGATGTGAATGGGTCGTTGGCTACAGCTCCTTGCCATGGGTAGCCCAATTCAAAGCGCTTTACCATTCATGCAATTAACTCGTACTACTTCTGTGTCATGACCTGATGGATCTCCATGTGTGGAGGATGTGATGGATATTGAACAGATAAGTAAGTCAGGTCATCGCAAGGGACAATATAACCTGAACGACTATGGTACCCGTTATGCGCAGTTTTCCTGGCAACAAGCAGAACAGATGCTTAAGGGATTGCCCGGCGGCATTAATATCGCTTATGAGGCTGCAGATCGCCATGTCGATGAAGGATTTGGTCAGCAAACGGCTATCCGTTGGTTAAGTAAATCCGGACAAAACAGGGATATCAGTTACCAGCAGCTAGCAGAGCAATCCGCTCGCTTTGCTAGCGTGCTAGAGCGGTTAAATATCGTAGTGGGCGATACCGTATTTGGCCTTTGTGGCCGGGTTCCGCAACTCTATTTCGCTGTGTTAGGTTCGCTCAGATTTGGGGCTGTCTTTTCACCGCTGTTTTCTGCCTTTGGCCCTGAGCCTGTTCGTGCCCGCATGGAGATAGGTAAAGCTCGGGTGTTGGTGACCAGCCATGCACTGTACAAGAAGAAAGTGCAGCCTTGGCGAGAGCAAATGCCGGGACTGAGGCATGTGTTGCTGTACGGGATTAAAGGCGAACTGCCTGAGAACTGTATTGATCTTGATGGTGCCATGGTTGAGGCTGCTCCCGATTTTCCGGTGAGAGCCTTCGACCATGAACAGCTGGCTTTACTGCATTTCACCTCTGGCACCACAGGTAAACCGAAAGGGGTGATGCATGTTCACGGTGCCGTCGCTTACCATAGAATATCCGGCTATTTTGCCCTCGACTTGCGAGCTGACGACGTTTTCTGGTGTACCGCCGATCCCGGCTGGGTAACTGGTACGTCGTACGGCATTATTTCTCCCCTTTGTAATCGCACTACCTTGATCGTTGATGAGCAGGAATTTGACCCTGAACACTGGTATCAAGTGTTGGCTGAGCAGAAAGTGAATATCTGGTACACCGCGCCGACGGCCATTCGCATGTTGATGAAGGCCGGTGGCGAACTGATTAAGCATCACGATCTATCTGCGTTACGCTTTATGGCCTCAGTAGGTGAGCCGCTTAATCCTGAAGCGGTACGCTGGAGTCAGCAGGTGTTTGGTATGCCATTCCACGACAATTGGTGGCAGAGCGAAACTGGCGGCATCATGATCGCTAATTTCGCTTCTGAGCCAGTGCGCCCAGGATCCATGGGGCGGCCGATGCCGGGGATCACGGCTGCCATTGTTGCCCGGCAAGATGATGGTCACATTACGCCCATTGTTGCCAATAATCAGGTAGGAGAATTAGCCCTGAAACCCGGCTGGCCATCGATGTTCCGTGGCTACCTTAATGAGCAGGCGCGTTATGAGAAGTGCTTTGTTGATGATTGGTATTTGTCCGGTGATCTAGCGATGCGTGATGACGATGGCTATTACTGGTTTGTCGGTCGCGCCGATGACGTGATCAAATCTTCCGGTCATCTGATTGGCCCCTTTGAGGTGGAGAGTGTGTTGATGGAGCACCCTGCGGTTGCAGAGGTGGGCGTCATCGGGGTGCCCGATGAAACGGCAGGGGCGTTGGTAAAAGCCTACGTGGCATTGAAGCCAGGCAATGAACCCGACAATGATTTGAAACAAGCCTTGATGGCGCATGCCCGAAAACGCTTGGGCGCAGCCGTTGCACCCCGTGAAATACTGTTTCGTCAGAACCTTCCCAAAACACGTAGCGGCAAGATAATGCGGCGCTTACTTAAAGCCCGGGAGCTGGGATTACCTGAGGGTGATATTTCAACCTTAGAGAGTGATGAATCATGAGCAATGGCAAGCTACATATCAGCACGCCACATTTGTTGTTCTTGTTGCAGCAAATGATCCGCATTCGGCGTTTTGAAGAGCGCTGCTCGGTACTTTATCAGCAACAAAAAATCCGCGGCTTTCTTCATCTTTATGATGGTGAAGAGGCGATCGCAGTGGGCGTAATGCAAGCGCTAATGCCCGCCGATGCGGTGGTGGCTACCTATCGGGAGCATGGTCATGCACTGGCTCGTGGTGTGGAGATGAATGCGGTGATGGCAGAGATGTACGGCAAGGTAACAGGCTGCAGTGGCGGCCGCGGTGGTTCAATGCACCTATTCGACGTTAAAAATCGTTTTTATGGTGGTAATGCCATCGTAGCAGGTGGTTTGCCCATTGCCGTTGGCTTGGCGTTAGCAGATAAGCTTTGCGGTAGAAATCAGATAACCGCGTGCTTTTTTGGCGAGGGCGCGGTGGCGGAAGGTGAATTCCATGAAAGCTTGAACCTGGCGACCTTGTGGGATCTGCCTGTGCTGTTTATTTGCGAGAACAATCGCTATGCCATGGGGACGCCGCTGGCCATTGAGGAGTCGGAACCGAATATCTATCGTAAAGCGGCCAGCTATGGTTTAACGGCTCAGGTGGTTGATGGCATGAACGTGGTGGATGTGGAAGCCGCTGCCAAGGTGGCTTGCAATGCGATCCGGAATACCGGTTTGCCGCAGTTTATTGAGTGTCAAACCTACCGTTTTAAAGGCCACTCGATGTTCGATACTCAGTTATATCGCGATAGTGATGAGGTTGCTGAGTGGCGCGCAAAAGGCCCGATCGTGCAGTTACGAGAATGGTTGATGGCGAATCATCTGATTGAGCAAGCGCAAGTCAGTGAGTTGGAGCAAGCGGTAGATAAAGAGATTGAACGGGCGGTAGAAGCTGCAGAGGCGGCAGGTTGGGAGCCAGAAACAGATTTAATGCGCCATGTTTATACCCCTCACGATACGTCTAAACCAGAGGGGAGGTAGCGCTAATGGCAACGTTAAGTTTTCGCAGCGCAATTCATGATGCCATGGTTGAGGCGATGCTTGCTGATCCTCGCGTTTTTTTGATGGGCGAAGATGTCGGGCGTTATGGCGGGTGTTATGCCGTTTCAAAAGGGATGTTCGACCAATTTGGTGCGGAACGGGTGATCGATACGCCGCTGGCTGAGTCGGGTTTTGTAGGTGCAGGGATCGGCGCTGCTATTGGCGGAATGCGGCCTATTGTTGAAGTGATGACGGTGAATTTCAGCTTGCTAGCCTTGGATCAGATAGTTAATAACGCAGCGACATTGAGGCATATGTCGGGGGGACAGATCAGTGTCCCCATTGTTATTCGTATGGCCTGTGGTGCGGGGAAGCAGCTGGCCGCACAGCACTCTCACAGCTTTGAGGGGTGGTATGCCCATATTCCCGGTTTGAAGGTGATCTATCCCGGTACAGTTGCCGATGCCCGATACATGTTGCAGATGGCAATTGCCGATCCTGATCCTGTGATCATGTTTGAACATGTGATGCTTTATAACCAAGAAGAAACCCTCTGTGAAAGCGATACGATTGCACCGATGGAGCAGGCAGTGGTGCGCCGCGATGGGCATGATCTGACGATCATTACATGGGGCGCAAATTTAGCGAAGAGCATGGATGCCGCTGAGCAGTTGGCTGACGTCGGTATTGACACACTGGTGTTGGATCTTCGCTGCTTGCGTCCGCTAGATGTTGATGCATTGCTTGCTGCAGTGACCAAGACGCACAAGGTACTGATCGTCGACGAATCATGGAAAAGCGGAGGCATGGCGGCGGAGATATCAGCATTGATTGGCGAACAGGGCTTTTGGTCGCTGGATGCGCCCATTACCAGAGTTTGTAGTGCGGAGGTGCCTATTCCTTATCCGGCGCACCTCGAAATGGCGGCGTTACCTCAGGTTAGCGCTATCGTTGCTGCGGCTCGGCAACTAGTAGCGTGATGGAGGGATGATCTGATGAAAGAGATCACCATGCCTTCATTTGGCTCAGATATGGAGCAGGGCGTATTGACCGAATGGCTGGTTCAAGTCGGTGATACGGTGAAAAGAGGCGATCCTATCGCTGTGATTGAGACCCACAAGGGAGCGATAGAGCTGGATGCATACGATGAGGGGTGTATCTCTGAACTGCTAATTAAGGTTGGCCAGAAAACGCCCGTTGGCCAACCAATCGCGCAGCTTTCACAGTTAAATGATGAAGCGGATCTCGCTGTTATATCGGCTCAAAGAAGTGCAACAGAGTTAAACGATTTGCCTGGTTCATCTGTCGCGAATAAAGGGAAACAAGCAGCTTCGCAAAGCCCTTCTCAACCGAGAGGGAGCGCTTCAGGTGATAAAACGTCTGTCTTTTATCTTGCTTCTCCTGCTGCCAGAGAGCTGGCTCAGCAGCATAATATGCCATTATCCGCAGTGGCTGGTTCAGGCCCTGATGGAGCGATCCGGTTGGTGGATGTTCAAGCGGCTCTCGTGGAGAAACCGAAGCCGGCTCAGAATCCTTCTCGTAGTGGTTTTGATCCGCAACAGATGCGTGACGCCATTGCTGCGACTGTAACGCGATCAAAACAGCAGATCCCTCACTACTATTTAAGCCACACACTGGATATAACTCTATTGGAGCAACACCTTTCTCTGCTGAACGGCGAGCGTGAACCGTTGCAACGCATCTTATTGATTGCGCCGCTGTTGCGTGTCATTGCGCGAAGCCTGGTGAAGTATCCGCAGTTAAATGGGCATTATTTGCAGCGCTTTGCTCCGTCCGAAACTATCGATATCGCCAATGCGGTCAACCTGCGAGGTGGAGGTTTAGTGATGCCTGTGCTTCGTGATGTTGACCACTTAAGTGTCGACGGACTGATGCAGCAGCTACAAGCTTTGGTAGAGCGCGCGAAGCAGGGCACGCTGAAATTCTCTGATCTCGATGCTCCTAGTTTTACTGTGTCTAATATTGGTGATCGTGGTGTCGAAGCGATGTGGGGCGTTATTTACCCGCCGCAAGTGGCGATTGTTGGTTTGGGTTGTCCCAGAGAGGCCGTTGTTGTTGAACAGGGGAAGGTCGTGATCCGACGGGTGATGACAGTAACACTGTCGGCAGACCATAGAGTGACAGATGGCCATTACGGTAGTCGGTTTTTAACCGAACTTAATAAACGTTTGCAGAAACCGGAGGCGTTATGGAACGCATAAAACTAAGGGACATGGTGATTGAAGAGCTAGTGAATATAGCCCCAGATGTTGAACCCGATGATGTGCCCGATGATGAAGATTTAAGGGATGCATTGGATCTAGATTCGATGGATTTTATGCGCTTAGTTGCTGCGGTGAATCTACGCACCGGGATCACTATCCCTGAAGCTGACTATCGCCAGGTGCTAGAGCTGGGCCAGATGCTCGACTATCTTCTGACCAGGATGAGATAGCGCCAGCATTCGTGGCTTATAATTAAACAATAGCTACAATTTGCAGACGCTATTTGTGAGCTAGGTATTAATCCTGACGGTAAAACACGCTCACAGTTCTCACATTTTTCACCATGAAATATAACCTTTCATTGAGTGTGTTAGATTGTGATCAAGAGCAGTGACTGGATGTCCAAGAAAATTAAGGGACCGTGCTTGTTTCGATACTAATTCAGAGAAGGTTTTGCCGTGCGTTTGAACAACCCTGTCACTCAAAAAGAGTTTAATTACCCTGATAGCGCCAATATCCTTTCCACTACCCATTTAGACTCAACGATTAAATATGTTAACGCGGATTTTATTGAAACCAGTGGTTTTGATAAACGAGAGCTGTTGGGCCAACCGCACAACATGATCCGCCACCCAGATATGCCGTCCCAAGCTTTTGCTGAAATGTGGCAACGGCTGAAATCCGGTGAATCATGGATGGGTTTGGTTAAAAATCGTCGTAAAAATGGTGATCACTATTGGGTTGATGCTTACGCAACACCTATTAAGCGCGATGGAAAAACCGAAGAATACCAGTCTGTTAGAGTCAAACCTAAAGCAAGTTGGGTGGCTCGTGCTGAGTCATTGTATGCCAAGCTACGTGGTGGTGACGAAACACCGAAAGAGTTAAACGCTGGCTTTTCTATTGCGACCAAATTTCAGCTTTCTCTCGTTGTTGCCGCAGCGATTGCCGGTGGTATTGGCTGCCAATTGACTGAAGCCGGTGCGGCTTGGGGAATTGCTGGTATTGGCTTGGTGATCTCCTCTTTACTTTATCATTGGTCACACGGCTCTCTATTTCAGTTGGCGAAGCAGGGGAAGGAGTATGCCAATGACCCATTGGCCAGGTATGTTTATACCGGTCGCCAGGATGAGGTCGGACAGATCCAACTGATGTTGAAAACGCTGCAATCCGAACCTGTGGCGATGGCGGGCAGTCTGAATGATTATTCCATTAGCCTGATGCGAGCATCCCGTAAAATGGAAGAGAGCTTAGGTGCGACCATCGCTGATATTCAGGGACAACATAGTGAAACCGATCAGGTTGCAACAGCGGTAGAACAGATGAGCGCCAGCATCCATGAAGTTGCGAGTAATGCGCAATCAACCGCGTCTTCGGCTCAGGAAGCTGATACCAAAGTGAAAGAGGGGGCTGCGCTCGTATCCGATACTGTATCCAGTATTCAGACCCTCTCTGGGGAGATCGAGAATACCGCTGGTTTGGTCGATGCCTTAGCGAAAGAGAGTGAAAATATCGGCTCTGTGGTTGATGTTATCCGAGCTATTGCTGAACAAACCAACTTGTTGGCGCTTAACGCCGCGATTGAGGCTGCCCGTGCCGGTGAGCAAGGGCGGGGGTTTGCGGTTGTTGCTGATGAAGTGCGTACCTTAGCGAATCGTACTCATAACTCTACTGAAGAGATTATGCAGATGATCACTCGCCTGCAGAGTGAAGCGAAAAGCTCTGCAGAAGCGATGATGGCGGCGCAAGCCCGTGCCAACAGCAGTGTGGAATCTGCACATCTCGCAGAAGAAAACATGGAAGCGGTGAGCATTGCGGTGACCCAAATTAATGACATGAATCTGCAAATTGCCACGGCCGTTGAAGAACAAAGTTCGGTGGCGCAGGAAGTCAGTAGAAATATTAGCAATATGAAGTCGATTGCCGATGAGGTGCTGACCGAAGCAGAGGAAAGCAGTTCCGCTTGTAGCGAAGTGGGAGAGTTGGCGACAAACATGCAGAAGTTAGCTGCACAGTATTGGGACAACAAGCGAGATTTAGTAAGTTAAAGTGTTGCAAGCTTGAACTCCTGCATTTATTCGGAAACGCCTCTATAGATATAGAGGCGTTTCTTTTATATGGGGTGGTGAACTGAGCTAAGCTAACTTTACTAGTTTCATACCTCATGGAAAGGAATTCTCTTATGTCTGCGATCTCTGATCTAGATACTTTACTAAAAGCCCTGTCTCCTTCACTGAGCGGTGTCGAATATGTGTTTTGCCATGTCGGTGATGCCGCTTATGGTGACTATGCAGATCTGTTTCCTGTTGCGACCTTTCGAGAAAAAGAGGGGCTTACCTTAGTTATTACCAAAACAGAAGCCGACGTTGCCGAGATGGGGTATCAGGGGGTGTTCCGGTGTATCACTCTTGATGTGCATTCAAGCCTGGAAGCTGTCGGTTTAACCGCTGTGGTATCAAGTAAACTTGCTGAGCAGGGGATCAGCGCCAACGTCATCGCCGCTTACTATCATGACCATGTGTTTGTGCCCGTAGATAGAGCAGATGACGCATTAGCCATTCTGAACAAACTTACCACATAATCTGACGCAGTTGGCCGCTGACTTAAGTTGAGCACGACATTTTATCAAACCAATGCAGGTTACTGCGCTACAGCTGATTTCTATGATTGGGCATGTTCGGATTTGGCGCTTGCTCAACAACCCAGCAGTTAATCCAATTAAGCCCACATAATCTGCGTTTTTCCATGGTTAATATTCTCTGACAGTTTTATTATGAGCCCTTATTTTTGGGCTTGCTGAATTCACTGTCAGGCCAATCAGGGACTGATTTTCTTCGGTTATGTCACTTAAACGTTATCTCGAACAGATCCGCGCAGGTAAACAGATTAATTGGGACAAGTTTCACGGCTTGTTACCGCAGGGCTATGAAGACGATTGGCGTGATATATTCACTGTCACTAAACGTGGTGCAAAGCAGTGGCAAGTGACGGTGATAGATCCTATTCGTTACGAGCAGCTGCTTGCCGCTGCCGAAAAGCCAGTCAACCGTATCCAAGCCAGTGCCCAAGGCGATTCCCATCTGGCGACAACCACGTGCAGCTACCTGCTGGTATATCGTATGGGCTTACCTGATGCGCGTCCTGATGTCGTGCTTCTGAAGCCCGAGGGTGCGGTGCAGGGCTTTGCGGCGAAAAAGCAGTTATTGCTGGTGGAAAACGAAGAGAATTTCTTTCATCCCGAGCTGATGCTTGATGTTGCCAGTGACATGTTGGGGCAGACTCTGACGCTGGCTAACACGGATGTGGCTCTGGCCAGTGGTTCTCAGGGGTTGTCCCCACAGCGAGTTCATTGGTACCAGCATTATGCCGAAGTGATCTGCGCATTTGACTACGATACCGCAGGGCTTGAGATGTATGCGGCATTAAACAAACAGATGCGCCGTAATCGGGAGCAGCAAGAGGGCGTTTCGACCCAGGTCAGTTATTTACAACCCCTTGATTATAGTGCTTGGCTGCCACTGTTTAAGTGTCAGCCAAAATCGGATAAAAGCTACATGCGTGGACGTAAGCTGGCATCCGAGCTGGGCTTTGTCACGCTGGAAAAAGCATTTGCGAAAACCCGAAAATTTATGGAGCAAGAGATGCTACTGAGGGATCGCGTTAACACTGAGTAGATGTCACTCAGGGTAACGCAACAGGCGTCTCGGCCATTATTTGAACAACACAGACAGTAAGAACAACTATGTCAGCTTTAAATCGCATTATTTTGATTAACACCCACTTACCCGGTGTAGTGGAATTGGCGCTCGATGGCCACACCAATATCTGCGGTACTAACGCATCGGGAAAGACCACGCTGCAGCGTCTGGTGCCGGTGTTTTATGGTGAATACCCCAGCCGCGTCGTGCCGTCGACCCGTGACAGCTTTGAAAAGTGGTATTTGCCGCGAGAGGACAGCTATATCGTCTATGAATATCAGCGAATGGACGGTGAATTTTGCCAAGCGGTGATGGCGGCGGCTAGTGATCGCAATGGGGTACGTTATCGCCTGCTAGGTAAAGGGTTTGATCTGGAGGATTACCTCAAGCAGCGGGATGGTGAAACGTTGACGTTTCTGACCATGGAAGAGTTTGGTCGGGTGATGAAAAGTAAAGGCTTGGCAGTGACTCGCCAGCTTAATACCCGTGAATTCCGCGGCATTATTCAGAATGATCGTGTGGCGCTGAGCAGTGGCAGTAGCAAAGCTGAACTCCGTACGTTGGCGCGGCAGTTCTCCTTGTGTGATAGCGAACACACCCTGCGACATATCGAAAAACTAGCACGCGCTGTGCACTCGAAAGAGGGCAAGATGGAGACGATCAAGTCGATGATCGCCGCCATTTTGGAAGAGGATGGTGTGACGCCGCCCGCTTCCAGCCTTAATCCGCAAAAGGTGGAAGGGTGGATCCGTGAAAGCCAATTAATCCAGGGGTTCGCCGCGATAAGGCCGGAGTTTGAACGGCTGGAGCAGCAATACAACGAGCTGCTGTCATGCGAGTTGCGCTTGGCGGGGTTAAAGCGGGGCTATCAAGCTGACGAGTCGCTGCAGCTAACGCGGCAAAGCGACGCCAAAGCCGAAATAGAGCTATTAGGCAATGAGCATAAGCAACTGGAAAGCGGCTGGAAAGATCAGCGCGACACCCTTAATCAGCAGTTGTCTGTGGTTAAGGGGGAGTTAGAGAGCTTTGACAGCGAGCTGCAGAATATTGAAGACCAGTATCAAAGCTATCAGGACAAAGATATTGAACAGGCGCGTGCCAACTTAGAGCGGATGACGGCATGGCGAGATGATCTCGCCAATCTGGAGGCTCGCTTCCGTTTGCTCACCGAAGCCCATCAGGACATTGAATCCGCTTATAACGAACGTCGCAGTAAGATCGACCGTCAGCTTAATCGAGTACTCAGTGAGCTCAATGAGCAGAAAGATACCTTGCAAGAGGAACGTGATAACAAGCGTGAGCAGCAGCATGATGACTTAGCGGCGCAAGAGAAACTATTCAGTGAACGTCGTCAGTCTGGACTGGCACGTTTTAAAGAGCGCGAGTATGAACTGAAATTAGCAAAAGCGGAGCAGCAAGCCAAGTTAGACGGCGTCACTTATATCGACGAAGAGAAGCAAGCATTGATGATCTTCGACGAGCGGATCCTGCTTGCTGATGAGAGTCGCGAAGCGGTAGAGGAGAAGCAGGAGCGTCTACACAAAGAGGAAAAGATCGCCAAGCGTCAGCAGGAAACGGCTGACGAGGCGTTGCGCCAGACGACTCGCCGCCTCAACGAATGCGAGAGCCAAGCCCGTGCGCTTAATGAACTGTTGTATCCAGGCCACCACTCGCTGTTGGAGTTTCTGCGTAAAGAACATCCACAATGGGAAGGAACTCTGGGTAAGGTGATCCATCCGGAACTGCTGCAACGCTCGGATCTAAAGCCCAGTCTAACCGCCGATGGCGCAGAAGCGCTCTATCGCGTGTGGTTGGATCTTTCTGCGTTAGAGACCCCAGAATATGCCCGCTCAGAGCAGGAGCTGAAACTGCAGTTAGCACAAGCCGAAGAGCGTCAGGTGGAAACCCGCAATCAGCAGGAGCAGGCTGAGCAGGCCTTGGTACAGGCATCGCAAGTATTGGACGACGTGCGCCGGGAACTTGTCTTTGCCGGTACCGAGCTGAAGAATGCCCGTGCTGACGTTAAGCGTCTGCAAGAAGAGAAGCGCAACGAGCAGACTCGCATCGATGCCGCGCTGGCGGAGCGGAAGCTGGCGGCGCGTCAGCAGTTAGAGCAAATTGCGCATCAACTGGGGCAGTTAGTTAACGAGCAAGCTGAGTGGCTGGAGCTACAGAAGTCGCTGGAACGTGACGCCAGTATGGAAAAGCGGGCCTATTGGGATGAGGTCGTTGGCGCTATTGATAGTCAATTGCAACAACTGCGAGACGAGATGGCGGAGCGTCAGGCCAAAGCTAAACAGGAGTTAAAGGCCTGCAGTGATTGGTACAAGCGTGAATTGAAATCCCGTGGTGTTGATGACAGTGAGATCGGTAAATTAAAACGGGAAATTGAAGCGCTGGAACGGCAGATCCAGGACACCGAGCGGATGCGCGACGAAGTGGCGAACTACTTAGTCTGGTACAAGGTACAGTGGACTCAACGCAAGCCGAAGCTGCAAAGCCAGTTTAGCGAGTTGCAGAATCAACAAGCCGAGCTACAGCAACAACTGGCCGCTGCTAACAGCCAGTTTAAACAGCAGCGGCAAACATTGGAAAGTCAGCTGCAGCAGGCTAAGGCTATCCGTCTGGAGTCAGAAGAGCTCCTAGAAAAACTGAAAACCCTGTTACGTCGCTTAAATGAACTGCAACTGCCGCGGGACGCTGTTGAAGTGGCCGGTTCGCTGAACGAGCGGTTGAACCTTGGTGAGTCTTTACTGCATAGCCGTGAACAGCTGCTGACGGCCGTGAAAGATGGCGTGGACCGCTTCGATCGCGAGATCGCTAACCAGTATGGTTCGTCATTGGCGGAAACATGGGAGCGCTCTCGCGAAGAGTGCATGCTGATTGGTGAGAGCGGCGTGCGTAGTTTGGACTATCGCAAGCTAGTGCCTGAACTGGCACGGTTGATTAACGAGCTGGTGCCACAAAAGATCACTGCTGTTAAACAACTTGGACGCACCTATGGCCGTGATCTGAACAACTACTACGATGTCCTGCACAGCATTGATAATCGTATTGCCTCACAGAGCGCCCGCATCACGCGCGAAGTGGATGAGGAACTGTTTCTTGATGGTGTGTCTGAATCGGCGGTGAAGATCCGCTCGCGTGTGGCGGAGCTGGAGTTCTGGCCACAGTTGCAAGAGTTTGTGCAGGCATACAAGAACTGGCAGGCAGAAGATTTCAATACGCTACCCAGCGAAGAGTACACCAGCAGCATGCGCCGCGCCCTAGAGATTATTGGCCGTTCGGCGCTCAGTGGCGGGGTTGCCAGCTTGCTTGGTATCGAACTGCGTTTGCGGGAGGGGAACTCGGATCTGGTGATCCGTACCGACCGCCAACTAAACGAATCCTCCAGCCACGGTATGGCTTACCTGATTTTGTGTAAGTTCTTGCTGGCCTTTACCCGTTTGTTGCGGGGGAGATCGCAAACCGTGATCCATTGGCCAATCGATGAGTTGGGTACGTTGGCCCACAACAATATTAAGAAGATCTTTGATGCCTGCGGTAACAATCAGATCCGTGTGCTGGGGGCTTTCCCAAATCCAGACGCAGAGGTGTTGAGCCTGTTCAGCAACCGCTACATCATCAACAAACAGAGCCGACAACTGCAAGTGGTTAAGCCGAAAATAGATCCCATAGCTGAAAAGTTAAACCAAAAAGCCGCGCAGATGCAGCAGGAGGTAGTGTAGATGTTATCCAACATGGGACATGTGATTGAACGCCTGCTGCAGGGGGCATTTATCTGTCGCACCAGTGATGAAGAGGGCTGGCGCCTGCTTAAAGATCCGGCGCGCCGCGAGCAGGTCGAGCAACACCTGAATGTGCTTAACCGTACCCTCAGTGAGTGTGGTGCCGGCAGTGACTCGGAAGTGTTTTTTTGCGGTTATCGCCAACTCGGTGATGACGAACGCAAAGTGGTTGCACAGCAGTTTAAAGATATCGTTAACGGCTTAATACCGCTTACTCAGTGGTTGATGTTAGTGCAGGAGGCTGAGGGTAAAGACGCGCCGCTCAGTGAAGGCTCGCCAGTAAGGTTAACTGAACTGCAAAGTACTATTGAGGATACGCCCGCGTTTCGCGAGCAACTGGATAAGCTAAGCAAGTACCGCTTGTTTGGCTCACAAAGCACGCAAGTGGATGGCCAGATTAAGCAGATCTTCAAGCGCTTGGTTGAGCTGGGGTACTTACTGCGCCCGAACCCGGAGAAGCAATACTATATTGCCACCGGAAAAATCGATTACCTGTACGAGGTGATCCGCTTTATCAATGAAACTGAGGCGCTGGATCTGGAGGCGCATGCTGAAGCCGCCACCGCCCAGGGTAGCTTGCTGTGATAGGAGCAGAGTATGAGTAATAATCTGCATCAAGCGGGCACTAAGTTTTTACGCCTATTGGCCCGCCATGGCGATGCCATTATGGATGCTTATATCTCAGGTTCTATAGGCGATCATCAGGTCGAGGCCAAGGTACAAGACAAACTGGTTAAAGCTGGCGTGTTATATCGACCAGAGCCGGGGGCTGATCTGCATCTACGACACGCTGTACGTAGTTTGCTGGAAGAGGCGTTAAAGGATGAGCGTAATCGCCAGATCGATGCCAACGCCGGATCGGCGATCGCCGCATTTAAAACCTTGGCTCAGCACTATACCGAAGCCCGCCATCAGGGCGATATTGCCGCCGCTGATGCTCACTATCGTGATCTCTCTGAGCATGTGTATGCCTTCAGCGAAGGCTTACAGCACTCGATCCGCGTGATGTGGAGTCGCATCAACAATGAGTTCGGTTACGTTAGCTCCATTAATGCCAAGATCCGCGAAAATGAATTAGCGCAATCTCAGGTCAGCGAACTGCTGGCAGGTTTGGAGATGATCAGCTTTGAAGAGTTGGCGGACATTGCTGGCGATATTCGCGAACTTCGCCGCCTATTAGTGGCGAATTTGCAGCAAAATATCAGTCAATGTATTCAGGAGCTGAGTGTGGTGCAGGGGCGTTTACTGCAACTGCTAGGACGTTTTAGGCAGATCCATGGCCGTGCCAAACTGTTGAAAGGCTGGCTGCTGTATACCGAGCAGCATCCGGATTATGAGGTGGGCAACCATGTGTCCCACAAACAGATCCCAGCACTGTTTAACGAGGCGGATGCAGCCATAGCTGCGGCCAGTGTTGATATTCATAACAGCGCCCACGAGAGTACATTAGTCGAATTGGTGGCGCATATTAAGGCCAACCGTCTGGCGCGATTTACTCAGGCCGCCCCGCAGCATAGCGATTCAGTGATCTTGCAGGACAATCCAGATTACGAACTGGATGAACATCCGATTAAGGCAGCGGTCAGCGAGTATTTTGTTCATGTCATCGATAACTTTGAACCCGGTACTGCCAGTTTGTCCGCCTTGGATTATTTGCAACAGCAGCAGCTGGAATACGATGCAGAAAGCTGGCTCTATCAGGTGATAGGTGGCTACGAGGGCTTGCCGCAGGAGCAAAAAGCCTACTTTGAACTAGACCCTGAAACTGAAACCCGCGCACCGTTTGCCAATGTGGTGATCCGGGATGTGTCGGTCGGCTTGCGATGAATAAACGCCAGCTGGAGGTTCTCAGGCGACAGATCCGCTATTGGCGCGATGAAGTGACGCTTAATCCGAGTTGGCGGGCGATCTGTGATGAGTTTGAACTGCAGGAGCGGATCGAAGGTTCCTTGATCCGTTTCCAGTTCAAAGACAAAGCGTGGTTGCGCGAACAAGCAAAGCGCAGCGGCTACGGTGACCTGTTATTAGATGACGCACCCACGGGTCATCGCATAGATGCCGCCCGCAGTGGACTAGTGAATGAAAAGTTAGCGCCAGTGACGCCCGAACAGCAGTATGTTCTATTAACAAGCCAAGGCGGCAAACTGCCATGCGCTGGTGTAGAAAAACTGCAGCCTAGAATGAGTGTACGGGTCGCTATCGACGACTTAGCGCTAGCGCTGATTGATGTGTTGGTGATCGTGGAAAATCTCGATGTGTTTGACCACTGGCATTGCACGAACTTACCGGCCGAACTGGGAACCGCTGTGGCCACTTACCGTGGTCACGATAGTGTGGCTAAAGGGGTGTGTCATCTTATCGAGCGTTTGCCTCAAACAGTACAGATTGTGGTATTTCCTGATCTTGACCCCGATGGTCTAAAAATCGCCCTGACCACACCTAAAGTAAATAGCCTGCTGATCTGTGATTTTACTGATGACTTAATCGCCGTTGGAAGTAGCGATGACTTCAATAAACAGCATCAGGCAGCGAAGTATCTGGATGGGGCAGAGCTAGCGGCTTGGCAGCCATTGTGGACGGAATTAAAAAAGCATAAACGCAGCATCAAACAGCAGCATATGTTGGCGCATAAAGTTGAGTTGCGACTAATACCACTAACGAAGTGACTGTCAGTCACTTGATGGCCTGAAATAGATTGAGCGAGAGTAACCGTTGCTGCACTGATGTTGCGCAATAAAGTTGTTAACTAAATGTGAAATACCCTTCGTAATGTGTTGTTTACCCATTGAATTTCTTGTTAGAATACCATCCCTGTTTAGCTAATTTAGAATATATACAATATAGAAGGAACTATATGAAGACTTTTGCTGGTTTACCTTTCATTCTCATCCTTGCGTTCGCTCCCTTTTTAGCCAACGCCGAGTCAATTGCTGAGTCAGAGACAAAGCAGTGGTCGGTTGGTGTGGGCAGCTATGCATTAATTATTGATAGTGATGATTATGGTGATGACACCTTTGAAGGTTATGCTCTTTCGGCTGATTATGCGATAAACGATAATTTTGCAGTTCGAGGAAACTATTACTCCCTTGAGCATGAAGATCTCTCATCTCTTGAAATTGATGGCTTCGAATTACTTGGTTATTTTGGCACGGGCCTGATGACCGAAGGCTTCAAAGCGTATATTGGTGGTGGATTTTTTAGTGAAAATTTAGATGGACCGTTTGGTTTAGATGAAGATTTTTCAGGTCTGCAGCTTAACGGCGGGTTGGGCTACAATTGGGAATACGTTGCTCTAGATTTCTCTCTTGCTGTTCGAGATCCTAGTGATTATGAGGATCTTGGCGATGACGATGATGATTTAACGGTTGTCTCGGGCTTGTTGAAAATCGCCTTTAGATTTTGATACAACAGCAGTGATGATAATTGCCCTTGGCGTTTGAGTGTTGATTACTCGAACATCCAAAAATCACTACGGTGATAATGCCGATAAGTTAACGGTTTTAATGTTCACTTGACGGCTCTTTTAAAGAGATAAAAATCGGAATTCTGTTTTCAGGATTCCGATTTTTTATGTGCGTCTTTCACGCGTCGGATATGGCTAATTGACCCCGTAAGAGTCAAAGTCATTGGTGTAAATTATACCTCTCGTTAGTTTCTATTAAGCGCTTCGCGCAAGCTGCCTTTTGGGAAATTTTTTCATCTTTACCTTTATCTACTTAAAAGGTTATCGTCGTTGATTAATAAGCCAACGAAACGTGCCCTTAATAATGCCGCTCACCCTTGGTAAGCGGCATTAACATCAAACCTGTCACTTGCAGTGCGGTTAGCTCGATCTGTTTAGTAGCTTACCTGCAGCGTGACGCCACTGTAGGTGCTATAGGCTCTAACACCTATATGCCAAACGCCAGAGTTGGGGTTGCTTACACTGACCGATTCGTTGTTACCATTTAGGTAAGGGCGATAGTCCCAGTTGCGGGTGCTTGGCTTTGCGCCGTAACGCACATAGAGATCAGCGTCTCCTGATCCACCACTCATAGTAACGTCTAGCTTGTTAATCCCTGCGGGTACCTCGACGGTGAAATACTGCCAACCACGACGGGTGTCAGCAAGGTTGGTTTCAGTAAAGCCTCCGCTGGGTTCACCGCCGCCGTCATTACCTAATACATAATCAACAGCCGCTGCTGCATCGGCAATACCTGCGCCACAACTTGAGCATGATGCAGGGAAGGGGCGGGCCGTTTGTTGAATGGCTGTGGCGATTTCATTGGGCGTAATATTAGGATCGGCGGCATATAACAGCGCAGCCAGACCGGCGACGTGGGGGGAGGCCATCGATGTGCCTTGATACCACGCATAATTATCACTACTTGGACCGTTTGCACCACTGTTTAACGTGGACAGTATACCGTTACTCGCTGAGCTGCGAACATCGCCACCAGGCGCAGCGACTTCCACTACACTGCCGTAGTTAGAGTAATATGCACGACCACCATTGCGATTGGTTGCTGCCACAGTGATCACGCCGCTACAACTGGCTGGGCTATAATTGGCCGCATTGGCATTAGAGTTACCAGCAGCAACCACCACAGTTGCACCTAAGTTTCTGGCGGTATTGATCGCGGCCTGAGTCGTGTTGTCACAGCTCCCACCGCCACCAAGGCTAAGGTTAAGCACCTGAGCTGGATTGGCATTAGCGGGCACGCCTGATACGTTTCCTCCTGCGGCCCAAATCATGCCGTCAGCGATATCTGATGTGTAGCCACCACATTTTCCGAGTACGCGTACAGGTACTATTTTTGCGTTATATGCGACACCCGCGACACCGGTACTATTGTTAGTTTCTGCTGCGACGGTGCCCGCTACATGGGTACCGTGCCAGCTCGAAGATTGATCTTGGCTAGGTTGACCGCCACCGCACTCACCTCGTGATGCGGCATCACCAGGATCGCGGGCATCAGCGTCACGACCATTGCCATCGTTACCGACGAAGTCGTCTGAAATCATGTCATAGCCGGGTAGGAGGTTGTTGACCAGATCGATGTGGGGACGATATCCGGTATCAAGCACCGCAACGACTGCGCCGTTACCCGTGGTCTCATCCCATGCTGCGGGCAGATTCATACCACCAGTGGCTTCATAGTAGTGCCATTGCTGGCTGTAGCTCGGATCTGTCGGTACCGCAAAATGCTGTAGTAAACGGTCCTCTTCAATGTACTCAATTTCTCCGCTGGCCATTGCATTCTGCTGCATGATCAGTGGGCTGACACCCGCTTTCATCGAACCTTCAACAACAAAGGCACCGGTTGCGATCTGACGAATAACTTTAGCGTTAGTAGCAAATCCAGATCGTAACAGTTTGCTCCTGACTTTCTTTTTTGATTCAGTTGCGTCTGCGGTCGTCAGCATTGAGGGCGTAGACGCTGCTTTGAACTTGATGATGTAGCGTTTTTGGGGTCCTTGTTTAACAAGGGTAATGGGGCGTTCTAGTGCTTGGGATGTGCCGTCAAAGGCGCTGAGTTCTGCGCCATAGCTTGGTGTAGATATGGCGACGGTGAACGGTAGCGCCAACCATAATTTATTTCTGCTGTTTGATGGTTTCATTGTTCTCTCTCTGGTGTTGTTTTAATTTTTCTGGTCTTAGAACCAAATAAAAACCTAGAGAGAGATTATGATTTTTACAATATTATGAGTGAGCACTTGAATTGTGAGGTGACTTATTTGTAAAGCATATTTTGCACTTGTTTCCAAGTGGTTTGTTTTTATTGGGTAAACATTTTCATTTTAAATTTGTTTTTGAATGTTTATCTTTGTTTTTATATTTGCCTTCACTAATTTTGTGAGTTTTTATGTTGGTGCTATACGATCCGTTTTAAACGTGAGTTTTTTGGTTTTTGGTATTTGTAATTCAATGGGTTTTAATTAACTCTTTATTTATTAATAGGATTAATTCTCTATTGGTTTTATATGTTAATCTCAATTAAACAAACAGAAAATATTAATTAGTACACGCATTATTAGTCTGCCCTTTATTAGTTCGGGTGCTCAGATGGAAAATAGTTGGTGATTGTTACAAAAAACTATAGAAACTGCCTGTGCCGTAAGTTTTACGGAAGTGAGGTTTTTGAGTCTGGGGGTATGGAAGGTCTCATGGTGAGAGCTAAGATTGGGTATCCCTTGCCTAAACCTGTGTAGGTTATCGCGACTACCAAGTTTTACGCCGTCAGCTATGTCGTTTGTTTCAAAAAATTTCATTCAATTTTGGCTCACCTTTGATCTATCCTGCTGCAATGGAGAGTAACGGTATATCTCTGTTTGCTGGTATCCTGTGGAAAGCAGCATTCTTTGCCTCTTCACTTCGTTCCAGGCGCTGAGGAAAAACCTTTGCTGTTGTAGCTCTTCAACCTGTTTCTTATTGGATTTAAAAGATTTTTAATGACTCTACTGCTGATTTATCTATTTGTAGCTATTGGTGTTTCGTTTATCTGTTCGGTCTTGGAGGCGGTGCTGCTATCGATTACTCCTAGTTATGTTGAAAGTGCTTGCCAGGCCGATCAGACGAAGGGAAAGGCGTTATCCAGAGTAAAAGATAATATAGAGCACTCCATCTCTAGTATTCTCATCTTGAACACCTTTGCTCATACCATGGGGGCGGCAGGTGTTGGTGCGCAGGCTGTGCAACTTTTTGGCGCTAAATGGGAAAGCCTGATTGCCGTCTTACTTACTTTAGCCATTCTTTATCTTTCCGAAATTATTCCAAAAACACTGGGTGCGACGCACTGGCGTAGCTTGGCCTATCCGTCTGCTAGGCTCATTTCATTTCTGGTAAAACTGGTGTTTCCGTTGGTGTGGTTGTCGAGCTATATCACAGGTTTGTTTAGTAAAGACCAACAGGATCGTATCAGTAGGGAAGAGATTCAGGCATTTACCACCTTGGGTTATAAGGGCGGGGCTATTGCTAAACAAGAGAGCTTGCTGCTTGAAAATATCCTTGGATTAAGGGAATGCACTACGCAGCAGATCCTGACGCCACGCACAGTCGTGCATGCATTCAACCAACAGAGTTCTGTCACTGATGCGTTGAACGAAGAGCTGACACAGCGCTTCACCCGCTTTCCTGTGTATGAGGAGAGTATCGATCATGTTATTGGTATAGTGAACCATCGTGCGATGTCGGAACAAGCCCGACATGGCAAAGGGGATACCATATTGGCGGAGTTAGCTCAGCCAATTCATCGCGTGTCAGAGCAGCTGCCGGTTTTACAATTATTAGACTTATTTATCTCCAGAAAAGAACATCTGTTTCTGGTTGAGGATCAGTACGGCCAAACAGCAGGTATCGTGACGCTGGAAGATGTGATTGAAACTCTGTTAGGACGTGAAATTGTTGATGAAACAGATATCACTGAAGATATGCAGCAGTTAGCGAAAAGCCGTTTTCGTGATCGTTTACGTCGTAAGAGTAAGATCGTTCACGACGACTAACCGCGATTAAACTGCCTGATCATGTTTGCTATTTCACTGGTGCGTTAAATAGCCTCCTGGCTATTTAACGATTTTCGATACGGTTGTAATCCAGTAGCCCGCCCTCAATTGGGCGCATCTGCATATACTGCTGATTAAGGCGATCGCTGAAACTCCAAAAGTCCTGAGCGGTTCTCCGTATTCCATATTGATCAAGTAATTGCCGATAACCTGACTCTGATTCAACGGCACTGATAGTGTCTACGAGTCGTGGTAGATCGGATTCCTGCAAATGCCAAAAGGCGCTGGGGTAGCTGCCGACTAAACCGTGGATCAAGGTCATGTTGTCTTTGGCTGTGTCACGGTTATCCGTTTCGTCAAACAGACTGGAGACATTTTTATGCGCACTGTTGCGCATCAGGGTGAATAGCTGAGGTGTTGCGGTTGGATCCGTTTGCTCAATCATAATAAATGTCAGTTCCGGAAACAGGGTGGCGCGATCACCACTGATATTTACCTCTAGTTTTTTCAATAACGCTTTTGATGTTTCGGTCAATTGACTGCTATCAACTTCGTAATTATCTGGAAGTACTTTAGCTAAGCGTTGCTTCAGTAAGTCATATAGTTCTGCTTTTGGATCTTCAGTACGGTAGCGGATAGCTGTGGGTTGATGGAATTGGCCAACGCCTGTATCCAGATAGTCATTCAGTTCTTTACTTGCCCCTTGGTACCAGCTTTGAAGCGCCTTACTACGGCTCTCTTCGGGCAACAAGGTTAAGAAGTTTGACTCGCCCTCCATTCGCAGGAAGTCCATATACATACGGGTGAGTAACTGGTGGCCGAAATTACCGTAAACGTCAAAGCCAGCAGTGAGCAGGTAGTGGATCCTTTCCAGCAGGGTGTAATCGATGATCCATGCTGTTTTTGGTGGCTTGCCCACCAGCCCCTGCATGACGCTGGCACTGTCGAAGTGGCGTATGATGGTGAGCGAAGCGTTTTGATTGACCCCATCCCCATCCCAGATCAGATTTGGCGTTAAATGTTCTCCATCTTGAAACACCTTATTCATAAACTCACTTTTTGCTTTTAAAAAGCGGCGTTCAGCGTGGCTGTAGTTAAGCCAGTTACTGAGTGGCAATACAACGGTATCTTTCTCTGCCGGAAGGTCGAGGTTAACAGCCTGTTCATTGATAAACTGACTGAGCCTGGCTGATTTCATCAAGTCCGGGTCGACAAAAAACACCCAGAATCGGTCGTTGATAACATTGAGTGCTAGCTGTCCCCGGCAAACGGGGCCTTTAATAAAGTTCATGATGGTATTTTGTGCTTCGTCGAGTAGGAAGCGGTAGCGGCTATCAATGGGTAGATCATGGAATGCCCGCATCGGGTTGGAGGCAACGTCAGGATGATAACCGGGTAGCGCAGATACCTGATAATTACTGTCAATAAACCAAGTTTGCCAATTCTCAAGTCGCTGAGCATCGAGGCGGTAGGGCATGTGGGTTTTGTCGACGATAGTTTCTCGATCCGGCATCAGGCGGTAATAAACCCGTTTAACTTTTGGATCATCAAACGGACGCCGTGTGCCGATAGGCTCAATGGCTTGGCCGGGAGGTGTGGCTGAGCGTACGATACGATAATAACGAGGTGTTGTGTCAGGCTCATCGAAATAGAGTGATGAAAGGAATAGATGCTCGTAGAGGTAACGACTGGTAAGTTGCTGCTTCAGTTCGTCGCCATTAAGAAAAGCTTCCCAGTGCTCAATTTTTTTCGCGTCTGTTGCATTGGGTTCTGGCATTGTCGCCATGATGGCACCTTTAGCCAGCCAGTCGATCAAAATGTCGTGTTCCGGTTTGGGGATGGCCGGTAAACCGTAGGGCATTCCCCATAGAGCATGATCTTTTTCATAGCTAGTCATCTGTTCGATGTCGGGGCATTGCTGATCGCGGTCGAGAGCAAAGTCCCATTTATCAGCGTCTAATTGCGGGGTTGTAGGAAGCGGGTGTGCTTGCTTAAGCTGCAGCATACGCGCCATCACACCGGCTTCTAGGTTTGCTTCTTTTGTTTGTGCGCGCTCATTGAGGACGGGATAAAAGGCCTTGTCACGCCACTCGGCGGTGGTTTGCGCATCGACAAACATACGGGTGAGCTTATCGGCCAGTAAACGTGTGCCATCGTAGACTTGGTCTTTACTTGCGCCTCTGTCGATCCCTTCCGCCGAGGATAGTTTGAGCTGACAAGGGGCATCGTAACAGGCATGACACGCAACACAGCGCTTTTCGATGATAGGGCGAACGGTATCTAAATAGTGTTGCGCGGCAGGATCTTGCTTGCTGACCAACCGTGGTTGTGGCTCGGCAAAGCCGTAAATCTGGTCGTAATGCAGGCCGGTGTAAACAGTACAACCTGAGAACAATGAGACAAGCGTAATAAGCCAATAGCGTCGGTTTTTGCGCCAGACATGGTGAACATACTCACTTGAAAACGTTTTCGTTAGGCCTTTATTCATGCTTTGTTTCTACAACCGATTGAGAAGTGGAGAGGGCAGTGAACCATATGTTTCATATTTATTATCACGCCTGTATATCAGCTACAAGAATAGACCAATAGCAAAAAGGGCTGCAGAGGCAGCCCTTGATTAGGAAGAGATAACTAGCCGTATAATTGACGGCTGCTTTACTGATTAGGCGGCGTCGATGGTGACGGTTTGCTGCTCTTCCGCTTCGTTCAAACGCGGCTGCGATGTTGCTGCGTCTTTATAATTAATGGCGATACTGCGTGGCTTCATCGCTTCTGGGATCTCTTTGACCAGATGTACCATCAATAGGCCATTTTCCAGATCCGCACCGCGTACTTCAACGTGGTCAGCGAGGTTGAATTTACGTTCAAATCCACGGCGAGCAATGCCTTGGTAGAGGTATTTCTTACCCTCTTCTTTACCTTTGTTACCACGGATCGTTAGTACATTTTTCTCCACCGTGATATCCAGCTCAGCGAGCGTGAAGCCGGCGACAGCTAATTGGATACCGTACTGGTTTTCATCCAGCACCTCGATGTTGTATGGCGGGTAACCAGCACTGTTGTTGTCGCTTTTTAGCGCACGATCCAGCAGTGATGCAAATTGATCGAAGCCAATACTGTTACGGTAAAGTGGTGATAAATCGATAGTGTTCATAGTTATATTCTCCATTAGAAGCAATACATGACATTGTTGTCGGTACCGGTGAGCGCGATATTCGCCCTCTCACCAGTGCTTAAAGAGATAGGGGCGGAAAATTTTTGATTCAAGGTTATTTACGAAAATTATTTTTCTTGCGTTCTATTTGGTTGCCTTGGTGAAGCATTAAAAACAGACACGAGTTGAGAGTTATCGGTAATAGAATGTTGAGTGTGATTGCGGTAGTTCGAAACGTATGGTGATTTTTTTAATGAATATTTTCAGCAAAAATAAGCGATAAAAAAGCCGCATTGCTGCGGCTTTTTAGTTTTTGATAGTTGTTTACGATTACTTGATGAACAACATTTCAGCGTACTTAGGCAGCGGCCACAGTTCGTCAGAAACTTGCGTCTCCAGCGTGTCTGCATACAGACGCACTTCGTCCATCAGTGAGCGAATGTCATTGGCACAATACTGCATGTGTGCTTCAACAGATGGGAAGTCGTGGCTTTCCAACGCAGCTGAAAGTTTATTAACTGCAGCCATCATGGCGTTAGCGTCGGTGGCCACTTTCTTGGCAACTGATGTATCCAGCTCAATGCCAATGCTTGATGCTCCTGCAATGCTACCAGTCAGTTCTGACAAGTAGCTCATGGCTGCAGGGTAGATAGAGGTGGTGGCGATATCTACAACCAAATTCGCTTCCACTTCGATAGAGAGGATGTACTGTTCCGAGTAAACTTCGTAACGGCTTTCCAGTTCAACCGGTGTTAATACGCCGGTACTAGAGAATAGCTCTTTGACTGACTCTTCTAGGAATGCAGGCAAGGCATCTGCTGTGGTTGGGATGTTCTTCAAACCACGCTCAGAAACTGCTTTCTCGTGCCATTCAGTCGCATAACCGTCGCCACCAAACACGGCGTTACCGTGCTCTTCCATCAACGCTTTCAGTACGTTGATTACGCCTGTGGTCTGGTCTGCACCGCTGCTTAGCTCTGCATCTAGCTTCTCAGCGATCCAATCGAGAGAATCGGCCAGCATGGTGTTCATTGCAACCAATGGACCGGAAACTGATTGTGATGAGCCGACTGCGCGGAATTCAAAACGGTTACCGGTGAAGGCGAACGGTGAAGTACGGTTACGGTCTCCAGGATCACGCTCAAAATGCAGGATCTGTGATAGACCTAGGTCCATCAGGCCGCCGTTGACTGTTGGTTTAAGGTTGCCGTCTTTAATATCCATAAAGACTTTCTCTAACTGCTCACCCAGGTAAACAGAGAGGATCGCTGGAGGTGCTTCATTGGCACCCAAACGGTGGTCGTTAGCCGCAGATGCGATCACTGCGCGCAGTAAAGGACCGTATTTGTGGACGCCGCGAATAACCGCACCACAGAACAACAGGAAGTTGAGGTTTTTCTCAGGCGTACAGCCTGGATCTAACAAGTTACCCTGGGTTGAGTTACCGACAGACCAGTTAACGTGCTTACCTGAGCCATTAACACCAGCAAATGGTTTTTCGTGTAACAAGCACAGGAAGCCATGCTTCTTCGCCGTGATTTTTAGCACAGTCATCAGCAACTGCTGATGATCGGCAGCCACGTTAGCCGCTTCGTAGTAAGGGGCAATCTCGAACTGGCCAGGGGCCACTTCGTTGTGGTGTGTTTTAGCTGGGATGCCGAGACGATACAGAGTGTTTTCTACGTCTTGCATATACACCTGAACACGCTCAGGGATAGCACCGAAGTAGTGGTCATCAAACTGCTGACCTTTCGCCGGGGCTGCGCCGAACAGGGTACGACCTGCTAACAACAGATCTGGACGGGCGGCAGCGAAATTCTCATCGACCAGGAAGTACTCCTGCTCAGCACCGCAGCTTGAGTTCAATGTGGCGATTTCAGTTTCACCCATCAGTGAAAGCACTTTTTGCGCCGCAGTGTTCATTGCCGAGTTTGAACGTAGCAGAGGGATCTTCTTATCCAGAGCTTCACCAGTCCAGGACATGAACACGCTTGGGATCATCAGGGTGGCGCCGTTTGGCGTGTGCATGATGTAAGCAGGGCTGGTTGGATCCCATGCAGTATATCCACGGGCGGCGTTGGTCATACGCAGGCTACCGTTAGGGAAAGATGAACCGTCTGGCTCACCCTTGATCAGCAGGCTACCTGTGAATTCAGAAATTGCATGGCCATCAGAGTTAGTAATGATAAAGCCATCATGTTTTTCTGCGGTGGCGTTAGTCATTGGATAGAAGATGTGAGAGAAGAACTTGGCACCTTTAGAGTGGGCCCAGTCTTTCATAGCTGCGGCAACAACGTCGGCAGTTGCTGGCTCAAGAGGTGCGCCAGTTTGGACTGTCTTCTTCATCGCTTTAAAGGCGTTCTTAGACAGCGACTGTTCCATTTTGGCGAAGTCAAATACGTCACATGCCCATAGGTCTTTCATTAATTTCGGTGTGCAAACATCCATCGCCGAACCATTCGTGATGTTGCTGATAGCCATTAACCTTGCTTGATTTCCGCTCATTTGATTCCCCGGATAATTTAAAGATTTTGCATTTGATCTGTTTGCGCGTACGACGCAGTTTGCTGATGTAACGCAATTTTTGAACCATAATTTGAACTGATATTGCACGGATGAAGATTATTTTTTAACTATTTGATATATATATTGTTTTAGTCTCGTCTCGGATCTTTGTTAGCTGATTAGCTAAGTCTACCTGCATCACGAAGGCACCAATATGGTGCGATAGAGGATTGCTTTGTATTTATGGAGCTCCAAATTGGTGCGAATCGTAGCTTCTTGATGTTTTTGCACTGAAGTGGTGCAATTGTGGCTGTGTGCTATGCGTAAAGGTTTATGTTCATGCTAGGTAACTAGACCCTCTCACTAAAATGAGTGTCGTTGTTATATCTGTTTTAAGTCATCAGTTGTGCAGCTTTCTCTTTTTATATTCCAACTTCTCCGCGGCTAAGTTGTAAGGCTTGCTATGCTCAATAGAGTGAGCCGAGTTATTGCTCTAAATTAGGCGATAACAGTGATGACCCAAAACTGACTGCAGGCGCTTTGTCATAGGTTGCTATAAGTAGGTTAACTAGATGAAAAACGGGGATGTAAAATCAGGTAAGTCGCCTTTAAAGGTGAAAGATCTTATTGGGGCTACCCAACTGTCAGCGTTGGCCGTTACCCAGGTTTCGCATATTGCTGAGGGGGTGCATCAAGCTATTTGGAGTAGCTTTGGTGTGAAAGGGGGTAAAGCGCCGCATACCACAGGTGGGATCACAGGCTTAGTGTACAAATCTATTCGCGGTACAACGGCCGTTTTAAGTAAAGGTGCAGTATCACTGCTCAATGCGTTACCTCTGCAAACAGTGGTAGAAGGAGAGGAATCACCGAAACGGGCGAATTTAATGGCCGTGCTTAACGGCGTGATTGGTGATCAGTTGCAGCAAACCCATAATCCGTTTGCGACACCAATGACGCTTCGGTTGAATGGCGAACTTATTGACCTTTCACATGCCAACAGCACCGAGGCATTGTTCTCACGGCTCAGTTCTACTGGTGGCAAAATCCTACTGATGGTTCATGGCTTGTGTCGAAACGATCTCCATTGGCAACAACAGCATGAAGGGCGGCTCGTTAATCATGGTGAAACAGTCAGCCAAGCCTGTGGTTATCAACCTATCTATCTGCGATATAACAGCGGATTACCCGTGTATGCCAATGGTCGGCAACTGGCAGAGATGCTTGAGCGACTTCATGAACATTGGCCGGAGTCAATTGCTGATTTAACTGTGCTAGCCCATAGCATGGGCGGCTTGGTGATCAGAAGTGCCTGTTACCATGCGGAGCAATGCGGTATGAAGTGGCAGCGGTGTCTCAAGCATATTATTTTCTTAGGTACTCCTCACCACGGCGCGCCGCTAGAGCTGATTGGTAGTTGGTTGCACCGAAGCTTGCTACATACGCCGTTTACTGCGCCTTTTAGCCGGCTGGCAAAACTGCGAAGTGCAGGGATAACTGATCTGCGTTATGGCACAGTGCTCGAAGAGGAGTGGCATGGCGAAGACCGCTTTCATCATCGTTCAGATGCTTGTCGGGCAGTGGCATTGCCTACAGGCGTCAACTGTCTGAATGTTGCAGCCACAACGGCATCAAAAGCCAGTACGTTGGCTAAGCGCTTGGTCGGTGATGGCTTGGTGCCGCTTAACAGTGCCTTGGGATATCATGATTTAGCTGAAAAAGCGCAGCCGTTTGAAGATTGTCACCACCATACATTTTACTCGATGAACCATTTGGCGCTGTTAAGTCGACCAGAAGTTGGAGAACGACTGGTTGATTGGTTAGGTGCTGCAAATGACTTTCTTAATGAGTAACACGCCTTTATCGGTAAATAGCTGAGAGCTTGCCTGTATTAATCATCTTTTATGGTGTTTTTATATATGTTTTGTTGATACGGTCGAGCGTCAACATTGACAACATCAATGTGCAATCGCTTGCCTCTGTTCCAGCGCCAGCAACCTTACTGTTGCTGGCTGCAGCCTTGGTAGGGATGGGCGCCGCTCGCCGTAAGTTGGTATAGTTTGTTTAGTTCCTCTGCTCTATAGCGTGGCACTAATACAATAAAAAAACGGCGCTTTTTTGCGCCGTTTTTTACTGCTTTTTTTAATCAAACCGCTGACGGTATCTTCTATACGCCGTTGCGGTTTAAGTTATATCGTCAATACCAAATTTTTCACCGTAATTTGCCACCACGAAATCGATATCTTTGTCGCCACGGCCAGACAGGTTAAGCAGTATGCTGCCATCTTCGCCATGCTTGGCGAGTTTAATCGCATAAGCTACGGCGTGAGCCGATTCTATTGCTGGGATAATGCCTTCCTGTCGAGATAGCTCAAAGAAAGCCTCAATCGCTTCGTCATCGCTGATGGTGTCGTAGTTCACCCGCCCCAGTTCTTTTAGATAGGCATGTTGTGGTCCTACCGATGGGTAGTCCAAACCACTGGCCACTGAGTAAACTTGCCCAGGCTCGCCTTCATCATCTTGCAACATATACGATTTAAAACCATGCATCACCCCAGGGGTTCCCAAGGTCAATGTCGCGGCATGTTCGCCCGGTTCGTTGAGGGTGCGGCCGCCTGGTTCGATGCCGTGCATCGCCACTGCCTCATCCTTTAAAAACGCAGTAAACAAACCGACAGCGTTGGAGCCGCCGCCAACACAGGCAACCAAGTTGTCTGGTAAGCAGCCTTCCATCTGCAGAAACTGCTCTCTTGCTTCATTACCGATAATAGATTGGAAATCTCTAACCATCATAGGGAAAGGGTGGGGGCCAACAACCGAGCCGATGGCATAAAACTGACTGACAGGATCTGTCATATAGGCGTCAAACGCGGCATCTACGGCTTCTTTCAGGGTTTTACGACCGTGAGTTGCTGGGATGACTTTCGCGCCTAAGATCCGCATCCGCACCACGTTGGGATACTCTTTGGCGATGTCTACTTCGCCCATATATATATCGCATTTCAGGCCAACCAGCGCGGCCGCAGTCGCCAGTGCAACACCGTGTTGGCCGGCGCCGGTTTCAGCGATCAATTTGGCCTTACCCATCTTTTTTGCTAGCAGGGCTTCACCCAGACAATGATTAATTTTGTGGGCACCCGTGTGGTTCAGATCTTCACGTTTAAGGTAGATGTCTGCGCCATATTTCATTGACAAATTTTGCGCATGAAAAATCGGGCTTGGGCGTCCAACAAAGTGTTTATATAGCCGCGCCAGCTCAGCTAAAAATTCAGGATCTTGGCGAATGGCCTGATACGCCTGAGTGATCTCGTCGATGATGGCTTGGAGTTGTTCCGGAATAAAGCTACCGCCGAAGTCACCGAAAAAGCCTTCGTGATTAGGCTGCGAATGGACAAATGTATTTATCATGTGTGGGCCTTCTACTGCTTTTTAGCAGCGTTTTATAGCAATTAACCCATTCTAATTTTGTGGTTAAGGCCGCAGTTAGTGCCACGCCGAGCCATAGAACCTAACTTTTTTTGATTTCATCCAGCTTTTTCTGGATCTGAAACGTAAGAGCATCAACACTGGGGAGAGTAAAGTACAACCGATTGTTTTGCAGCGAAAAGTACCGACAGGAAACCGCTATGTTTGATCTACTCATTCGCAGAGTCAATCTGCCCGATGGCCAGCAGGGCGTTGATATCGCGATTGCTGATGGCAAGATTGTTGAGGTTAGAAAGGATATTGCAGCGTCAGCGGTAAACGAGATCGATGGTAACGGTGCCTTTGCTTGCCCGCCATTCGTTGACAGCCACTTTCATATGGATTCAGCGTTGAGTCTTGGCCAGCCGCGCCTCAATCAGAGCGGCACTCTGCTGGAAGGGATCGCCCTATGGGGTGAGCTAAAACCGCAACTCACGTTTGATGCGATTAAACAAAGGGCGTTGGCAATGTGCCAATGGTCGATTGCTCGTGGCACGTTGGCGATCCGAAGTCATGTCGACATCTGTGATGACAGCTTGCTGGCCGTCGATGCGTTACTTGAAGTCCGTGAAGAGATGAAATCTTACATCGACCTGCAATTGGTGGCGTTTCCACAAGACGGTTATCTGCGCTACCCCCGCTCCGCTGAAAATCTAAAACGTGCGCTGGACCGAGGCGTCGATGTGATAGGGGGCATCCCCCATTTTGAGCGCACCATGGCAGACGGCGCAGAGTCAATCAAGCAACTGTGCGCACTCGCCGTAGAGCGCGGTTTAATGGTCGACATGCATTGCGATGAAAGTGACGATCCGATGTCTCGGCATATTGAAACCCTAGCGTGTGAAACTCAGCGCCTTGGCTTACAGGGCAGGGTAACTGGCTCACACCTCACCTCCATGCACTCCATGGATAATTACTACGTGAGTAAACTGATACCACTGATCCGCGAAGCGGAACTGCATGTAGTCGCTAACCCGCTAATTAACATTACCTTGCAGGGGCGGCACGACAGCTATCCGAAACGTCGAGGTATGACCCGAGTACCTGAGCTTATTGCCGCTGGCGTGAATGTTGCGTTTGGCCATGATTGCGTAATGGATCCTTGGTACAGCATGGGCACCCACGACATGCTGGATGTGGCACATATGGGAATGCATATTGGTCAGATGACCAGTTTACAAGGCATGCAGCATGCCTTTGATGCGGTCACAGTGAGCGGTGCCAAAACTATGGGATTACGGGATTACGGCTTGGCGCCCGGTTGTCACGCTGACTTGATCATTTTACAGGCTAATAGCGCCATCGAAGCGATCCAGCTCCGTCCGGCGCGTTTGTTTGTGGTGCGTCGCGGTCGGGTGATATCGCAGACGGCACCGGTTCAGCCACAGTTAACACTGGGTGATAGCCAAACCGAGGTAAATTTTAGTAAAGGGCTTTTTTAGTCTGGGTAGCCGAACGCAGGCAGTGGCTTTGCGGCAGTAACTTATCCAGCCGAATTCGAATGCCATAGGAGTTACTTAAATGTCCAACAGCACTCAAGCGCCAACGCCGAATGACAGTGAACACGACTTTGCTACCAGTCATGAGGATTTTGCCCAACAACCGGTGCCGGAAAATGCGCGTCGAGGGTTACTGGCGATGTCAGCCGTTATGCTTGGCTTTACCTTCTTTGCTGCCAGCATGTGGACCGGTGGTAAATTGGGGCAGGGCTTTAAGTTGTGGCCGGATCTGATCGTGGTGATCTTGTTGGGAAATTTGATCCTTGGCGTCTACGGCGCTTTGCTTGGGTATGCCGCCGCAAAAACCAACCTCTCGACCCACGTTCTCTCCCGCTATGCCTTTGGCGTTAATGGCTCAAAGTTACCTTCATTTATGCTCGCGTTCACCCAAATTGGTTGGTTTGGCGTGGGGGTGGCGATGTTCGCTTACCCGATCAACAAGTTTATCGATGTGCCTAACCTGCCATTGATTATCGGCGGCGGTATCGTGATGACCTATACCGTTGTGGTCGGCTTTAAAGCGATCGAGTGGCTGAGTGTCGTCGCGGTACCAGCCATCTTGTTGTTGGGTTTGACCTCCGTTGGCACGGCTATTTCTGATACGCCGGGTGGTTTGCAGGCGCTGATGGACGTTGAGCCTACGGCTAGCCTAACTTTTGCCGTGGGTATTGCCCTTGCAGTGGGCTCTTTTATCAGTGGCGCGACACTCACGCCAGATTTTGTGCGCTATGCCAAAACTCGAAAAATCGGCGTTGCCGCGACTATCATCGGCTTCACTTTTGGTAATAGTTTGATGTTTATCTTCGGTGCTGTTGGCGCCATGGCCACAGGTGTGGCAGACATTGCCGAAGTGTTGGCTCTACAAGGACTATTGGGGGCGGGGATATTTCTATTGGTACTGAATATCTGGACCACAAATGACAACGCCTTGTATGCAGCGGGGTTAGGTTTGACCAACCTCACTGGCCTTAAGCGTGTGCACCTGGTGATCGCCGCAGGGGTTATTGGTACGTTATTGGCGGAGTGGCTGTACAACAATTTTGTCGACTGGCTGGTGTTTTTAAGTGTGTCGTTGCCTCCGATAGGCGGCATCATCATTGCTGATTTTTACTTGCGCTGCCATGGGCAATACCCATCTCCTGCCAGCCATGATTTTAGCTCAGTCAACTGGGGCGCGATGATCGCATGGGGCTTGGCCATTGGCGCCTCAGTGATTTCGCCAGCAGAGGGGATATTCAGTATCGCGCCGTTAAATGCGATATTAACTGCCATGATCGCCCATGTTGTGCTGTGCCGGCTGCTGAATCGGGGCTAGATGGTGCATGGGGAGGTTAGCGTTGTTGCGGGCGACTGACTAAATTCTGTCAGAAAATGGGTTCGTAACAGGTCTAGTCAGTATCACTGATTTTTGGCCGGGGGCTTTTTCTACAGATAAATGCCCCCACGTTATAGTCATGAAGAGAAGCGATTCCTTAGGTCACGCCATTACCGTCACCGCCATTTTTGTTGGCTTTCTCTGGTTATTAAAACTGGGGGAGTTACTGCTTGGCTGGAACCTACACAACTTGGGCGTTTACCCCAGCACCGCTAGTGGTTTTATTGGTGTATTCACCGGCCCGCTTATTCATGGCTCTATTGCTCACATCTCTGCCAACAGCGTTGGTTTGATGGTGCTGGGATCTGCGCTGCTTTATGGCTATCCACGATCCCGCTGGTGGGTGCTTGGCATCGTCTGGATCGTGTCCGGGTTAGGTGTCTGGCTGTGGGGCAGGGAAAGCTATCACTTTGGTGCCAGTGGCCTTACCCATGGGCTGTTCTTCTATCTGTTTTTTGTCAGCCTGTTTCGTCGTGATAAACGCTCTATCGCTTTGATGATGATCGCCTTCTTTATGTTTGGTGGCATGTTGTTGACTGTATTCCCCCGCGAGCCGGGTATTAGTTTTGAATATCACCTGTTTGGCGGCATTGGCGGCCTCGTATCAGCTCTGCTGTTCTGGCGCTGGGATCCCAAGCCAGAAGAGAAGAAGTACTCCTGGGAATTAGAGCCTGAAGCAGAAGATATCGATGAGGTGCAGCTGGACGAAGATCCTATCGGTGATTTGTGGCAGAAATCATCAGAACATGCTGCAGCAACCGAGTTAGAAGCCGATCCAGAAGCGTCGCCTTTTGCCGCTGAACCAAATAGAACACAGCGTTCAAGACCTATTCACATTTCCAGAAATTGATTGGTTTAGTGCAGTATGCCGAAGGCTACGGTCACTCCCTGATGGAGTAAGGCTGTTCGTCGCATGATGGGGTTGTTTATATGGGGGCGCGTAAGGCGAGGTGGTATTGAACCCTTGTCTTAACGCATCAAAAATCGTTGTTGTTTAGCGGTATAAATAAAAGCACTAGCAAAATATTTGCTAGTGCTTTGCAAAGGGGGGGGGGTTACTTAGTTTCAGGTAAAGAAGTGTTTAACGCTTCTGACTCACTCACACTGCTGTGTCTAAGCACCAGTCGGTCGATGTTCCATTTGATAGAGCGACCGCTGACAATCAGTGAATACTCGGTATTAGCCTTCAACTTATAAACTGGGTTCAGGTGTTCGTCATGGGACGGGTTTAGTTTACGTGCCCAACCCCAGCCTGACGCGTTACCGCCATAAAGCTTGGTGTCCTTCTTCAGAACAGCCAGGTCTGCACCGCCGGCACCTGCGCTAAAGTTACCCACCATGCGTACATAGCCGTCGTTGTTTTTATCACTAGGCTGGCCATCTAAGCGTTTGTGCGCTCGGATATACAGCTGGTAATCACCTGCTTTAGATACCTTAAAGGTATAAGTCAGCGGGGAAGTGGCTGGGCCACCGTTTGAGCCATTGCCCGTAAACTCGATATGGCCGCTGCCGGTAAAGCCAGAAACAGACTGCTTTTTCTGCCACTTACCAAGGTTTGATTTAGTGCTTTCTGTTTCCATGATAACAAGGCCATCTTTCTCAATGAATAGGCCGTTATCAGGCTCAACCGGTGCAGAGTCATCACCTTTGCGTACTAAGATCACCCAGTCGGAGTTACTGCTAGACGGAGCATTCCCCAACGCACGATAACCACCGGCAGAGACACTTTTCACCGAACCTTGCTGCAAAGCGCCGCCGCTGCGAGGGTTATACCAGTAGACGTTGAAGCTACCTTGCGTGCCGTTCAGGTTCAGCTCTGTTGTGCCGCCCTGTTTGAGGTACACAACGTACGTGTCGTTATGCTTATAGAATCCATAGTCATTAGCGTTGGTGCTGATATTGTTGTCATTTTTCATATTCCAGAATGGAATGTCGTTGTTATTGAAAAATTCCAATGCATAACGTGCTACATCCCACCATTTGTCACGGCTGCGGAAGTCCTGCAGGCTTAAATCTGAGTGGGCATGGCTATAACCGAAGTACCATTCGTTACCTGTGCCACCGCCCATAAATGTGCCCCAGAGGCCATTCTTACGACCATCAACATGGCTGTTACCGGCATCATTGTCTGGACGCATGGCATGGGAAGCATCACCAGGCTCATCGACAGAAACAACCCAGTCTCTGCCACTTTCATTAGATCGGCGCACCCATTCAACCACCTGGCTATGCACATCACTAAAGTTAGCTTTGCTCATCTGCATTGAAAGACCATGCAGCTTAGATGCGTTGCCTAACAGTGGCGCATAGCGCTTTTCTTTCTCACCAGGGTAGGTGTGCAATACCACCGGGTGCTGGTATGGGTCATTATCGGCAAAGAACTTGGCCATCGATTTCAACTGAGCCGTGGTCTGGGTCGTTTCTTCGCCTAAATTCCAGTTCAGTGCCAGGTTGTGACCAAATCGTGCAATCAGCTCTCGATAGTAGAGTTTACGTTGGTTACCTAAATTGCCACCATCTAGTAGCTGATCATTTTCAGTTTCCTGAGTCTTAAAGTGGAGAAAGATCCCTTTACTTTGCATGTGAGCAAAAACGATCTCCCACTGATCCAGGCGAGAAACGTCCATACGGTAACGCTCACCGTAGCTGGTGTAAGGGAATACGTTTTGGTCATCACCATTGATATTCATGGTTAGGAACGACATCGCATTCAGGCCTTCGCTGGCGATATAGTTCACCGCACCAATCAGGCCTTTACCTTTACCATTCTTCCAGGTGGGATCACCGTTCTTCCAATCAGCAACGTGCGGTGTCCACTGTTTAATCAGGTGGTCTTTTTTACCGTCAGATTTAAAACCGCCATCAAAGTCAGCGTAAGCTAGCAGGTTCTCTGGTGAGTCAGCCCCTTGCTTGAGGAAGTATTCGCCGGTGCCAGCGAAGCGGAGGTAGCGGCCATCTACATATGCCAAAAGGCCTTTACCGCGGAAATCTCGGCCTGTTTTATTACTCTTAGCAATATCAAAGCTGCCTTCTACACCGTCGATATCACCGCCAGACTGACCAGCATATCGATCATTTTCAAAGACAACATTTTTACCTTTGCGGAAAGAGACTGAGTAATCCCAGGTACCCGTTACATTCGGGGAAAAATGGACGCGCCACTTATTACCAGAAGAAGCGCCACTGTTAGCTGCTTTACCATCGGCGGCGTAGTAGCCGGGCACGACAAAATAGTTGTCGCCGTTGCTGAAAGTGACATCCATACGATAGTCGGTGAATGGGTTGGTAGACGCTGTCTCGCTGCTATTCGGGCCGTCAAAGGTGATTGTCACTTTGTGCCACTGGCGCATCTCACCGGTTACCTCTTCCTCACCGCCAGGGGTTGGATCAGGATCTGGTTCAGGATCCGTGTCGCCATCCATATCACGACACACTTCATTGCCGCATTGGCAGTAGCTTTGATCGGAGCGCGAATTAACACAGTCATTGGCGCTCTGGCCGTAAATGTTTTTACACTGTGCTGTGGTGTCGCACTCATCCCCATAATCGGGTTCTTCTTCTACTGGTGGTTCATCCGGCTCATTTAGTTCACTACATACGCCATCATCACATTGGCAATAGCTTTGGTCTGATTGTGAGTTGACACAATCGTAAGCGGTGTCGCCATATATATTTTTGCACTGTGCCGTGGTGTCGCACTCATCACCTAACTGTGGTTGCTCTTGCGCTGGCGCGTCTGGCTCACTCAACTCACTGCATACACCGTCATTGCATTGACAATAGCTTTCGTTTGAGTAGGAGTTAACGCAGTCATAGGCTTCATCGCCATACTGGGCGCGACACTCTGCTGTAGTGTCACATTCATCAGGATCTACTGCAGCAACCACCATTGAATGGCTGCGGGCGAATAAGTTTTCGTAAGGAGCAGGGCCTGCGGATAGGTCGATCCCGTTATTTTGAGCGGCGTACGCAAATTGACCAATCAGCAGGCTTAAAAGGCACAGTGCCTTTAGTATCCCGTTATTCATTATTATGTTCCTATTATTGGCTGAGCCCTTCGTAAAGGACCAAGGTGGACGACTTTTCGTCAGTCGATCACGACAGCAAATCCGGAATACAACCCACAGAAACTACAATGCTGAAGTGGTCAGATTACTGAGTATGCCGAAAGGTTGTGTTTGCGTCAAAAAATTGACTAAAAATGTTTTTGTCTTATAAAGCAAAGGGTAATGGTGGGTATATTTTTGACGCATTATCTTTCATTGACTAACTGGCTAGCCGGTTATAGCGCTAGGTAGAACTAAGTGGCGAGCGATTGTCTATCACAGCACTTTAGTTCTTACGGATTGCAGGGCCTCAGGTTGGGGGTAGAGAATCTGTCCCTCTCTTGTCGTGCCAATCGGTTAAAAATAGTGTCGAACCTTTTTACATTCTCATCAGATGATCGTGTAGCCATATTGTAAAAGCGCCACTAAACAATAGGTTGTGAGATTGGTTCAGGTTTTGCGTGTTTTTTGACCTAATTAAACTTGGAGGGCTAAACATGAACAAGGCTGTTTTTATACTCTCGCTGTTACTCGCTGGGACTGCGAATGCTGGGGTTATCACGTTTGACGAGTTTGCTGCAGATAATGCTAATGGGCCGCTTGCATCAGCAAGGTATGACTATCTTGGCGTGACTTTTGTCGCCACAGATGACGGCAGTACCTGGGGCGGACTAGCCAATGGAGACCCTGGTAATTGGGACTTAGAAGGGACTAACGGCAGTATTTTTTCAGGCTTTAACGGTGCGAGTGATGGGCTTACCATGTTGTTCTCATCAGACGTCACAGGTTTTTCTCTTGATGCATCACGTTCCAGCGGTTCCAACGATGGCGACACGTTTACCGTCGAAGGTTGGTTGGACGGTGCATTAGTACAAACCTTGGATATTACTTTTGGTGCGGTAAATTCATGGTCAACGCTAGCGCTTTCGACAGCGGTGGATGAAGTGCGCTGGATGGGCTTCGGTAGCGGATTTAACCCATACGGTGTAGATAATATTCAGTGGAACTCTGCCACAGTTCCTGCGCCTGCTAGTATCGCTTTGCTAGGTTTAGCCGTCGCAGGGTTTGCTTTTGCAAGAAAGAGACATTCCGCTTAGCTCTGAGGTTTGTCTTATCAAATATTAGCCTCGACCTTGGTCGGGGCTTTTTTACGTTAGATAAGCATATTGTGTTTTATAAGAGCGATGAGTCCGCCGGTTTTTACCCAAAAAAACAGGCGGTTAAGCCTGTTTTTTTCTTTGCAGCCGCTATTTTGCGACTAAAATTACGCCATTTGCGATTGCTGATAGTTCTGTAAGCCAATTCGCTTGATCAATCCCAGCTGTTGCTCCAGCCAGTAAGCGTGATCTTCTTCGGTGTCTTCTAACAGCTTTTCCAGGATCTCACGACTTTGATAATCCTGCTCTGCTTCAGACAGCGCGATCGCTGCTTTTAGACTGGTGGCGACATCGTACTCAAGTTGCAGGTCGTTTTGCAGCATCTCTTCTACGTTGCTGCCAATGCGCAGGCCGTCACGCTTGGTCATGCAGGGCACACCTTCCAAAAACAAAATGCGTTCAATCAGCAACGAAGCATGGCCTTTCTCATCTTCAAACTCATGGGCGATGCGTTCGTACAGTTTTTCCAAGCCCCAGTCCTGATACATGCGAGAGTGAATAAAATACTGATCCATTGCGGTTAGTTCAGCCGCGAGTAGGGTATTTAGTGCGCCGATGACTTTTGCATTACCTTTCATCTTTGTTCTCCTTATCCGCTGCTAAAGCTGGGCTTGTTGGTAGTTTTCGAGACCGATCTCTTTTATCAAGTGCTGCTGGGTTTCTAGCCAATCAAGATACTCCTCTTCATCCTCAAGGATCTCTTCAAGCAACTGACGGCTGACATAATCCTTCTTTGTTTCACACAAAGAGATAGCAGAGCGTAGCTGGATCAGTTGGTCATGCTCCAGCTCCATGTCGCAGCTGATCATCTCTTCGGTGTGCTCACCGATCCTTAGATGTGCCAGCTTCTGCAAGTTAGGTAACCCCTCCAAAAACAGTACGCGTTCAATCAGCGCATCGGCTTGCTTCATATCCTTAATCGACTTCTTATAAGCCTTCTCATTCAGCGCTGACAGCCCCCAGTTCTTAAACATCCGAGCATGGAGAAAGTACTGATTAATTGAGGTCAGTTCAGTGGTTAAAACCTGATTTAAACAGCTGATGATATCTGTGTCGCCGCGCATTGAGCCTCCGGAAATTAGTAGGAATTGATAGCCAGTTATAAAAGTAGCTAGGGCAGCAGAGAACTGCCATTAAACAATTGAAAAATAACCTGTTTGATAATCTAGGTTAGAATGGTTGCTATTCGTATGTTGATTTGAACCCATGAACCAAACCCGTATTTTTCCGTCGCTACTAGGGTGATTGCGAATGGATATCAACATAGCTACAAAGTTATCCATTTTTAGCGATGAGAACAGACTAAAGTGTGTTGTAACTGGTTGTTTTAGCAGTTAAATAGCTGGTAGAGTGGTTTGATTTATGAGTGATGGCAGGGAAAATTCACTCCGGCCAAGGAGGAGATCTCCCTTCTACAATAGAAAAGGGACATATGCTAAATCTAACCGCAGCCATTGCCGTCTCAATCTGTAATCTTGTTTATGCTGCTGTTATCTATCTGTCACTGCACGGCTGGCTAGTGGCTCACGACCCGGGTGGCATGCAATTGCTCATTCACCTTATCATTACAACACCGGTTATCGTTATTACGACGATTTGGCTGTATTTTGTCACCAAAACCACGCCGATAAGTGCGGTGGCATGGAAGCTGAATCTGGCCGCTATGCTCATTCCTGTCATGAGTTTGCAAACAGGTGTTACTTACTATCACTTTGATATAGTCGGCCTTGGAATCGCTGTGATCACAGCGCTCTCCCTATTTGGCCTTTACATAAAGGCAGTAGTTGAAAATCCAGCGGAACGGTGCAAGTAAGCACCGCTGGTACAGCATTTTTTGGGATGCGGGGCGATCCCTCATATCGTAATTTTTCCGAGATATTCTATTCGCCATCGCTGTGAGTGATGAATTCGCTCAAGGAGCTTACATCACCCAGCCCCCATGAGATCGTTAAGTCGTGATTATTTCTTTTGTGCAAGGTATGCACTATTAGGTTTTTAGGCGCATTGGCTACTTGATTAGGGATGGTGCCAGAAGATCCTTCATTCGCTGAGCTTTTAGTTACGTTTATTCAGCGTGCTTTGCGCTCACTGGATGTTGATTTAGAATTGACGCTAATTCGAGTTAATAATGGACACACCAATGAACTGTTCTCGCTTTATCTGCCACATACGTAAGTTAGTCATATTTGCGGTTATTAGTTTGCCGCTCACAGTGAATGCAAGCGATGAGCTGGTTACTGCAGCAAGTGATGGCGATCTGAATGAAGTCAAAGCGTTATTAGATGCTGGCGCAAACATTAATTTCGTCGATCAGTATTCAGGATGGGATAGAACGGCACTTATCGCCGCTAGTCGTAACGGCCATGTTGAGGTTGTGCGCTTGCTTCTTAAGCACAAAGCCAATCCCAATTTAGGAGACGCTGGTGAGATGACAGCGCTCAACCGGTCGGTTAAGAAAGGTCATGCGGAAGTTGTATCACTGCTTCTGTCTAATGGTGCCGATCCGGAGGCATTTACTGATGAGCTAGGCCGTTCACCACTCGTATGGTCTGTATTCTTTGCTGATGGAAACGACCAATCCGCCCAGATCTCTATCTTTAGTGCGTTGATTGAGCACAAAGCCAAGTGCGTGGAAAAACTTGAGATATGGGATAAAACGGTAGTGATGAAGGATAAGGCTAAGAAAGCAGGTGATGCATTTTATGCGGCGTATCTCAAAGGATGCCCGGACAAAACTGGTAGTTAAAAACGACGGTTAGCAGGACACCCCCGACGCGGTAGCTAAATGTTGATGATTTTCTGATGTTAAAAGTGAGCTCGATCAGAATTTCAGATACGTTTGTTAAATCGGTGCGAGATGGGTGTCCAGCAAAGCCGGCAGGGGGATTCGGCGAAGATCTTATTGAAGCATTAGAACCGATATTTCTGCAGCTTCCGGTCGAGGGTTTTGTCGCCAGCTTGGGTAGCGACAGTGGCAGTTAAATTGAGCGGTGTTAGTTGTGTGTTTAGCGGAACCAAGGTCTTCCAATCCCCGCTTTTCTGTTTCAATGCTGCTCTTGGTTTAGACATAGATCAAAGGAAAAAACCATTAATCAGCTGCGTCATTGACTTCAAAATAGGAAGGCCGATAGCTCACTCCCGCTGAATATGCCTTTACTCTTTGCTGCTCTTTTTATCCTGCATTTCAGTTTTTAAGGCTTTGTACTTTTGTTGGGCTTTAATACGGATCGCTTTAGGAGTTTTTTTACTTGATGAGGAATGGATGCCCAATAAACCTAGGAGGACGAATGAGCGAAACGTTGAATGAAACCAGCGCATTGGCGTTGCAGATGAAAATTATTGATGACCCTACGTGGCAACAACAGCGTCAGGCACATTGGGATGAAGAGCATCAGGATGCTTATGCTGAATGCTGGCCACGCACTACAGTAAAGGCCGTTAAGCAACTCTTTATGCGCGGAGAAATCAATCGCAAAGGGCTCGCTAAGTTTTCAGCAGGACAAAGGGTCGCTCTCTATTTCCAATTATTCCCAGTTCAAAGTCGAGAAGCGTTTATATTTATTCTGGGTCAACTTGAAGGTGATGAAATTGCCAATTTTAATGCACATGAGAAAGCAGGTACGTTTTTCTATGCATTGTTGAAAATTAAATCTGATATACGCCATGACAGGTTTGCAGATCAGTCAAAAGCGCAACGGTTAGCGATTTTTGACTGGTTTTGGGGTGACAAGTTTGACCTGAATAGACGGGTACCCTGTTTAGTCGGAGGCTCTTCACAGCCGATAGACGTAATAGCAATGACTGTTTTACGGCATTTTTTATCGAGTATTTTTTCCTGGATGGATTGCGCGGAAAAACACCAACCAGCTCCCTTTTGGTTGGAGCGAATGGATTACGCCTTATCGGCTTTTGACTGCCTTGATGAAGATGCGTTTTCGATACAGCGATATGACGGACATGATAAAAACAGAGAGGGATTTCAGAGGGTTTTATGGGGACTGCTGGCTGGCCCAATAAAAAGTGCTGTGAATAAGCTACCTGCCCATATAAAAGAGATGAATCAGATACGTGATAAGCTGATCGTTCGCTTCCGTGAGATAGCTGACCACAAACCTGCTTTTGATTCCCTATGGCAGCACATAGATAAGCATGGTGTGGATTTTGAGAGGAAGCTTAAAATCACCTTTACTCTGAGTGAGGAACAGTTAATCGAGTGGCGCAGCACAATCACTCAGGGGAAGTCACCTACCTACTTTGGTGATGATGATCGCCATGAGCGCTGGTCTTCAACTGAAGCAATTGATAGCAAACTACGTCGATTGCTAAAGCGAACCGATCCACTTTTGGATAAAGCATGGGCTGATCTGTTTTGTAAAGGTACCTCAAATGTTGAATTAGGAGCTGATGAAGAGGATTTAGATGAACCTTGGGTTCAATTAGAACTGAGAAAAAATATCAACGGTACTCTAATTCTACTTTATATTTTTCCTGAAAGTATCCAAGATGTTGATGCATTAGAGGTGGGAGTTTTTGACATTATTAGCCAGCTACCTGTTTCTGATTTATTTAGTTGGCAGTATTTCGGTCCAATTTAATTTTGCGTAAGTAGCGTAAGTGATGAGTGATATTGTAAAACTTCAGTTTTCTGTAAAAACTAGTCAAGTCAGCTTGTGGTCATCTATCTGTACGCTGCTTGCCGAAGGTGGCAGCGGCGCAAAATTACAAGACTTATTCGACGAACTGCAAGCGGATGCGGGTGATTTACTGGATGAGTTTTTTGACGAGTTTGATAGTGAACAGTTGTATGCTGAAAACTGGCATCATGAGGCGAATAGATTCGAAATAGAATTGTTGGCAGGGGGATTCGGCGAAGATCTTATTGAAGCATTAGAACCGATATTTTTGCAGCTTCCGGTCGAGGGTTTTGTCGCCAGCTTGGGTAGCGACAGTGGCAGTTAAATTGAGCGGTGTTAGTTGTGTGTTTAGCGGAACAAAGGTCTTCCAATCCCCGCTTTTCTGTTTCAATGCCGCTCTTGGTTTTAGACATAGATCAAAGGAAAAAACCATTAATCATCTGCGTCATTGACTTCAAAATAGGAAGGCCGATAGCTCACTCCCGCTGAATATGCCTTTACTCTTTGCTGCTCTTTTTATCCTGCATTTCAGTTTTTAAGGCTTTGTACTTTTGTTGGGCTTTAATGCGGATCGCTTTAGAAGTTTTTTACTTGATGAGGAATGGATGCCCAATAAACCTAGGAGGACGAATGAGCGAAACGTTGAATGAAACCAGCGCATTGGCGTTGCAGATGAAAATTATTGATGACCCTACGTGGCAACAACAGCGTCAGGCACATTGGGATGAAGAGCATCAGGACGCTTATGCTGAATGCTGGCCACGCACTACAGTAAAGGCCGTTAAGCAACTCTTTATGCGGGGAGAAATCAATCGCAAAGGGCTCGCCAAGTTTTCGGCAGGGCAACGAATCCGGCTCTACTTCGATCACTTTCCGATACAAAGTCGAGAAGCGTTCGAGTTTATTCTGGGGCAGCTTGAGGATGACGAAGTTAAAAAGTTCGATCAGAGCGTTAAAGCGGCAACATTTTTCTATGCATTGTTGAAAACGGAACCTGATATACGCTACGGCAGGTTTGCAGATCAGTCAAAAGCGCAGCGGTTAGCGATTTTTGACTGGTTTTGGGGTGACAAGTTTGACCTGAATAGACGGGTTCCCTGTTTAGTCGGAGGTTCTTCTCTGCCGATGCAAATAACTGCAATGGCTGTCTTGCGGCACTTTTTATCAAGCGTTTCTTCGTGGATGCTCTGTGCCGAGAAACATCAAGCTACACCACTTTGGTTGGAGCGCTCTGATTTTGCTTTATCAGCACTTTATCTGATTCATGATACGTCTTTTTCAACTGCGCAATATGAGGGATATGATGGTGACGAAGAGCTATTTCAGGAGGGGCTATGGCGACTGCTGGCTGGCCCGATAAAAAGTGCTGCAAATAAGCTACCTACCCATATAAAAGAGATGAATCAGATACGTGATAAGCTGCTCGCTCGCTTCCGTGAGATAGCTGACCACAAACCTGCATTTGATACACTATGGCAGCACATAGATAAGCATGGTGTGGATTTTGAAAGGGAGATTAAAATCACCTTTACTCTGAGTGATGACCAGTTAACAGGGTGGCGCAGCCTGATTCTAAATGACAAACGTCCCACGTTGGTTGGTGAAAATGACGAGCATGAATGTTGGTGCTCTGCAAAAGCGCTAGACACGAAGTTGCGAAGAGTCCTTAAGCAATGCAACCCGTTACTTGAAGCAGCTTGGGACAATGCCTTTGCAAACCATCAAGCGAGGGTGCAGTTCGATCGTCGAAATAATAGTAATGGTTCTATCATGCTCTTATATATCTTCCCCAAACAAGTAGAAGATCTTGACGCGCTGGAAGTCAGTCTCATTGATATTGTTAGTCAGTTACCTGTCTCTGATTTATCCAGTTGGCAGTATTTCGGTCCAATTTAATTTTGCGTAAGTAGCGTAAGTGATGAGTGATATTGTAAAACTTCAGTTTTCTGTAAAAACTAGTCAAGTCAGCTTGTGGTCATCTATCTGTACGCTGCTTGCCGAAGGTGGCAGCGGCGCAAAATTGCAAGACTTATTCGACGACCTGCAAGCGGATGCGGGCGATTTACTGGATGAGTTTTTTGACGAGTTTGATAGTGAACAGTTGTATGCTGAAAACTGGCATCATGAGGCGAATAGATTCGAAATAGAATTGTTGGCAGGGGGATTCGGCGAAGATCTTATTGAAGCATTAGAACCGATATTTCTGCAGCTTCCGGTAGAGGGTTTTGTCGCCAGCTTGGGTAGCGACAGTGGCAGTTAAATTGAGCGGTGTTAGTTGTGTGTTTAGCGGAACCAAGGTCTTCCAATCCCCGCTTTTCTGTTTCAATGCCGCTCTTGGTTCTAGACATAGATCAAAGGAAAAAACCATTAATCATCTGCGTCATTGACTTCAAAATAGGAAGGCCGATAGCTCACTCCCGCTGAATATGCCTTTACTCTTTGCTGCTCTTTTTATCCTGCATTTCAGTTTTTAGGGCTTTGTACTTTTGTTGGGCTTTAATGCGGATCGCTTTGGCGATCTTTAGTTCGCTTTGTAGTGTCTCTTTTTCCTGTTCATCGTTAGTTTCGTCGATCAGTTGTTGCAGCATATGGGATTTACGCTTCAGCTTATTCAACTTCTTTTTTACTCGTTCCAGCTGCTCTTTGTTGTGCTCGGCGTCCTCGGTGAGGAACCGATTAAACCAGCTGGCAAGACGTTCGATCGACCTGTTCACCCATTATCTCCTGCTTCTGTTTCAGACTGCTCTGATGCCAGTAGGGCTTCAACTTCATCGGGGGCCAGGGCGAGCTCTCTGCTGAGTACGCCTTCGCCGCCAGATCCTGCTGTCATCAATACTTCAACGGTATCTATCAGGTTCTTAGATATAGACCGACAGTAATGACTGTCGTTCATTAATGAGCTTGTCATTCTGGGGGTTAGCTCACGGTGACGGATAAGTTCGTCGAGTGCGTCATTGGAGATGACGTCATTTTTTTCTAGTGTCATGCGTAATTGGCTGATCACCAGCTCGGCGTCGTTGTCTTCCTGCGCGAGGGAATCGTGGCGGATAAAGTAGAGTCGTCGCAGTAAGAACGCAATTTGGCTGCGGATCTCGCCATATTGCTGACGAATATGCACATTATCTGACACCAGATATTGGCGCAGGTTTTTTTGCAGGTGTTTAATATCTTTGACTGCATTGACTAGATCGCGCGCGGTGGCTTTTATCGCAAATAGTTCTTTGCTTTGTGCGCTGTTCATTTCCGGCTGTGCCGTGGCTGCGAACGTAAACAGCTCGCTATAGACTGGTTGAATGTAACGCTGGTACAGCTCATCGATATCACAGAATGCATCTTTAGAAATCGGAGATTCAAGTTGCGAATTTAGGTCTTTATCTGATTCAACCACGGAACGATCCAACATGAGGCCGCGGGCAATAACGCCGTAGACGTTATCGAATAGATGATGGGTTTCCATGATCATCGATTTCAGTGCCGTATCAGGGTTATTTAGTACGGCTTTTTTAAGATAGAGCGGCTTCACCTGTTCACGCCTTCTATCGGGGCGGGACAGAGGCAACGATACGCTTTCTCGACGTTCATCGGTGCGCAGGTAGTGCTCCAATCCGCGACACAGCGCTTTGATAAATGGCAACATCAGCGCGATACCTAAGGCGTTAAATAGCGTATGGAAAAGCGCGAGTTTTAGGGTGTAGTTCTGTTCGCCGATGCCGACGGTTTCGGCAATGCCATCCACCAAGTTAGCTAGCGGTACAATCAGTACCAATGCGGTGATACCCGTGACCAAGTTAAACACCAGATGCGCCGCAGCAAGGCGTTTACCTTCGATGTTCGCCCCCAACGCGCCGATGATGGCAGTGATGGTGGTGCCTACGTTGGCTCCGATCGCCAGCGCTAAGGCGTTGTAATAGGTGATTTGTCCGGCGGCTAGTGCGGTAATGATCAATACCAGGGTGGCATGGCTAGACTGCATGACCACGGTCGCGGCCATTCCCAATAAGGTGAAAATAAGCAGGCCAGCGATGCCATCCGCCATATAATCTGAGAGTACAATACTGGATTGAAAGGTTTCGAATCCCTCTTTCATATAGTGAATGCCAAGGAACAGGAAACCGATACCGGCGAGCAGGTAACCCACTCCTTTTAAGGTTTTTAGTTTTTGGAACACCAGGATCACGCCAAACACTAACAACGGCATGGCGTAAGCGGAAATTTTTACTTTTAGGCCAAAAGCGGCGACCAGCCAGGCGCCCGTGGTTGTTCCCAGGTTTGCGCCAAAAATAATACCGACGCCTTGCATGAGGGGGAGTAATCCGGCACTGAGAAAGGAGATGGTAATAATGGTGACCAGTGAACTGGACTGCATCAGGGTCGTTGTGAGTACACCGAATGACAGGCTTTTCCAGAGTTTATTGGTGGTGCGCTTGAGTAGGCGCTCTAGAACACCGCCGGTGAAAGATTTAAAGCCGTCCTCTAGCGCTAACATACCAAACAGGAAAATAGCGACGCCGGCTAAGATCTCCTTTAGCTGTGGCATGGCCCAAAAGCCGTAGCTTAATAGCACTAAGATTAATGGGAGAATGAGTTTCTTGATCATGACCTCCTTGGCTATCGTTCAGTATAGCCAACGCTTGTTTGCTGGGTGTGATCAAGAAAGCATTCGCATTCAATGACTTTTAATACGTTGACGTAGTCACACGCGGCCGATGGGCGTAGCATTTCGGGTACCTTCTAGGGCGATATCGTTCAGTGTGTTTTATCGCTTTTATCAGACAGGCCAAACGGGCATGAAACTGGATATTAGAGATTGTTGTGAGTGAACTGTTGATTTGGTCGATTTCGGCCTTAATGGTGTTGGCGGGTTGCTGGTTGCAATCGGCGCTGGGTTTTGGTCTGGCGATTGTCGCGGCGCCGATTATCGTGTTGATCAAGCCGGAATGGGTGCCCGTGATGCTCACTGTGGTGGCGCTGCCCCTGAGCGCCATGAATGTTTGGCAGTTACGGCACCATATTCAACTGAGAATGATGGCGGTGCCTATTGTCGCCAGGGTGCCGGGTACGGTTATCGGCGTTTGGCTATTGATGACACTCAACGTGCAATGGCTACAGATATCCGTGGCGACAGCGGTGCTGATGGCTGTGGTTATTTCGTTTTGGGGGCGTAAATTTGAAGCCACCCGAGGACGATTAGCTTGGGCGGGGCTTGTTTCGGGGGTGATGGGTTCGACCACTGCGGTCGGTGGCCCACCGTTAGCCTTGGTGATGCAACATGGTGAGCCATACCGGATCCGCGCCAATTTGTCGTTGTACTTTATGTGTTCCTGTCTGTTGAGTTTGGCTGGCTATAGTGTCGGTGGGATCTTAAATAGTGAGCTGTTATGGCAAAGCCTTAGCTTTGTACCAATATCAGTATTGGGGCTGATGCTGGGAACGCGTAGCCGTGGCTATATTGACGGTGGCCGGTTTCGCCCTATCTTAATGTGGCTTTGTGGCGTCGCAGGAACAGTGGCACTGGTTGGTGCTATTTGGGGAGGCATTTAGGTCGGCTCGCTTAATTCGTGCCTCACTGGTTATTAATGATCGTTTACTTGGTTTTTAGGCTAGCGTTTATCGTTAATGCCAATGTAATGGTTAACAAAGTTTATGCTCCCATACTGATGATATGGGAACGATAGGAGTTCTAAGATGCGTACACTTCACCTTTGCCGATTAGGCGCTACCTTGATGCTTGCTGGCATGAGTGCAGGTATTGTCACTGGCTGTGACAGCCAGAACCAGACGGTTCCAACTGAGCAAGCACAACAGGAAGAGACAATGGCAGCTAAGTTAGTGGGGAGCGCTAGCTACCGTGAAAGGATAGCTTTGCCGCCGGGTGCTGAGTTGGTTATATCGCTTGAAGATGTGTCGAAAGCGGATGCCGCGAGCGAAACTGTTGCGAGCTTAAGTCAAACTTTGACGACGGCGCCGCCTTACGAATTCGAATTAAGTTATGAGCCGGCCAAGTTAAAGCCGAAAGCACGATATAGCTTGCGTGGGCAGATATACATGGCTGACCAGCTGCTGTTTACAACCACACAAGCGTATCAGCCATTTGGCGTGCCACGGATTGAAATGTTGCTTGAAAAGGTGGGTGGCAAACGCGCAGCGGTAGATGCGCCGGAGGTTGCTGTGGATGAGCCCACCGAGTCTCCTGCAGCGTCAGCTGTCGATATCAGTGCCGTTATCGGGGATTGGACGTTGTTATCTCTTAACGGTGATGTGTTGGCTAACACAGCAGAAGAATCAAATCTGAAATTGACCTTGATGACCAGTGGTTCGGCATCAGGTTTCTCAGGATGTAATCATTTTCGTGGCGACTACGTGATCAGTACGGAAGGAGAGGGTAGACCCACACTCTCTTTTGGGCCCATTGCTGGTACACGAAAGATGTGTCAGCGCATCATGGAGGTGGAATCTGCGATGTTGACTATGCTGTCTCAAAGCAAGTACTTCACCGTGACAAAACATCAGCTGAATTTACTCAATGGCGATGAAGTTGAGATTGCAACCTTGGTTCGCGGGCAATAGCATACGGCGCTGTGATGATAAAGCATTCGCGTGGGGCTGATGGTTTCGTTCAAGCCCTTACAAATATGGCTAAGCTAGGTAGACGGATATCTCTTTGGAACCCTCAATTTTACTTGTTGAAGATGAAGCCGACATTGCTGAAATGGTGGTGAAATTCATTCAGGCGGCAGGCTTTAATGTTACCCACTTTTCTACAGGGGTTGGGGTTACGGAGTTTGTGCAACAGCATCGTCCCGATTTGGTGTTACTGGATCTGATGTTGCCAGGCAAAGATGGTTTAACCTGCTGTAAAGAGATCAGAGCTTTTTCAGAAGTGCCTATCATCATGGTAACGGCCAAAACGGAAGAGGTTGACCGTTTGATTGGGCTTGAGATCGGTGCGGATGACTACGTATGTAAGCCGTTTAGCGCACCTGAACTGGTGATGAGAATAAAGGCGATTTTTCGACGTATTCAACCAAAGTCTGCGCCAGCAAAGCAGCTTCTTTTAGATCATGAGCGATTTACGGCCAGTTATGGTGACGTCAGTGAGCAGCTTACTGCGGTAGAGTTTAACTTGTTGGCCTTATTACACAGTCAGCCCGGCCGTATCTATTCACGGCAACAGATCATGGATCTGGTATACAAAGACTATCGCGTGATATCTGATCGCACGGTAGACAGCCATATCCGAAACCTGCGCAAGAAGCTTAAGTGTCTTAATATGCCAGCTGAGCCAGTCTGCTCCGTTTATTCAGTGGGCTATAAGTACGAACCAGCGGCAAGCTAGTCGAAGCGTACAATGCAAAAAAGCAGGGTGCGTGGCCATTCGCTGCGTATTTACTGAATTATCCCTGGTTACACCTCTGACCTGCACAATCTCCACAATCGCTGCACATTTCTGTTTGATACTTCTCCTGAGCTAAAGCAAAGCGCTTACCAGTTATGCGCTTTCAATCGATTCAGTGGAGTTTTTCATGTGTGTTGCAAACCACAACGTCAGCCAGCATTTTAGTAAATGTTCTGAGACATCAAGATTTATCGAACAATCACCATTCTTGAAGCTTGCCGTAGAGCAAGCCCCCGGGGTCACCATAGACCACGCCAAAGAGCTGATAATGTTACTGAACATGATGGCGTCCGATGACACATTGCATTCGGGAATACGGCGCCAAGCAGAAGAAACATTGGCACTAATCGAGTAAACGAGCAAACCAGGGACGGTAAGCAAATATGGCTACAAGCTATCAGCAGCAAATCGTTGGCAAGCTGCATTGCACAGTTATAAAAGCGCACTTATGGATAAATAAGTGCGCTATTCCGATCTTGTTTAGCTTAATTTCAATATGGTTACTGGCGCTGTTTGTTAAGGTGAACCTGCTTCCGTCAAGTGACGAAATCGGGTCTAACAACGCTGACCTCATTGTTTTTACGCCTGTGTCTTTGCCGCAAGATAGCGAGCCATGGCTGGATTTAGGCAGAGGAGAATCCAGCGAAGCCGTGGTCAATCAGTTAGCGGAGATGTTAAAGGGAGCTGGCAGCGGTTTTGATGTTGTTTTCGGCGAAGGAGGGGAGATCAAGTTGCTGCCGCAACATCTGCCATTGAAAAGGTCGGACCAAATATCTGCAGCCGCACAAGGTCTTCGCCAAAATTTGAGTCGCCTATATGGCGTTAGCCAACGACGAGACCAGCTAATGGCAGTTGAGGATGCTGATAGCAGTCGTCAGTTTCTAGTTAACTATATGCGTGATGCTAATCTGGAACTTTTATGGCGCTTGGAAGCCGCCAAGATGAGCCATGACCTGCACCCGTCAGATCATTTGCCTGATTCGGATCGGCTGGCCATCAATACGCTACGTCATAGTGATCACTGGCGAGAGATAAAACTTGCGCGGGAAGTGCTTGGCGCCTGTAAGTTAGGACGAAGCATGATCAATAGGGTGTCACTCGATGAGCCATCCCAAACGCCTGTCATCCCCACCGATTTCATCGCCAGTGCACAGCCGGCAAGCTTGCAGGTGGTAGGACTCTCTATAGGGCATTAGACGCTATGTCAGCTTTTTTTAGCGAGCGCTTTATGTTGCTTAACTCCTGCATTTGTCGCTGTAGATCATGGCAGCCTAAGTATATCTCTATATGGCGTTGAGAATTCATTAGTCTAAGTGCTATAACCTGCTGAATACAATTACTTTACTGGTGAATTTATGACCTTTTGCAGATGTGCCGGGTTAGTTTTGGCAACGGTTTTATGCGCATTATCGTCATCTCTATGGGCGAATGATTTGATCGTGAAACAGGGGCAGGTGGTCTGCACAGGGCTAGATGACAGGGGGCGTTACCAATATCAGATCTATCTTTACCTGCAGAATGTAGGTAAAAGCAACCTCACTGTTATTACCAAAACCAGTGACGTACTGGGGATTTTTTACGAAGTGCCAGAGATCACCTTGAGCAATAGTGAATCGACGGTGGATGGAGGACTTTTGGTTCCACCAGCGGAAGAATTAGGCTTGGTGACTCTTTATCCCACTGATGTCGCAAGTGTTCATGACACATTCACCTCAAGTGACAGGTTGCAAGATAAAGCGGTAATTAACTACCTTGCAAGAGAGATCTACTCTGGCCGATTCGGCAACTGGGTTGGTTCGGCAAAAAGCGCGCCTATTCAAGTTGTTAATAGTGTTAAGTCGTGTATTGAATAAACAAGGTATCGCTGGTGAGGCGTATACTCAATGCTGGTTTCTATCTTAAATCTCAAGGTTTGATGGCGGCATCCAATCAGCCCATTGCTGTACTGATTGGAAGGCGTATGTCTATTCGTAAGCCGCCGCGTTTGCTTCTTGCCGCAGCAATAGTGCCAGAATGCGCCTCCACTAAGCTTTTACAGATGGACAAGCCGAGACCCGAGCCGCCGGTATCCCTGCTGCGCGATCCTTCGGCTCTAAATAGTCGTTCAAATAGCCTTGGCAAATCCTCGTTCATCACGCCTGGTGCAGAATCTTCCACGCGGATATGCAGTTCATGGGCTTGCTGTCTTGCTAAGAGGCGAATACAACCCGGTGTGTCGGTGTAACGTATACTGTTTCGCAATAGGTTAACCAGCACTTGTTTAAAGCGCACAGCATCAACATCAATATGCAGTTGCGCATCGATATTTAAGCGAACTTCAATATCAAATCCTGCATCTTCGCCGAGCTCCTGAAATTCGTCTCCCGCTTCTTCTAACAGCTCAAGGGCGGGAAGTGTTTGAAAGTTCAACTCCAGTAGTCCGCTATCCGCGCGAGCCAACTGATAGATATCGTGGATCAGTTGGTTAAGCTCAGCAATCTTTCCGTGCAGTTTGCGATAAGCTCCTTGGCGGTCGTCGACTAGATCATATTCCAGCCCTTCAAGTTGTAGCTTAAGCACAGCAAGCGGCGTACGGAGTTCATGAGAAACTTCTGCCAGCAGATTATTCTTTCGGGCGATAGCTTCTTCCATGACCTGGTTCTTTAACTGCGCGACCCGCCGTTTGCTGTAGAGATAGAGGATCAACCCGATCAAAATTAATATGCTAAATATTTGAACTGTAATTAGTCTGTTTCGTTCCAGCTTGTGCTGTTTGGCAACGGCTTGCTGTAAGGCTCGATCCTTTTCTAACAGGCTGATTTTATGCTCTTTGTTAAGTGATTCCACGCTCGCCTGCAAGTGACCTATGGTCAGGTTTTTTCCTTGGCCAAAAAGCTTCTTTTCTACCAGGGCGCTCTCTTTATAGGCCTTTAATGCTTTAAACGGCATATTTTCTAATTCGAACAGCTCGCTGCGTAACAAATACAGCTTGGCTAAGCCATCGAGGTCTTCTTCTTCGATGGCTTTTACCAATGCGCGATCCACCAAGGCATGGGCGCGGTCGAACTGCTTTAATTTACCGGCAAGTTCGGCCTCAAATCTTTGTCCAAGTGCCACTAAGTGTTTATCTTCGGCAGTCGTCGCTTTATCTATTCCCTGTTTTAAAACCCCTTCAGCGAGCAGATACTGGCCTTGCCTGGTGTAACTGCGGCCAAGATTGATGAGTGCCCAACCTTGGTTTCTGTTGGCGTCGATGCTTTTGAATTTTTCAAGGGCTTGAAGAAGGAGCCGCGTGCTTTGTTCCCACTGTTTACGTTCGCCTGCGAGTATTCCTAATTTCATGTAGTCGTGGCCAATGTCACTGGCATTGTCGTATTTCTTGTCAATGTTAAGTGCTTGGTTAAAGTAGCTTTCTGCTCGCTCGAAATCCCCAGTGTCAATGTACAGTGAGCCAATGTTGTATAGCGTACTTGCTATCCCTCTCTCATCGTTTAGTTCGGTTTCTAATGCTAAATTTTTCTGCATATAGCTCAACGCAAGATCATACTGACCACGTTTTTCGAACAGTTGAGATAGCAGGGTGTTCGCAGAGAGAACGCCATCGAGGTAACCCACTTCCTGGCTCAATGTGAGCCCTTTTTGGGCATAAGGCTGCACTTCCGACAAGCGGGATATCGCTCGTAACCCGCGCGCCACATTCAGGTTGGCACGGGCGACGGCGCGCCGGCTGTCTGTTTGCTCTGCCAGTGACAGTGCCGTCTTGAAGTGCGCGATCGCTTTTAAATAGTTGCTGCGGGTATACGCAATATTACCTAGGTTATTTTCGGCGCGGATCTGGTACGAGGGCTGCCTCTGCTCTACGGAGTCACCAAGCAGTTGCAAGTTATATTGTTCCGCTTGTTTCAGTCGCCCAGTGGTACGAAGCAACTGTACCAACCTGTCCATCGCTTCCAATCTAACGTGGGGCTGTTGGTTATAGTGTCCAGCCGTTAAATAGCTTTCGATCAGCGTCACTCTGCTGCTGATCTGTTCTGCGCTTAGTGTGTTATCAGCGACTAACTCTTCTGGAAGGGGTTGTGATTGCTCATCAGCCCACACCAATTTTGCGTAGCATAAGAGGATGATAAGCGGGACAAAGTAACGAAGCATGGGGGTACACGTAAGATGAGTCTAATGCAGGGTATTTTATTCGGCTTGACGCCTATGTCTATTGATAACCAAGAATTGTGCTGTAATCGACCATACTCAGTTGTTGTGCGGCAAGCCATATTTCTGTTTCAGTGCGTCCACACTTTCCTGATGAGTTTTCAGGAACTTGTCAAAGCTTGCGATAAGTCCGGGGTAGTGTGCTGTGCTTAAATGGCGTGAACTGCGAATCAACGGCAACTGCTCGGCGACCACCAAAGCGTTAGGTTTAGCTATGATTTGTTGCAGGTATTGTTTAGTCACTGCGGTATTTAAATACACCCCGTCCAACGCGCCACTGATCACCATGTTTATTAACACACCGATGTTTGCATCGGTATGTATTTCAATATCACCGCGGTCGATCATCGCCTGATACGGTACCGGAGTAAATCCGAGGAGAATGCCCAATCTTTTTAGTGAAGGCAGTGTCATAGCCTGCTGAGATGGCGCAACCATAACACCGTCGATATAGCTGGTAACTGGCTGACTGTAGTATATTTTGTTGCTCTTTTTTGCTTCTGGAGCCCATTGGGGGTTATCAGGATAGATAAGCGCAGATTCGCCGCTTATCAGTGTCAACGTTCGTCGCTTTACTGAGTAAGGTTGGTAGCGGATCTGTTTATTTAAATAGCTCGCAAAAAGATCAAATAACTCGCGATTAAACCCCTGATAACTATCTTTCTCCCAGAGCGAGTATGGCGCGTAGAATGGGAAGTCTTGCACGCCTAACTGGATAATCCCTTGCTGAACGGGAGATTTAAGCTTTGATCCGGCGGCTGATTCAGCGATCCCACTGGCGAGGAATGTCAACAGCAGCGCTAGTTTGTACGGGCTAAAATTAACTAACTGCATTGGCTCGTTATTAATCCTGTTGGGATCTTACTTAATCTCTAACAATAGTTGATTTTGCACGTTGCAGAACAACAAATTACTCAACTGATTAATACGCTTGTTTTGGTCACATATCCGTATATTGCGGTCCTGATCCACCCTCCGGGGTGACCCACTGAATATTCTGGGAAGGGTCTTTAATATCACAGCACTTACAGTGCAGGCAGTTTTGACTATTGATAACAAAGTTGGTTTTGCCGTCGATCTGTTGTACTTCATATACGCCAGCGGGGCAGTAGCGTTGTGCTGGTTCGTTGTAACTGCTGAGGTTTACGTTGATCGGGATACTGTCGTCCGTGAGTTGCAGATGATTTGGCTGGTCATGGTCGTGATTTAGATTGGACAAAAACAGTGATGCCGTACGACTGAAGGTGATGGTTTTATCGGGCTTTGGATAGTTGATAGGCGGCGCATCAGCCGCGGTTAGCATATGTTCATGATCATGGCTTTGGTCGCGGCTATGCCAAAAAAGGTGTCCGTTCAGCAGATTTTGTTCTAACCAATTTAGCGCCCCGCCTGCCAGTAGCCCAAAACGATGTAGGTTAGCGACACTGTTGCGATGGCAATAAAGTGATCTGCCTAACCACGAGTTTTCGACCCGACTGTCGAAATCTGTGATTGTATGGTTCGTCGCTGTGTTCTCTGTTGCCTCTGCAGCCCCTTTAGTTGCAGCCCCTTTAGTTGCGGCGGCTGCGATAGCTTCGGCGGCTAACATGCCGGACTTCATCGCAGTATGGGAGCCTTTAATACGTGCAGCATCTAATGTGCCCGCATCGCAGCCGATCAACATACCGCCAGGGAAGCTCATTTTCGGCAATGAATGCCAACCACCTTTTGCAATGGTGCGGGCGCCGTAGCTCAGACGTTCGCCCTCTGCGAGCAGATGATTGAGCATCGGGTGGCGCTTAAACTGTTGAAACTCTTCAAATGGATCCAGGTGCGGATTCTGATAGTTAAGGTCGACGATTAACCCGATATATACCTGCTGGTTCTCGCCGTGATAGATAAAGCCGCCGCCGTTCGCTTTGTGGCCACTGCCCTCAGTCAGTGGCCAGCCGAAGGTATGTTGGGTTAGCCCTGGTTGGTGCTTGTCTTTACTGACGCGCCATACTTCTTTAAAGCCAAGGGCGTAATGCTGCGGATCTTTGCCTGCATCCAGCGCAAACCTATTTACGACCTGTTTGCCTAAGTGACCTCGGCAGCCTTCTGCCAGCAGGGTATAAGGGGCAAGGATCTCCATCCCTAACATGCCACCGGGCTTAAGCTCTCCCTGCTTGTCACGCCCCATGTCACCGGTGATCACGCCAACGACTTGTTCACCTTCATATTTAAGTTGATGCGCACTGAAGCCGGGAAAGATATCGACGCCTAATGCTTGTGCTTGTTCCGCTAGCCAGCGGCAGAGCTTGCCAAGACTAAGGATCTTGCAACCGTCATTGTGTAAGGCTTTGGGTACAGTCCATTCAGGCATCAACTTGCTGGCTGTTTGGGAGAGGCGAAGTAACTGATCTTGATTGACGCTAAGGCCTAATGGAGCTTGCCGCCAGAGTTCGCCGGGAAACAACTCTTGCAGTGCTATCGGGTCGAATACGGCACCAGAAAGGATATGTGCACCGACCTCCGGGCCTTTTTCCAACACACAGATATTCATTTCTGGCTGCAGTTGCTTCGCTCGGATCGCTGCTGAAAGCCCCGCTGGCCCTGCGCCCACGATCAGCAGATCGAAACTCATCTGTTCCCGTTGCATCTTGTTCAGTTCCCTTTACACAAAACCTGATAGTTGTCACCTTGATACAGGTTTACGTTAACGTCAACGAAAACTAAGATAATCAAAACATGACAGATTGGAAAGCCATTCTTACAGCAGCGCTCTGGCGTGCTAATGGCACTGGCATTTAGCCTAGTCTGGTTGAATTAATGGGGTAGAAATGAAGGTTTTAGTAGCTATTAAGCGAGTGATCGATCCCAGCGTTAAGGTGCGGGTAAAGACTGATGGCACTGGGATTGAGACCGCAGGGGTTAAAATGGCCGTTAATCCATTTTGTGAGATAGCAGTAGAGCAAGCCGTGCAGCTGAAAGAGGCTGGTCTCGCAAGTGAAGTGGTTACCGTGTCAATTGGTGACGGTGCAAGTCAGGAGCAGTTGCGCACTAGCTTAGCATTGGGCGCCGATCGTGCGGTTCACTTGCAAACAGATAGTGAACTGGAACCGTTAAATGTCGCCAAATTGCTTAAAGGGGTGGTTGACCGTGAGTCACCCGGACTAGTGCTGCTGGGTAAGCAGTCGATTGATGGCGACAATAATCAAACTGGCCAGATGCTTGCCGGGCTATTGAACTGGTCGCAGGGTACGTTTGCATCCAAAGTCGAGATTGACGGGAATAAGGTCAATGTGACGCGAGAGCTGGATTCAGGACTACAAACATTATGCCTGACGTTACCAGCTGTAATTTCTACAGATCTGCGCTTGAATACTCCACGTTTTGCATCTCTGCCCAACATCATGAAAGCGCGTCAGAAACCGCTGGAATCGGAGTCGGTTGATGAGCATCTATCGGCCATGTCTCAACATATAGAGATACTAGAACTGAAGCCGCCCGCGCCCCGAAAAGCCGGGGTTAAAGTCAGTAGTGTCGATGAACTGGTCGATAAGTTACGCAATGAAGCGGGGGTGATCTGATGGCCGTGTTAGTGATAGCTGAGATACAAGGTGATGGTGTTGCTGGTCAGCGACTCAGTGAGCAAACCTGCCGCGCGGTGACTGCAGCGCAGCAGCTCTCCGACAATGTTGATCTGTTGTTGTGGGGAACGTCTAGCGCCCATATCGTCGACCAGTTACAGGGTTATCCGCTCGGACAGATCCACCTATTGGAGAGTGCCGCGGTCGAACATGGTTTAGCAGAATCTTTGGCGCCGGTGATTACTGCTCTGGCAGTGGATTATCAAGCTGTAGTGGCTGGCAGCAGTACGTTTGCTAAAGACCTATTACCGCGGGTAGCGGCTATGCTCGATGTTGGTATGACGTCTGATGTGATCGCGATTGAATCCGAGGATACATTTATTCGCCCAATGTATGCGGGAAATGCCATCGCCAAAGTGCGTAGCCATGATGCTATTAAGGTCATTACTATCCGTAGTGCTGCATTTGCTTTGCCGCTAACTAATGGCTGTGATCCCGTCACTGTGGTGCGAGTGAGAGAGGATATCGCAGCATTGGCCGTGAATGACTTGTCGTCGTTTGTAAGTGAACAGATCACTGAAAGTGAACGACCAGAGCTCAGTGCCGCTAAAGTCGTTGTGTCGGGCGGTCGGGGTCTACAAAGTGCTGAACAGTTTCATCTGGTTGAACAACTGGCTGACAAACTTAATGGCGCTGTAGGTGCATCGCGAGCTGCTGTAGACGCGGGTTTTATCGGCAATGATTTTCAAGTCGGACAGACAGGTAAGATAGTTGCGCCGGATCTGTATATCGCATTGGGGATCTCAGGGGCTATTCAGCATATCGCAGGGATGAAAGACGCTAAAGTGGTGGTCGCGATTAATAAAGATGCCGATGCGCCTATTTTCGATGTGGCAGATTACGGCTTGGTGGGTGATCTGTTTGATCTTGTTCCTGAAATGATTAAGAGACTCCCTCAATCATAAATATTTTGTATTGCTGGCAATTAAATTAAGTGACTCTTAGCTAGTAAGAGGAGAGTGACAAGTTATCGTTGTCCTCTCTCCTCAGCCCTGCTCTTTGATTAAGCTAAATGATATTTAGCTTTTGTGGGAGGGCAGGTGTTACCGTAGAGGAGGCTCTGCAGTTTCTTCTTGTGTGACTTTTAATTGTTCATTCGCTTGGTCAACTGTTATTTTTCCAAATAACACATCCAGTAAAATCTGTAAGCGTTGTTCGGCATCACCAAACTTCCCAAAGCCACCATATTGCAATGCATCAAAATTAAGTGCACCCAACCTTTCACCGTTCTTATTGACCGTCATCTCAACGTCTTTCATATAAGTAGCAATATCCCAACCCCACCATGCTCTATATGAAAATACGTAGTCGTCAGGGGTCGACTCGCTGACTGCCATGACAACGGTTGAGTCGTAGCCATTATCCTTGAACCACTTGACCAATACTGGCAAAACGCTTTCTCTGGTGGGTTCATCTTTCAAAATGACGATTTTTGCACCGGGCTCTACGTTAACTTGTTCGAGATAAGTGACTCCCTTGTCAGTTGCACAACCGGTGACAAAAAGCATAAACACAAAAATTATTGAATACTTCATTCCATGACCTTCATTGGATAATTAATGGGCGGTTGGAAACAACCTTCAAAATATACGCTTCACACACGTCTTAATGCTAACTTCATCGTTCTCGAGAAATTTAATAAGACTTGTTTCAAGGTAAAGCGGGCAATAGTCTACCTATTAATCAGTAGATAGTCACATAAGTTCAAACAAAAATTAACAGTTTGTTAACCTAGCTGGTGACGCAAGCGTTTTATGTTGAGTGATAAGTGATTTGATTATTTGTATCACTGACGCGACTCTGTATTGATTGGTTACGGCTCTTTCTCTTGCAGAGAGACGGGCTATAGTTCGCCTGATTCACGCCGGACTATATGCTCTTGATTATGTGTTAATTGCGAGTGTTGTTTAACGTGGAATTATATTAAGGTTGACACATCCGACCAGTACTTGTTTTACTGAGCGCTACGAATGACAGATGTATCCACTTTGATAGCCATCTGCAGAAGAATACAGATGTTAGGAGTATATTGTGGCTGAAAATTACGTGCTGAGAACCCAGAGACTGCTCTCCAAGCTTCCCTTTAGTAGTTGGTTATTTGGCAAGGTGATCAGCCGTCGTGCGCCATACTTCGGTACAATTACGCCGCGTATTACTCAGGTTATTCCAGGTAAGTGCGAATGTTTGATCCGCAAGCGCCGTGGTGTTGAAAATCACATAGGTACGGTTCACGTTATTGCCATCGCAAATGGCCTAGAGATGGCGATGGGAACCATGGCGGAAGCTTCTATTCCTCGCCACCTTCGCTGGATCCCGAAAGGGATGACACTGGATTACACGGCGAAAGCAGGGTCGGACATCCGCTGTGTGGCTGAGGTAGATCAGTCGGCATGGCAGGTCGGAGATATGCCTGTCACGGTGACCGCGTTAGACGATAACGACACGGTCGTGGTCAAAGGCAGTATTAATCTGTGGATCTCAGAAAAGCCAAGCAAATAGTTATTGGGTTATTCCCGCTTCAAAATGAAAGCATTAATAGTTAAAGCCAACGTTCCCAAATTCTTTTTTAAAGAGACTGGGAGAGGGCAAGAGTGAGGTGCTTTTGCTATTTGCTGTTCAATACTAAAGTCAGATACCGAGCGAAACGCTAAAAGACCCCTCATCTCAATCTTCTCCCCAGGGGAGAAGAGGCTAAAAACAAGGGAGCGATAATTACGGTGCCCCCTCCAGACGACGAAATAGCGGCCAATTAAGGCGATACGATTCTTAGTTCCCTCTCCAAGGGGAAAAGGCAAGAGTGAGCGGTCTTCACTATTTGCCGTTCAATGGTAAATGTAGTGGTCTAATCATCCCGGACACCATTTAAGGTGGTAAAGTCGCCACCATAGAAGAGGTGTTCAATGACTAGAAAACGTCGTTCATTCACAGCAGAATTTAAACACGAAGCGGCAAGCCTGGTTGTCGACCAGCAGTATTCTGTTCCCGAAGCAGCCCGCGCAGTTGATGTTGGCGAAACGGCGCTTCGGCGTTGGGTTGAGCAGTTGAGAGTCGAACGAGGTGGTACCACCCCAAAGGCTAAAGCCCTGACACCTGAGCAACAGCGAATTCAGGAGCTTGAAGCCCGGGTTAACCGTCTTGAGCGAGAAAAGGTGATTTTAAAAAAGGCCACAGCTCTCTTAATGTCGGACGAACTCGAACGTACGCGCTGATAGACCAGTTGAGAGAGCATGAATCGGTAGAGTTGGTCTGTGCGGCATTTGATATCGCCACATCAAGTTATTACCAGCACAAGCAGCAAAAGGTCGATAGCGAGCGTATGGCATTACGTAGCGAAGTAAGCCGACTATTTGGGCTAAGTCGGTGCTCTGCGGGCAGTCGTATTCTGGTCGATATGATGCGAAAGCTCGGTTATTGCATTGGCCGTTATAAAGTACGGCAGCTAATGAAAGAGGCAAAGCTGATTAGCAAGCAGCCGGGGTCTCACGCATACAAACATGCCTCGGTAGAGCGGTCAGATATACCTAACCACCTTGCGCGAGAGTTTACGACCTCAGGCCCAAACAGAGTTTGGTGCGGAGATATCACGTACATCTGGGCTGGCAATAGTTGGTGCTATCTGGCTGTTGTTCTGGACTTGTATTGTCGTCGCGTTGTCGGATGGGCGATGTCCGATAAGCCTGATGCAGCCTTGGTGACAAAAGCGCTGGCAATGGCCTATGAACAACGAGGCAGGCCAAGTTGTGATCTGTTCCATTCAGATCAGGGCTGTCAGTATGCCAGTCGCAAGTTTCGCCAACACTTATGGCGTTACCGTATGACGCAAAGCATGAGCCGCAGAGGTAACTGCTGGGACAACGCTCCAATGGAGCGGTTGTTCCGCAGCTTAAAGTCAGAATGGGTGCCTACAACCGGCTATACATCAATATCTGAAGCGATGAAGGATATCAGCTTTTATTTAATGGACTATTACAACTGGCAACGGCCACACCGTTACAACAATGGTGTGGCACCTGCTGAGGCAGAAATTCGACCTAACTTACTGTCCGGTATTAGTTGACCACTACAAAAGCCAGATACCGAGCGAAACGCTAAAAGCCCCCTCATCTCAATCTTCTCCCTCGGGGAGAAGAGGCTAAAAACAAGGGAGCGATAATTACCGTGCCACCTCCACACGACGAAATAGTGGCCAATTAAGACGATACAATTCTTAGTTCCCTCTCCAAGGGGAGAGGGCTTTTGTCTTTGCGTTTACAGGGAAAGAATTACTATGCCCGCATTGCGCTCGGAGAGCGATTGAAGTGGCGCTTAAACTCGCGGCTGAATTGGGAAGGGCTAGTGTAACCAACCAGTCGCGCAGCGTCATTGGCGCGTTTTCCTTCGAGCAGGATCAGTTCCTTTGCCTTCACTAAGCGCACTTTCTTTAAGTATTGCAGTGGTGATTCCAAGGTGACTTGGCGGAACGCACGATGAAACGCAGATACGCTCATGTTGGCTTCATCTGCGAGGTGATCGATGGTGATCGGTGCTGCGTAATCACTGTGTACACGATTTAGGGCTTTGGCGATGCGAGCGTAATGGCCGTCCTGCTGCGCGAGTCCAAACAGGGTGTTGCCCTGTGGTCCCATCAATACGCGATAGATGATCTCCTCCAGCAGATGTTGGCCTAATACTGCACTATCTAAAGGGCAAGCCATCGCTGTGAGCAATCGCTCTACTGATAGCTCCATTGCGGGATCTAAAGCCACTGAATGGACGCCGCGGCTTGGTGTATTTAGGCCGTCGTTTGCAGTTGTCTGTTGTTCAATTAGGCCCACCAGTTTATGGAGTACTGCAGGCTCAATATCGATGACTAAACCGAGAATGGGTTTATCCCCATCAGTGAAGGCTTCGCACTCCAGCGGCAGGGGCACGCCAAGTACCAGATAGTCACCAGCGCCGTAGCCAACGCTATGCTCGCCTAAATGGATCAACTTACGACCCTGACCTATGATGATTATCCCGGATTGGTAAAGCAGCGGCTGCCTGGCGCTACTGTGCGGGGCGCGGTAAAAACGCACGCCTGGAATCCCTGTTTCTTTAATGCCATCGAGATGATCGAGCTGCTGCGCTTCGACGTAATGATTCATCAGTGTCGCGATCGACATAGGGATAACCTGTACAGACAATTTGAAAGAGAGAATAAATCACCTGATAGAATTAGGCAAGATAAAGGCAGTAATCGACCTTTTTGGTTACACCTGTTAATACTATTATGCTAGTCACAAGTTTATTGATGGAGCGATGGTTGTCGCTTCGTTGAGTCCGTGTTGTTAAAGAATTTAAAAATTAAGGGTGAATTCAATGCAATTTTCTTATGTTAATCCAACACAGATCCAGTTCGGTCAGGGTCAGATTGCTTCTATTAGTGGATTGATCCCGAAACAGCAGAAAGTGCTGGTGATTTATGGTGGTGGCTCAATTAAGAGCAACGGCGTTTATGAGCAAGTGGGCGCGGCATTAGAAGGGTATGACTGGCTAGAATTTTCTGGGGTTGAAGCCAACCCAACGGCGGAGACACTGAATAAAGCAGTGGCTATCGTGAAGGAGCAGGGCGTTGACTATATTCTCGCTGTCGGCGGTGGCTCGGTGATAGATGGCTCTAAATATGTCGCCGCAGCGGCGTTATATGAAGGCGACGGTTGGGACATCCTTGAGGGTAAGCATCAGGTGACAGAGGCTGTACCATTGGCGGCGATCTTAACCTTGCCAGCGACAGGCTCAGAATCAAATATGGGCGCCGTGATCACTAAAGCCGCGACGCAAACCAAACTGGCCTTTTTGGCACCTGCGGTACAACCCAAGTTTGCCGTAATGGACCCTGATGTAATGAAGACATTGCCTGAGCGCCAATTGGCTAACGGTATCGTTGATGCGTGGGTGCATACTTGTGAGCAGTATTTGACCTTTCCGGCAGATGCGATGGTGCAGGATGGTTACGCAGAAGCCTTATTAAAGAATCTGAGGGTGTTAGCCTCGCAATTTGCCGATCGTGATAACGATAGCTGGCGTGCAAATTTGATGTGGACTGCTAACCAAGCGCTGAATGGCTTGATTGGTGCCGGTGTGGCACAGGATTGGGCGACGCACATGATAGGTCACGAGTTGACCGCTTTGTATGGCGTTGATCATGCTCGTTCGCTGGCGATTGTGCAGCCATCTTTGTTACGTAACCAGATGGCCGATAAAAAGGCCAAGCTGGAGCAGATGGGGCGTAATGTGTTCGGTTTGGATGCTGGTGATGACTTGGCAGAGCGGACCGTGCAAGCGATAGAAGCCTTCTATCACAGCTTAGATGTGCCAACCCAGCTGACCGAGCATGGCGCGGATAAAGCCGCCGCCATCAGCAGCATTGTTGGTAACCTGGAAAGCCACGGTATGACTGCACTGGGCGAACATCAGAAAATCAGCCTTGAACAGAGCCGTGAATTATTGGAGCAAGCGGTCGCGTAGTTTGCTGAGAAGTGAAGACAATTAAGAGCATTAAAAAACGAGGCTCTAAGCCTCGTTTTTTAATTAGTTAGAAGAAGAAAAAATGCTAAGCCGTTATCTCAATCCGATTGTTTTCTGGATCTAACACTACGCTTTCGTAGTAACCATCGCCAGTGCGGCGGGGGCCATCCAGTACCTCGTAGCCATCAGCTTTCAGGCGCTCGGTCAGGTTGTCTACTGCATATTCAGAGCCAACGGATATCGCCATATGAGTAAGACCCGTTGCCTGTTGATAAGGATCGTTGGTGCAGTCGGGAATACTTTTGTTTTGCATCAGTTCGATACGAGCCTCACCATCAAAGGCGAGAAAATAGGAGCTAAAGCCTTTTGCTTCATTGGTATATTTTTGGCTGGCTGTGGCTTCGAAGTAGTCAACGTAAAAGGTTTTTAATCCCTCCAGATCTCTAGTCCAGATGGCAATGTGCTCTAGCTTTATCATCGGTGACCTTTCAAGTGATAGCTCTAACTCTTATCAATATAGTAATGCAAAACAGCTAGCGGATCGCCAGCGTTAACTCCTGCTGTTGGAACAGCTGTGCTAACTCTATTTCGCTGGTGACAGATTTTGCTTGCATCTCGCTAGGATGAAAACCGCTCTGATTGGGTAGCTTTAGCGCTACGATATCGGCGAGTTTTTGTTTATCAATTTTTCCCCGTGGGTCATGGAACTGCAATATGCGGCATTTGATAGTAGCCATTCATTGCCTTTCAAATGAACTTCTTCCGCGAAGTTATACCTTTGCTTGCCATCTAAATTCGTGTAGCGACTTGGAGTGAAACAATGAGAGGTTTACGTATACGAAGTGAGTTACTGAACTACCGCGGTAGATTTGACCGCGGTATTTTGGGGGGGCTGGTCCTATTTAGCTTGCATTCTCAAATACGCTGAACCCATCTTTATCCAGTGTTATTAGATAGCCCGCGACATATTCTCCAACTGCAAACGCTTGAACTGAAATGATGTTGATGTCTGCATTCTCATAGTGTCTTTTTAGCAACTTGTATGCAGTATTACTTGCGCCTGTCATGCAGGGAAGCTCGCTCACGCCACAATCATCGGAGTGAAACATTATTAATACCGTAGTTCCTGCTTCATTGGCTCCGATCCGCATCTTATGGCCATCTATTTCAATTTCTTTGTTAGCGCCATCCCAGTTGTCGCAGCTTTTGGTGAGCTCTCCCATGCTAGAACATGTTGCCGCCGTACCATCGATTGGCTGAGTGTTCCTTGCTTCTTTTACTGAAACCCTTTGAACGGCATCAACATCAACGGATACACAACCACTGAGTACTAGGGCGGTGAAAGAGGCCAGTATTATTGCTTTCATTACAACTTCCTTTTTTTGATTATCTATCTTAATGATTATTATTCTGTTCTCCGGCGAGAGGAGATTCGTAACCACTGCCATATGATCAGGTTTACGAATGTTGTTGCGCAGATGATGTAGATGGTACTGACGCGAAAGAAGGTCTTCGGCATAAAGTACCAGGAGGTGTCGGCACGGTTGTTTTTCCACATCAGGTTATCAAACAGTAACGGATGAAAAACCTCTTTCCAGAACGGGTTAAACACTGGGATCAGCAGCAGTAATGACACGACAAACAGCGTATTAAAGCGTGCGGCGGCTAACATCTGCTTCTGGTTGGCGAAGGCGAGTAGCAGGATCAACGCGATTGGTAATCCCCACACCAATTGATCGTACATCGCTCTAACTTCTTTTAGGTGTTGTCGTTCTTTAATGGTCCAGTTTCTCGGTAATCGATAACGATCATGACGCCAATATTCCACTAACTCATCAATGCGCTGATCTAACCATTCGACTCCTCTGGCGAGGCAGCGCCCGTGAAAATGGCAGGCGGTTTGGTAGCTGGTAGGGGTATAGATCACTGATGCGAGTGCGGGATAGAAGGTCGCGTAAAACAGGCTGAGCGCCAATACGATGGTTCTTAGTCTGCTTACTAATGCCATAAAGGGCGTGTTCCTGACGCATATGGATCGAATAAGTGATGGCCGCAGTATATCGAGCCTTATAGCTTTGCACAGCCCAGAGTTAAAAAAATGTGAACACTTGACCTTAGACCTAGCTCTAGGGTTTATCATTACGGTATAGAGATTACGAATATTTATGATCCGGTGAGATCTGAGCGAGGTTCCATGTATAAGATTGGCGAGCTCTCCCGACTAACGGGCGTGAGCAATGACACGTTACGTTATTACGAGAAGATGGAATTGATCCTGCCAGCCGATCGTACTGCAGCAGGTTACCGCCTCTATGAGCCTGCAGCCTTGGAGCGCCTGCGGTTCATTCAGCGAGCTAAAATGGTAGGTTTTACCTTGGACGGGATTAAAGAGCTACTGTCACTGCGTCTAGATAAGGCACATCACTCTTGTGGCGAAGTGAAGCAGATGACAGAGAATAAGCTGCAAGAGATCGAACAAAAACTTACGGAACTTAAACGGATACGAGGGGCATTGCGCGTGATGAATGACGCATGTTGTGGCGGCGATGAGTCGGCAGAACATTGCACTATATTGCAAGCCCTTGAAACGGGAGAACCAGTGAAAATGGAGGCGCCATGTTAGCTTTTTCCAATAGTTTGATGGACATTTTTATTGAGTCAGCGCCCTGGCTATTGCTTGGCTTTTTTGTGGCCGGTTTGATAAAGAGTTTTGTGCCAGCAGATTTTATGAGCCGTCATTTAGGTGGACGGGGGATTTGGGCCACGGTTAAGGCGGCGGTGATTGGCGCACCTTTGCCTCTTTGTTCTTGTGGCGTGGTGCCTGCCGCGCTAGGGTTACGCCGCAGTGGCGCTTCGAAAAACTCGACGGTTTCATTTTTAGTCGCGACGCCCGAGACTGGTGTAGATTCTATTGCCGTAACTTATGCATTGCTTGGTCCGGTGATGGCGATCGTGCGTCCGATTGCTGCTATTTTCAGCGGTATTTTGTCCGGTGTCTTAGTGGGTAAAGCGGAAGCCTCTGATGGCAGTCTTGCTGCATCAGCTGATGCGGAGAAGGCAACATCCAGCTGTTGTAGTTCCCAGGGCAGTTGCAGCAGTGAGAAGCCGCGAGCTACCGAGAAGGTTTCTGTTTATCAGCGCTTGGTCGCCGGTGTTGGATTCTCTTTTCACGATATGCTCAAAGATATCGCTTTCTGGTTATTGATTGGTCTAGCTTTTGCGGCTGCTGTACAGACATGGGTACCGGCTAGTTTTCTGGCTCAGTGGGGTAGTGGATTTCTCGCTTTTGTAGTGATGGCGCTCATCGGCGTGCCTATGTATATCTGTGCCACAGCATCCACTCCGATCGCTGCAGGATTATTGCTGGCTGGGGTGTCACCTGGTGCTGTCTTGGTGTTTATGATGGTGGGACCCGCAACCAATTTGGGCACCTTAGCGATTGTCGGCAAAGAGTTAGGTAAGCGTGCTTTAGTGGCTTACCTGGGCGGCGTTGTGATCGCTAGTTTTATGTTTGGTTATCTGCTCAATATTGTGGTTGTGGCGCAAGGTTGGGATATTGCCGGTAAAGCGCATGAACATATGGCGTCAGAAGGTATGATTAGCCAATTATCTGCATTGTTGTTGGGGGCAGCCATCTTACGGCTGGTGGTTATTGAGATGAAAGCGCGTTTTTTTACGAGTAATCGAAAACAGAGCTGTTGCCATACTGAGCAGTAGGTAGAAGCAGACACTGGCTGCGGGCCGGGAACGGTTAGCAGCGAAACGTCACCGTGAAATTTATTTCATACATGGTGATATCGAACAGTTGTTATAGGTTGTACGGCTCTTGTTTTGAATCACGACAATGCAGAAATAGCTTTATAAAAAGCCTTAGATATCTGTTCGATTTATCTCTCAACTTTTAATATTTTCAATTAGTTATGGCTAATGTCGTGTTGCCCTGAGCGGTTGTTCTGTTTAATATCTTTCATTATATCTAATTCTAGAAATAATGAGTGATATGAGCACAAGGATGTCCTACCGAAAAAATGGCTTAGCGGTGACGCTGGCGTTTATCTTAAGTGCGTGTGGTGGATCGGATGGTGGAACCTCTATAGATCTCACTAACCCAGAGACGATCATACCGGAAGCACCGGAAGTACCGGAAGTACCGGAAGAGCCGGAAGCACCGGAAGTACCGGAAGAGCCGGAAGCACCGGAAGCACCGGAAGTACCGGAAGCACCGGAAGCACCGAAAGTGCCGGAAGTGCCGGAAGTGCCGGAAGCACCAGAAGTACCGGAAGTACCGGAAGTACCTTCTCAGCCTGAGCTTTCGCCCAAGCCAATCGATGCGATCTTAGTAAAATCAATACAATTTAAATCATCTAAAGACACTACTCGCGAGATCTTGCCCGGTACAATTGTCACTGTTGTCACAGACAAGCTAGGACCGCGCGAACAAGCGGCACCTAAGCTGTTTGACCTCGGTGGTACAGCTTGGCAGAACGGTGTAGCGATGCCTGTTGGTTATAGTGAATCTCCGGTCGAGTGTAACGATTTTCGAGACGATTTTTTGCAAGCTGGAGAATACTTTATTGGCGTAAATGAATCGGTATATGGTAAGTCGTCTAACTGCTCATTCAACGGGCACCCACCTATTTTTTCTCAACTACCCGCCCCCCGATTTGAAGGGTTTATGCAACCGACCGCGATTTATCGGATGAATCGCCATAAAAGCTTTTTAGGGTGGCCACATGCGATGGGGGAATCTGGCGTTGGGGCTGATACCTTGGCCAGCGGCCGGAGTGTACATATCAACTATATGTATCGGTCTAACGTTGATCAGTTGCAGTACTATCGCTTTGAGCTAGAAGGGAATGATAGTGGCGATTTGATCACTGCAACTGATGACTACTGGACGCTGGGTGAATCGGTAGTCATTGATGATGGTGAACGCCAAGTCACCGCTAAGGTATTGGATTTTAATTCGACTTATGGTCACTTGCATGTGGCGGTTGATGTCTTAGGTCAAGGTAGGCTGCTGGAACATAGCGGCACCATAACAGGCGAAGAATCCGGGGAACAGCTACGATATACAAAAAGATTAGTACCTGGCAGTAATAAGTATCTCCGCATTTGGGATGAGCAACAGGATCCCGTGTTTCGTTCTAGCTTAACCGGCACCGAAGGCCTTTATGGCGGTGGTGGAGACAGTGATAGATACCCAAAGCTCTTTTTATCTAAGGCAGATCAAGCTTGGCATAATATTATGTATTTGGCTGATTTAGATAATAAACGCCTGAAAGCATTTGTTGATGGCGTGGTTATTTATGATGTTGAGGCTCCTCTTGCAGATGTTCAACCTGATGCTTCTCCAACGATTGCACTATTGGGTGTTGATAACAATGCCTCTAGCCAAGATGGTTACGAGTTTATGCGAGTGCAGACGGCTGAAATATATGTTTCTCGTGATAAGCAAGCTGTATTTATCGGCAACCACGGTGATATCTATCAAGTGAGTAACTTATGTGCTCAATACATTACCGAGTGGGATGAGCAACTTAATGAGTACAGTTTTAATTATCGTGATTGTGGTATCGATCCTGACTCAGCTTACCTGTTTATGTTGAATGACCAACTGGTGATGCATGAATACGGCTACAGCTTGAAAGATGGCATGCGCTACCAACCTACGGAACGTTATTGGCCTAAGCTTGATGGTCGAAATGACATGCTCGGTTTTGCTGACAGATTCACCTTTAGCGAAAGTGCGTGGTATTACGATGGCAAGATAAAACCTGTTGCGGGTTATGAAGGCGACTTTGTGCTTGCAGCTTACAGTGCAGCATCGCGTATGCGCATTAATGATGACAATACGGTGACGGTCCATCGCCATACTAGCAATGACGTTTTATCAGATAAAATCCGCACTGGTGAATGGTGGCGCTTTAGGTTTGAGTCGTCTGTAAACTCAGGACTAATACTGAAGGTGGCATATGCAGATGGTGATAGCGATACAATTCAGATTTCTGAAACTCCAGTGACAGGCTTTTATTTTGATCGAATTGGAGTGCAGCCCAATCGTGATTACCACCGACTTGATGGCATCGCTGATCTTGATATTAACGGTGAGCACTTTTATTCGCTGAATGATGCACGCTCTTGGAGTGGCTCCACCTCCAAAGATGAGATTGGAAACATAGACTTGTACTACAATAAGTTGGAGCCAGAGAGCCAAGGGTATGGCCGTATTCCAATACTTGAATTCGATTAAACTCAAGCACTAGAACATATTAGAAAAGCAGGGTAAATCCCTGCTTTTTTGTGCGTTCAAGCTGCATGCACTAAAAAATGTAAGCCCAGAAGCAGCGACAAAGGAAGCGTTACCTGTTTTTTCATCTAATAGTAAAAAATCTTGGAATACCGGATAAACGGCTGTTAATTCGAAAGTAAGTGGTATGGCTAATGGGCTGTGAATGAATTTAATGGTGCTAGTAAAAAAGAAGCGGGCAGACCCGCTTCTTTTTTAGAGATTGGTGGCGAAAATGGATATCGCGCACCTGTTGCAAAGCCTAATAAAGGCTGACAGTTGGCAGGTCGTTACCTGTTTCGCCAGGATCGTCGCCTAAGTATTCGTCGTAGAAGGCTGGAATACCGAGTACTGCGTATTCGCCATCCCCCCAACATTTAACCGTATGGTCGCTGAGCAACACACACATTTGAGTCCCTTCGCCGACAATTTCTTGAGCGACTAAACCATCACCAAAGTCGATGGCAGCCAAACCATCACCCATTTCACTGAGTGGATCTGCCAACGGCGCTGCTGTCTCGTCTAGGCCATCACCTAAATCGTAGTCACTGCCACGTCCATCGGCGATATATGAGCCATCCCCCCAACACTTTACTTCATCGTTGTTTAACAGGGCGCAAATGTTGGTGAAGTTGAGCGCAACATCGACGGCATATAGGCCCGTGCCAAGTTGGATTGGCAGCAAGTTGTCACCCATTTCATTGCTATTGTCACCGCGATGTTCGGTATCGCCTTGTCCTAGTGCTCCTGATGTATTGAGGCCCCAGCATTTAAGTTCATCATTGTCGAGAATGGCACAGGTTTTACGATAGCCTGCGAAAAGCTTTTTGGCTGTGCGGCCAGTACCCAATTGAACATAGGGCAGATCATCGCCCATTTCATAGCTGCCACCAGGCAATGGGTTGTCACTATCATCCAGGCCATCACCCCGGTTGCTATCGTCACCTAAACCTAATTCGCCATATTGGTTTCGTCCCCAGCATTTAACTAGTCCGCCGGTGATAAGGGCACAGTTGTGGAAATAGCCCACTGCCAGCTGCTCAACAACTATGTCTGTACCGAGGTCGATGGTAAGCAGCGCATTGCCCATTTCTGCGCCGTCGGCATCACCAATGTCATCTGTGCTTTCATACCCAAGGCGCCCGTAATCTCCGCCGCCCCAGCATTTTACCTTGCCAGTATCAGATAGAGCACATGCGTGGCTGTTGCCGACACCTATCATTGCTGGGGTAAAGTCATCACCTAAAGCCAACGTGAACATGGAATCACCGAGTTCGGATGCCACATCCCCTAAGTTGGTGCCATAAGTTGCGGTGTCTGCACCGACGTCTGTCGCGCTAGCAACGCATTTCACTTCATAAGCGGTGGTTAAAATGCATGAAAGGTATTCGCCAACTTCGACTTGCAGTGGCGGGATACTGCCTAGTTGTGAGACAGGTAGGTTCTCGCCCATCTCACTGTCTTCATAACCAAATTCGCTGGGATCATCATGGAACAGGTTGTAGTTATCCCCGTAACCAAAACACTTAGTCAGGCCATCCTGCGATGATACGCAGGTTGCGTAATAGCCGCCGTTATTCAGGGTGGCGGCGACAGGCATGATCGCTAAATCCAAAGCATCATTCGAACCTGCAACGAAGTTCCCCTGGTCAACGATGGCGATGTTTACCGTTTCTCTGACTTCAGCTTCGGTGTCGTCTACGATGGTAACATTGACCGTCCCGGCCGTTGCGCCTTTGGCAAAAACCGCAGGACTGGCCACATAGTCATCGTCTTCGGTCGCATCACTGCTACTTAAATTGAGTGGTAGGCTCAGCGCTTCACAGGCCGGCTGTTCGAGTTGAATCTCGAGTGCGGCAGTACCTGCGTTTTCATTAACGTAGGCGACAGTATCGGTGAAGTTTACCTCATTGGTGTCGGTGTCTTGCGCGATGATGCCAAAAGCTGAAACGGTGGTGCCACCACTGAGCTGCAGCAAAAAGTACTCGTCGCATTCATAGGTGCTGTCATCCATCAGGCTGACATCAATGGTCTTGGTTGTTTCACCAGCTAAGAAGGTGAGTTTACCTGCCGTGGCTTGGTAGTCACTGCCACTGGTTGCCGTGACATTGACTGTACCGTAGGTAAATGTTTTATCTACGGCCTGTGCTTCATTCATCGTCACAGTAAAGGTTAATGTGCTGTCAGACTCGGCGAGTGTCTCATCAGATATGGCAAGCAGATCATTGGCATTTTCACCGTTTGAGCCGTCGCTACCATCAGCACCGTCACTTCCGTCTGAGCCGCCGCTACCATCAGCACCGTCGCTTCCGTCAGCGCCGTCACTACCATCGGCACCGTCGCTTCCGTTTAAGCCGTTGCAGACATATTCACTGGAGGTGATCTCTTCAGCCGCTAATTCGCCATTCGAATCACTGTCTAATCCGGCTTCAATCAATAGACCACCGTTTTCACAATGGCTGCCAGCGGGTTCAAGCGTGATGTTTAGCAGCGCGAGCTTACCATCGGCACCATCACTTCCGTCAGCGCCGTCGCTGCCATCAGCACCGTCACTTCCGTCAGCACCGTCGCTACCATCGGCGCCGTGACAGACGAAACGTGTTTCGGTTACTTCGTCCGCATCGAGTACGCCGTTACCGTTGTTATCTAGTCCCAGGTCGATATTAATGCCACCATTTGGGCAGGTATCGCTACCGGTTTGAAGTTCGGACGTTTCGGTGAATACCGAGCGTGTGACGATGTCTGTTGAGCCAGAGTCTGAGCCACCACCGCCACAGGCGGTAAGTAGGCAGCTCAGGGCGCTGACCACGATCAGGGGTGATTTAATATACATCCACTACTACCTGCTAAATTCCAATGTTTATTAAGATCCGTTTGGAGGTGTAATCTGAACTGCTGTCTCCCCCATTAGGACAAATGTTATCAAGATGTAATCGCGCAGGGAATAGCTTACTGAAATAGTCGGGTAAGTGGTTTGCGTTAAGTTTGCAGTTCAGGCAGGTCTTTAAACAAAAGGAGGGCCTCGGGATTTGCCAAGGCATCTGTGTTGGTGACAGTTTCGTTCATCACCACCTGTTTGACTGCGAGCTCTACCAGTTTGCCGCTGATGGTGCGGGGTAATTCGGGGACAGCAATGATTTTGGCGGGAACATGCCTTGGAGTGGTGTTGTCTCGGATCTGCCGACGTATTTTTTGCTGCAGCAGTTCTGTCAGTACTGAACCAGTTTTCAGTACCACAAACAGGATCACACGTTGATCATCTTCCCACGGCTGGCCAATGGCGAGACTTTCAACTACGTCATCTAATCGTTCCACTTGTCGATAGATCTCGGCAGTGCCAATCCTTACACCGCCGGGGTTCAACACGGCATCGGCACGGCCATGGATCACCAGACCGTTATTTGGCGTTATCTCAGCATAATCGCCATGAGCCCATACATTGCAGAAGCGCTCGAAATAGGCGCGGTGATACTTATGGCCATGGGGTATGTCGTTGGTATTATCATCCCAAAACCCTAACGGCATACAGGGGAAGGGGTGACAACACACCAGTTCCCCTTTTTCGCCAAACACCGCACGACCTTCGCTATCGTATACCGCGACATCCATGCCCAATCCTAGGCTTTGCAATTCACCGCGCCATACGGGCAGGGTGGGGTTGCCTAAGGCAAAGCAGGAAACAATATCCGTACCGCCAGATATCGATGCCAGGCAGAGGTCTTCAGCAATGTCTTGATAGACAAAGTCATAGCTTGAGGGTGATAACGGAGAGCCGGTACTCATGATCAGCTTTAGCTCGGAGAGTTGGCACTGAACCGCGGGTTTAAAACCCGATTGTTCCAATGCTGAAAGGTACTTGGCACTGGTACCAAGTGCTGAGATCTTTTCCTGCTCAGCGATACGCCACAGTTTGTCTTCACGATCTAAAGGATTGCCATCAAACAATACAATCGTTGCGCCACTGGCTAACCCAGAAGCAAGCCAGTTCCACATCATCCAACCGCATGTGGTAAAGAAAAACAACACGTCATTCTGAGTGATGTCGCAGTGTAACAGATGCTCTTTGCGATGCTGCAGTAAGGTGCCGCCAATACCGTGGACAATGCATTTCGGCGTACCTGTGGTGCCAGAGCTATAGAGGACATATAGCGGATCATCGAAGGCGCAGGGGTGAAACGTCGGCGTTATGGCGTCATTGTCCATGTACACCTGGAAATAGGTCACGTTACTCTGTTTATGCACCACCGGTAGCGTTGCGTCTGGATGGAGGAAATTAACTTGTACCACGGCGCTTAACGATGGCAATGCATCGGCTACAGCGGCCGACTTGTCACGCATATCGATCTCTTTGCCACCGTATTGATAACCATCAACGGTAAACAGCACTTTGGGTTTGGTCTGGCTGAAACGATCCAGAACGCCCTTTACGCCGAAATCTGGTGAACAGCTGGTCCATACGGCACCCAATGACGAGGTTGCTAGCATCGCTATCACGGTTTGGAAGCAGTTAGGCAGGTAGCCCGCGACCACATCGCCGGCACCGACCCCGCTCTCTTCTAGGGCACGTTGCAGCTTGGCAACACGGCGTCGCAGTACCTGATAAGTGACCTCTTTCCTGATCCCCTCTATGCCATCATCACTAAAACAGATCAGTGCTGCTTTGTCGCTCATTTGCTCGCGTTCATGGTCGTTGAAGCACTCAAAGCCTTCGGGATAGAGGAGGTTTTCAGCGTAGTTGAGAGTGGCATTGGGAAACCATTGTGCGCCTGGCATCCGCTCCGCGTTAAGTAGATAGGGGCCCACGCCCATCTCTCCCTTGACCTCAGTAAAGATCCAGATCGACTGCCAAAACCGCTCTGGCTCTTCAATACTCCAGCGGTGCAGTTGCTGGTAGTTCTCTAGTGCCAAATGATATTGAGTGTTAATCCAGCGACGAAACTTATCCATCGCCGAGTTTTTAACTCGTTCGTCCGACGGTGCCCATACCGGGGAGGGCATGGATGTCTGAGAGTGTTTATTCATTCCTTGATGGAGCCCTTGCCTCGACGGTTAGCATTACAGTTTTGCATCACTGTGTGTCTGTTTCACACTGACACGCATTGCTTGGTTGACCTTGGAGCACGCAGGTTTATCTAGCTGCTGGGAAATGAATTCGCCCGCGGCTACTAGCAAGGGTAGATCCACTCCGCTGTTCATGCCCAATCCATTGAGCAGATAAATCAGATCTTCGCTAGCCAAGTTACCCGAAGCCCCTGGTGCGTAGGGGCAGCCACCCAGCCCTGCGACTGACGCATCGACCGTGCGAATACCTAGTTCAAGGGCACAACAGACGTTCGCCAATGCCTGACCATAGGTGTCGTGGAAATGCACCGCTACTGCACTGGCGGGAAGTTCACTCAGGACTGCTTGTAGCATCGCCTTTACCTGCCTCGGTGTGCCCACGCCGATGGTGTCGCCGAGGGACACTTCATAGCAACCGGCGCGATGCAGTTCATATGCAAGTTTTGCTACCTTGGCCGGAGCGGTTTTTCCTTCATAGGGGCAGGCGATGGTTGTTGACACATAGCCTCTAACCGGCAGACCGGATGTTTGCGCATGGGCGGCTAGCTCACGAAACTGCTGCACACTTTGTGCGCTGTCCATGCCGATGTTGCGCTGACAAAAGGTGTCGCTGGTAGCGGTAAACAGAGCGATGGCGTCGGCGTTGGCTGTCAGTGCTTGCTCTAAACCACGGCTGTTGGCGGCCAGGGCGGAAAAACGTGCGGGAGTATTTGATGGGAGTAGGGGAAATAGCTCTGCCGTATCGGCCATTTGCGGTACGCGCTTAGGATTTACAAAGCTGCCCACTTCAATATGGCGGCACCCAGCAGCTAAGAGCTGTTTTATTAGCGCTAATCGTGTTGCCACCGGCAGTACCTTCTCACCTTGCAAGCCGTCACGTGGGCCCACTTCCATTAACGTCACATGGTCGTTCATGGGGCCGCTCCACTCTCTTCTTCTTCTTCTGCTACCATGGTCAGTGCCAGGAGTGCTTGTCCACGCTCAACAGTGTCACCAACAGCAAAGTTTAGCCTGCTAACCTCGCCGTTAAATGGCGCTTTTACTGGATACTCCATCTTCATCGCTTCCAATACCATCAGCAGTTGGCCGCTCTTTACTGTGTCTCCTTTGCTGACTTCAATCGCCGCGACAGTGCCATGAAGTGGCGCATTCAGGGCATCCAAGTTCTCAGTCGGCATAGGCTCATCTGCGCTGTCTGTTGCCGATAGCCAATGATAGCGACAGCCAGCGTAAGCTTCGCCAAAGGAGTTTGTGAGGGTTAGCGTGATGCTATGGCTATGGCGGGGATTATTTAACTCACATTGACCTATTTTTGCTATCAATACCTGACCAATCGCAAGGCTGCTGTCTTTGCTGTTGCCAGTTGCTTCTTCTTTCGTGTTGGGCGCCGGAGCGAGAGGGCGAGCCAATAACCTCAACTTGATCTGCCCTGACGGACTTGTCAGCGCTTGATAACGCCAACTGCCGCTATCATCGTTGAGATGCCAAACCGTAGAGCCTGCCGATGTTTCCTTGGAGATGGTGAAACGTGGTGTCGTGCCTGCTGATTTCGGCTCAACGCCATCAGCGCTAAGCTGTATCGCGATCAGGCTTTTTACTGGGGCATTCAGACGCCAACCTGACAAGGTAAGCCAAGGGTTGTTGCTGCCACCTTCATGAGAGGGGTTGGCATCCGAGCCCACATAGCGGCTTATCATTGCTATGGCTGCCATATGCCAGGCGTAAATGGGGGCGGTTGCCTGCAGGTTTTCTAAAATTTGGTACTGTTGCAGAAACCCCGTGTGCAATCCGCCGAACTGCAAATGGTCAGCATCTTGCTTGAATACAGGATGACCCAACACCTGAGTGAGTAGTCCCAAATTGGTGGCCACACCGGCTATCTCAGTTTGCGTTAATGCTTGATAAAGACCGGCGGCGGCTTGTTGCCGGTTATCAGCCATATAGATAACCTTTGCCAGCATCGAATCATAATTGGCAGGGATTAAATCACCCTGTTCGAAGCCTGTCTCTATGCGCAAGGGCAGATCTTGATAGGGCAGCAGGTCAGTGTCTTTCGCCGCCGATACCTTGCCATTAGCTGGCCATTTCAAGCGGGTTAACCTGCCGCTGGTGGGCATAAATTGCAGTGCTGGATCTTCAGCACAGAGCCGCACTTCAATGGCATGACCACGTATCTGAACCTGCTGTTGTTGCATTGTTAATGGTTTGCCTTCGGCGATAGCTAACTGCCAGCGCACCAAGTCGATGCCGCACACCATCTCTGTCACCGGGTGTTCTACCTGCAGCCGAGTATTCATCTCCATAAAATAGAACTGCTGTTTGTCATCCAGCAGAAACTCAACGGTACCGGCACCAACATAGCCAATGGCTTTTGCCGCTTGCACCGCTGCTTCACCCATCGCGGCTCTTAGCGCCGGAGGTAAACCGGGGGCAGGGGCTTCTTCTACCACTTTTTGATGGCGTCGTTGCACCGAACAGTCACGATCGCCCAAGTAAATGGTATTGCCTTGTTGGTCGGCGAGGATCTGTACCTCTACATGGCGCGGCGTTTTCAAGAAAGGCTCAAGTAGCACGCGGTCATCACCAAACGCTGCTTTCGCTTCCCGTTTCGCGCTGGCTAATGCTGTTTCGAAGTCATCGGCATGATCAACAATGCGCATACCACGGCCGCCTCCGCCGCAAGTGGCTTTGATCAGCAATGGATAGCCAATGGCCTGAGCGGCTTGTTGCAGGTGGGGTAAGCGTTGCTCGGCATCACGATAGTCGGCCAGTAAGGGCACGCCAGCAGCGGCCATAATTGCCTTCGCGTTGGCTTTGTCACCCATCGCATCTATAGCATCTGATGACGGCCCCACAAAAGCGATACCCGCTTGTTCGCAGGCCGCGGCAAACTCTGCGTTTTCTGCGAGAAAACCATAGCCGGGGTGTATTGCATCGACGTTTAACGTACTCGCCAGACTGAGGATCTTGTGCTGCGCCAGATAGGATTTTTCAGCTGCGGCGACACCGATCAAGTGTGCCTCGTCTGCTAAACGAACATGGCGCGCATTGGCGTCAACGTCAGAGTAGATCGCTACTGTATGCCAGCCAGCTGCGCGGGCACTGCGAATAATACGACAGGCGATTTCACCTCTGTTGGCGATCAATAGCTGCTTCACGGTTGCGACCTCTTTGGATCTGTAATGGTGGTTGCTTGACTGAGTGCGGCCTCATCGCCATTGAGCTGCCAATTGGGGGGGCGTTTTTCAAAGAACGCGGCTAATCCTTCACACGCTTCGCTATCATTCCGGATCAGTGCCAGCTTTTCTGCCGTGACATCTGCCAGTGTGTCATTAATCGGGTGGTCGGCGATCTGCCGTATGAGTTGTTTGCCCCGCTGTTGCGCCATTGGTGCATTTAGCAGAAGTTGTTTTACCATCTGCTCTCCAGCGTTCGCCAATTGGTCTACTTTATGACTGGCGTGACCCAGACCGAGGTTGACCGCCGTTGTGGCGTTGATTATTTCGGCGCTGAGTAAGTAGCGAGAGAGTTGCCGATGCCCGATGGTGCGAAGTAGATAAGGACTTATCACCGCTGGTATTAAGCCCAGTTTCACCTCACTTAGGCAGAATTTTGCATCATCTGCCAGCAGGGCTATATCGCAACAGCAGATAAGTCCTAATGCGCCACCAAAGGCAGCGCCTTGCACCAGAGCGACTGTTGGCGCAGGAAAGGTGTCTAACACCCGCATTAATTGCGCCAGCAATCGCGCGTCTTGATAGTTCTGTTCCGGCGAGGCGTCGGCCATCTGTTGCATACCGGACAAGTCGGCACCCGCACTGAACACCTTACCATTGGCTTGTAGCAGCAATACACGGATCCCCGGATGTTCGGCAAAGAGCTCGATTGTGGTGATCAGTTCCGTTATCGTTTGTTGATTAAAGCTGTTGCGCTTGGCTTCGCGGGCGAGGGTAATAGATGCCACGCCGCGGTGATCTATGCTGCATTTGATATGGGCGAGTTGCTGATTCATATCCATGTTTCGACCTACATTCTGAAGATGCCAAAATGACTGGGCTGGCTGTCAGCATTTAGCGCCGCACTTAGCCCTAATGCCAGTATTTCTCGGGTTTGTGCAGGATCGATGACACCGTCATCCCAGAGTCGTGCGGACGCGTAGTAGGGGTGGCCTTGGGTTTCGTACTGCTCACTGATCGGTTTTTTGAATGCGGCTTTCTCTTCGTCCGACCACGGCTTATTTTGTCGTTGTAGCTGTTCTTCCCGCACGGTTGCCATCACGTTAGCGGCTTGCTCCCCACCCATTACCGAAATACGTGCGTTAGGCCAGATCCAGAGAAAATGCGGATCATAGCCGCGACCACACATGGCGTAGTTACCCGCCCCGTAACTGCCGCCAACAATGACCGTGAGCTTTGGCACCTTGGCGCAGGCCACGGCGGTTACCAGTTTTGCGCCGTGCTTGGCGATCCCTTCCGCTTCATACTCTCGTCCCACCATAAAGCCGGTAATGTTCTGCAAAAAGATGAGTGGGATCTGACGTTGGCAGCAGAGCTGAATAAAGTGTGCCCCTTTTTGTGCCGATTCCGAAAACAGAATGCCATTGTTGCCTAATATCCCGACCGGGTAGCCGTGTAACCGGGCAAAACCACAGATCAGAGTTTCACCAAATAGCGGCTTAAATTCGTCGAACTCGCTGTCATCAACCAATCGGGCGATCACCTCTTTGATATCAAAAGGCTTCTTCAAATCGGTACCTACCACGCCGTACAATTCGCTGGCGGGGTAGCGTGGTTCCACGGGCGTGTGTTGTACAAGGGGGGCTGCTTTTTGATGATTAATGTTGGCAATGGCGCGACGAGCCAACTGCAGTGCATGGTGATCATCGCGGGCATAACCATCGGCAACACCGGATTGACGGCAGTGGACATCGGCACCGCCGAGATCTTCTGCGCTGACGGTTTCACCGGTGGCAGCTTTCACTAGCGGTGGGCCGCCAAGAAATATGGTGCCTTTACCCGCCACCATAATGCTTTCATCGGCCATGGCGGGTACATAAGCACCGCCGGCGGTACACGGGCCCATCACCACGGCTATTTGCGGGATCCCTGCGGCAGAAAGGTTTGCCTGATTAAAAAAGATACGCCCGAAGTGGTCGCGATCTGGAAACACTTGGTCTTGTTGCGGCAGGTTGGCGCCACCGCTGTCCACCAGATAAACGCAGGGCAGGTGACATTTGGCGGCTATCTCTTGGGCGCGTAAATGCTTTTTTACGGTTAACGGATAGTAGGTGCCGCCTTTTACTGTGGCGTCATTGGCAACGATCATGCATTCAACGCCCTCGATCTTGCCGATACCCGCGACAACACCGGCGCAGGGTATATCATCTTCATAAACATGCAGGGCGGCTAACGGACTGAGCTCCAAAAATGGCGAACCAACATCCAGCAAACAATCGATACGATCTCTGGCGAGCAATTTGCCTTTGTCGAGATGACGCTGGCGTGCTTGTTCACCGCCACCGATCTGCAGTTTGCTTTGTAGTGACTGCAGTTCATCAACCAGCTTTTGCATAGCGGCACTGCGCTGGCGAAACTCGTTGTCGGATGCCTGCAGTTTGGACGTAATAATGGCCACCTATCCCTCCTTTTTGCTACCGCTGAATCGATAAGCTAATCAGCACTGAAGAACTTGGCGGGCTCTTGTTTATTATTTTATGCCCGCCGCCTTCTCCCTGGATTAGCATCGGCAATGCCGATGCCATGTTTGAGAAACCGCCTAAGCGGTTTCTCGGAACAACTCTCTGCCAATTAACATGCGACGTATCTCTGAGGTACCCGCGCCAATCTCATACAGTTTGGCATCTCGAAGCAGGCGACCCGTGGGGTACTCGTTGATGTAACCGTTGCCACCAAGCAGCTGTATTGCATCCAGCGCGGCTTGTGTTGCCATCTCTGCGGCAAACAAGATGGCGCCGGCGGCGTCTTTTCTGACTGATTCACCGCGATCACAAGCACTGGCGACCATGTAGACGTAACTACGAGCTGCACTCAGGCGGGTGTAGAGATCTGCAACCTTGCCCTGAACCAGTTGGAATTCGCCTATCGACTGCCCAAACTGCTTGCGTTCGTGAACATAGGGCAGCACCACATCAAGACAGGCTTGCGCGATACCCAACGGCCCAGCGGCTAGCACGGCACGTTCGTAGTCTAGGCCACTCATCAACACTTTGACGCCGTCGTTGAGCGGGCCTAATAGGTTTTGCTTTGGCACCACACAATCCTGGAACACTAGCTCACAGGTGTTGGAACCGCGCATGCCTAACTTGTCGAGTTTCTGCGCGGTTGAGAAACCGCTAAAGCCACTTTCGATAATGAAAGCGCTGATCCCTTTTGGCCCTGCGTTGGCATCTGTTTTGGCATATACCACCAGTACATCCGCTTCAGGACCATTGGTGATCCACATCTTGTTGCCGTTGAGCAGGTAATGATCACCTTTATCGGCGGCATTTAAGGTCATGCTGACCACATCAGAGCCCGCGCCAGGTTCGCTCATGGCTAACGCCCCAACATATTCACCGCTGCATAATTTAGGTAGGTAGGCTTGCCGCTGCTGGTCGTTACCGTTACGGAATATTTGATTCACACAGAGGTTGGAGTGAGCACCATAACTGAGACCGACAGAGGCTGAGGCTCGGCTGATCTGTTCCATGGCGATGACATGATGCAGATACCCCATGGCGGAGCCACCATACTGCTCACTGACGGTAATACCGAGGAGTCCCATCTCACCGAGCTTTCGCCAGAGGGGGTGAGGGAAGGCGTTGTCCGAATCGATCTGCGCAGCCAGGGGGGCAATTTCAGCCGCAGCAAAGCTATTGACCTGTTGTTGCAGCATGCGGCTCGTATCATCCAGTCCGCATGCCAATCCCATGTAACTCTCTAACATCACCACTCCAGAGCAAACTTGTCCGGCGGCTGTCTAAAAGCGTATGGCGCCGGAGCTTAGTTATCCACGGCACTGTCAGCTGTTGTTGAGGCTGCAGCACCGTGCGGGACGCTGTCATCTTTTACCTTTTCTAAGGCTTGCTGACAGCGTTTTTCCGCCGCGCCTAGCTCCATCAGTAGGACATTTATATCTTCCAACTGCTGGCGTAGAACGCCGCGCTTCTCTTCGATAAGCGTCAACATGGTGTTTAGCTGGGTTTCACTGGTACGGTCGGCGTCGTACATATCAAATAAACGCCGGGTTTCAGCCAGTGAAAAGCCAAGCCGTTTACCACGTAATGTCAGTTTCAGGCGTACTTTATCCTGCTTGTCGTAGATCCGAGTTTGGCCGCGACGCTTTGGTCTCAGTAAGCCCTGATCTTCGTAAAAGCGAATACTGCGAGTGGTGATATCGAACTCTTGAGCCAGCTCGCTGATGCTGTAAGTCTGTTTTTCCGACATAAGATGCTCGTCGTGTTGTGAAATAACATTAGAGTAGGTTTACGTGCACGTAAAGTTGGCGGCTAACATTGATGCTGAAAAATGTAAGAAAGCCCACTGCGAGCGGCCTGTAAGCCGTAATTAAACGTAAAATTCTTCTCGGTGCACAGCTTATAGTAACGAAAAATTGCCACGCTGCCTATGCTTTCCTTACCTCAGAACCCCGATATATAAGTGCTAAGCCATTAATAAAGTGTGTTTTTAATGCCGTCAACTTGTGTTGCCAATAGCTTAAGCCGCTACTTGCTCATAGGTTTTAACAACGACTTGACGTTTACGTTAGCGTAATTCTTAATAAGGGGTGTAAGTGCTGCAAATAAAAAGAGTCATCCCTTTGTGTTTTGATATTAGTGAACCTCGGCGGTGCTAAGCCAGCACCGCCTTTTTTCTATCTGACAGGTGAGCTAGTTAGGTATCAAACAAGGGTTAGTTAGGGCTCTGGTAGTAGGTGCTTATCAAGATCGGTAACAGACGGAATAGGTGGAATGGAAGAGCTGATAACCAACTCGTTTGACGAAGACAAAGCAGCTTCAGTCCCGGCGTTTAGTGATAGTGATGTATTGATATGTGCGGCTAAGCGCACCCCTTTGGGAGCGTTTCTTGGGCAGCAGTCATCGCTAAGTGCGACCGACATGGGAGCTGCTGTTGTCGCCGCTTGTGCCGAACAGGCGGGCTTTGCCTTTACCTGTGATCTGAATGACAGCGCATGTGACGACAGTAAGCGGGGCCTCATCGAAGCGCTTTATATGGGCTGCGTGTTGCCGGCGGGCTTAGGGCAAGCACCTGCCCGTCAAACAGCACTGTTTGCCGGTTTACCACAAAGTGTTGCCTGTACCACTATCAATAAAGTGTGTGGCTCAGGAATGAAAAGCGCCATGTTGGCTTGTGACGAGATCCGTTTGGGGCAATCGCAAGCCGTGATCGCTGGCGGGATGGAAAGCATGAGTAACGCGCCGCACCTGTTGCCAAGCGTCAGAGCAGGACAGCGTTTTGGCCATGGTCAGATGCTTGATCATCTTTATTTGGATGGCTTGGAAGATGCCTACAGTGGGCGTTTGATGGGCTGCTTTGCTGATGATTCTGCCGAACAATTTGATATCAGCCGAGAACAGATGGATGGTTTTGCGTTGCATTCGCTGACCGAAGCAAAACGGGCGATCAATGATGGCGATTTTAGTGATGAGATCGTGCCGCTGACAGTTATTCATCGCGGCAAAGAGTCTGTCATCTCTCAGGATGAAGCACCGTTTAGAGCCAACGAAGCCAAGATACCGACGCTAAAGCCCGCCTTTGGTCGATCGGGTCGAGTCACTGCCGCCAATGCCAGTTCAATGGCTGACGGTGCCGCAGCGTTATTGCTGATGTCAGGCGCTTACGCCAAGCGGTTAGGGGTTAAGCCCCTGGCTAAAGTATTAGGGCAGGCTAGCCACGCCCGCGCGCCGTCAGAGTTTACGCAAGCTCCGGTTGGTGCCGTTTCCAAGTTATTAACCCAGCTGGGGTGGTCGATAACCACGCCAGATCTTTACGAAATCAATGAAGCATTCGCCATGGTGACATTGCTGGCTATCCAGCAACTGGACTTAGATCCGGCCAAGGTCAATGTTAATGGCGGCGCTTGCGCGTTGGGTCATCCATTGGGAGCCACTGGCGCAAGAATACTTGTGACTCTGCTGCATGCGTTGCGTCAGCGCGGGGGAGGACGTGGCATTGCCAGTTTGTGTATTGGTGGCGGTGAAGCCACGGCGATGGCTATTGAAACGCTTTAGCCGATTCGGCGACAGGTTGTTTGGTGTGATTGTCAGTAAGGCATAGCGGGTATTGGCAGCAGGATAATTAACGGAGCGTTGTGATGCAGCAAGTGAAACATCTCATTAATGGTGAGTGGCAACTAGGCGAAGGGCAACCAATGATCGATGTGGTTAACCCTGCCAACCAGAACGTTCTCGCTACTCAAACAGCGGCCAGTGATCTGCAGCTTGAACGTGCTGTTGCCGCTGCAGAGCTAGCCTTTCTGCAGTGGCGTGAAGTACCAGCGCCGGAACGCGCCCGATTGATGCTGAACTTCCAGCACAGTTTGAAGTTGCATCATGATGAACTTGGCGAGTTGTTGGCGCAGGACACAGGTAAAACTTTTGCCGATGCCAAAGGGGATGTTTGGCGCGGAATTGAAGTGGTTGAACAGGCGTGTGGTATTGCTTCGCAGATGATGGGCGAAACTTTGGAAAACGCCGCTCGTGGCATCGATTGTTACAGCTATTTGCAGCCACTGGGTGTGTGTGCCGGTATCACCCCCTTTAATTTCCCCGCCATGATCCCGCTATGGATGTTTCCGTTAGCGACGGCGTGCGGTAATAGTTTTATCCTCAAACCGTCAGAACAGGATCCGCTTGTACCGAATCGCATTGCCGAGCTGTTTGTTGAATGCGGAGCGCCAAAAAATCTCCTGCAAGTGCTTCACGGTGGGCCGAAACAGGTGGACGCACTGTTAACGCATCCAGATATCAAGGCTGTTTCTTTTGTCGGTTCCGCCCCCGTGGCGGAGCATATTTATCATACTGGCAGTCAACACAATAAACGGGTGCAAGCATTTGCTGGGGCGAAGAACCATATGGTGGTTATGCCCGATGCTAATGCGTCACAAGTGGTAAATGCACTGGTTGGCGCTTCTGTGGGCGCGGCTGGCCAGCGTTGTATGGCCATTTCTGTCGCGGTATTGGTGGGGGATGCCAAAGCTCTGATCCCGCAAATTCAGATGGAGATGAAAAAGGTTCGGCCTGGGGTTTGGAATGACCCAGAGGCTGGTTACGGGCCATTAATCAGTGCGGCGTCCAAGCAGCGTGTGGCCGGACTCATTCAACAGGGGATAGAAGAGGGGGCAGAGTGCTTACTAGACGGCCGTGACTTCCGCATTGCAGACATTACCGCTGCCGATGGTAATTGGCTCGGCCCAACATTGTTTGCGAATGTCACACCTGAGATGGCGATCTATCAGCAGGAGATATTTGGCCCCGTCTTGCTCTTGATGACCGCAGATTCGCTCGATGACGCACTCACTGTGATTAACCGAAACCCGTTCGGTAATGGCTGCTCAATCTTTACCTCCAGCGGCGCAGCGGCACGCACCTTTCAGCGGGAAGTGACGGTTGGTCAAGTAGGTATCAATGTGCCAATACCTGTGCCTTTGCCCTGTTTCTCATTTACTGGTTGGAAAGGCTCATTCTTTGGTGATCTGCACGCCTATGGTAAGCAAGCGGTGCGTTTCTATACCGAGACCAAAACCATCACCAGCCGTTGGTTTGATGGCGATGTGGCGGGCGCTCCCAATATGACGATCCAATTGAAGTAAGTGAGGTCTGTGTCGTGAATTTCGAACTGAATGAAGAACAACGCGCATTTGTCGATGCCGCCGCGCAGTTTTCTCGCGAGATGTTAGCGCCCAGTGCGGCTGATTGGGATCGTGAGCATACCTTCCCCATCGATGTCATAAGAGCGGCCGGCGAGATGGGCTTTTGTGGTTTGTACTGTCAGCCCCAACATGGCGGGCTTGGCTTGTCTCGGCTCAATGCCAGTTTGATATTCGAACAACTGGCGGCGGGGTGTACCAGTACTACCGCTTATTTAACTATTCACAATATGGCCAGTTGGATGGTCTCTACCTGGGCAACAGATCAAGCAGCTGAAGAGTGGGCGGCGTTGCTAACCAGCGGTCAGAAATTGGCATCTTACTGCTTAACGGAACCGAATGCAGGCAGTGATGCCGCGGCGCTGGCGACCAGAGCCGAAAAGGTTGGTGACAGTTATCTGATCAGTGGCAGTAAGGTGTTTATCTCCGGTGCGGGCGATACCGACCTACTGATTGTCATGGCACGTACTGGCGGTTCCGGGCCGAAAGGGATCAGTGCCTTTATGGTGCCTGCTGATGCCGATGGCATTAGCTATGGCCGTCGTGAGCCGAAAATGGGCTGGAACAGTCAGGCTACCCGCAGTGTTAGTTTCGACAAGGTTGCTGTGCCTGCGCACTACTTGTTGGCTGAAGAGGGGCAGGGTTTTGCGCTGGCCATGAAGGGGCTGGATGGTGGCCGGATTAACATTGCTACCTGCTCCGTAGGCACCGCGCAACAGGCTGTGGAAGACGCCAGTCGTTATCTATCTGAACGTAAGCAGTTTGGTAAGCCGTTGGCCGATTTCCAGGCATTGCAGTTCATGTTGGCAGACATGACGACTGAATTGGTTGCCGCGCGGCAACTGGTGCGGATGGCTGCCAGCAAGCTTGATAACGGTGATAGTGATGCCACCACCTATGCCGCCATGGCGAAGCGTTTTGCTACCGATGTTGGCTTTAAGGTGGTTGATGATGCGCTGCAGCTATTTGGTGGCTATGGCTATATTAATGAATACCCCCTAGAGCGTTATCTAAGGGATCTGCGAGTGCACCGGATCCTTGAAGGTACAAACGAGATTATGCGGTTGATTATTAGTCGGCGGGTGTTGGCTGATGGCATGGTGAGTATTACTTAAGGCATTGAAAAGCCGAACTGTTAGTGCCTCCGATAGGGGCTTATGGGTGTAAGGAGTTTTCATATGAGTGAGCATTTATCTATCTATGACAGTGAGTTACTCAAACTGACTCGGCATGGGCATACGCTGGTGATCACCATCAGCCATCCACCGGCGAACACCTGGACCAAGCAAAGTTTGAATGATCTCTCTCAGCTTATTCGTAGCGTGACCAATGAGCGTGACATCTACACTCTGATCATCACTGGCGAAGGCGATAAATTTTTTTCTGCCGGCGCCGATTTAAGCTTGTTTGCCGATGGCGACCCGGAAACCGCGCGTGCAATAGCGCATAGCTTTGGTACCGCGTTTGAAGCATTGAGTGAGTTTCGTGGTTTAACCATCGCAGCCATAAATGGCTATGCCATGGGCGGGGGCTTGGAGGTTGCCATGGCGTGCGATCTTCGTATCGCTGAATCTCAGGCGAAAATGGCGCTGCCAGAGGCCAGTGTTGGTTTATTACCTTGTGCTGGTGGCACCCAAAACTTACCGCACTTGGTGGGCGAGGGGTGGGCTAAGCGGATGATTTTGTGCGGTGAACGAGTGGATGCTGATACAGCTGCAAAGATAGGCCTAGTGGAAGTCGTGGTAGAGACAGGTGAGGCACTGACAACGGCATTGGCTTGGGCAAAACAAGCCGAAAAGCAGAGCCCACTGGCGGTAGGAGCGTGCAAGCAGTTGATCCAACACGGTCGGAAAAACCCGATGTGGCAGGGATTAGAAAAAGAGCGTGAATACTTTGTCAGCCTATTTGGCACTGCTGACCAGGCGGAAGGTGTACAGGCCTTCTTAGAAAAGCGCGCACCGGTTTGGCGTAACAGTTGATGCTCGGGTGCCCTTGGCCGTTGACCATTAGCCCCTATAACGCCAGCAAATAAGAGGTTGGAGCAATCCCATGACAGATACAACTCAGACCATGGCAGCGGATCTTTTGATCAGCGAGATGACGGTCGGTAAGCGCTTCAAGATTGGGGTGGTAACGCTGAATGCGCCAACCAAGCTCAATGCCTTGAGCTTGAGCATGGTGGAGGGGCTAGGAGCGCAACTGCACATTTGGGCAAACGATAAAAAGATAGCTGCCGTTTGGTTGCAAGGTGCGGGTGACAAAGCTTTTTGCGCCGGTGGCGACATTGTTGATATGTATCATGCCATGGTTGCAACGCCCCACACGGTACAAGCGGAAGTGTGTCACTTTTTCACTCAGGAGTACCAGACAGATCACTTGATCCATACCTTTCCTAAGCCGGTGATCGTCTGGGGTGATGGCATTGTGATGGGCGGCGGTATCGGCTTGATGGTGGGCGGTAGCCACCGTTTGGTAACGGAACGTTCGCGACTGGCAATGCCAGAGATATCTATAGGGTTGTATCCCGACGTGGCGGGCAGCTGGTTTCTGCCGAAAATGCCCGACAATGCGGGGCTGTTCTTAGGGCTGACAGGCGCGCAAATCAACGGTCGTGACGCGGTGCATCTGAATATGGCGGATCACCGGGTGAGCTCTGCGAAACAAACTCAACTGAAAGCAGGTTTAGCGAATTTATCGTGGCAGGGAGATAACCATGATTTTGCCATGCTCAGTGATTTTTTTCGTGACCATGAACTGTCCATCAAAGACAAAGATGTCGCCCTGCCCGAAGGCTACTTAAGTCACCAGCAAACCGTATCTGATCTATGTGCTGGCGAGAGCTTGCAACAGGTCGCGGCAGCGATCCTAAACCAGGATACTGACGATCCTTGGTTGCAACGGGCGCAGGCCAATTTGCGTGCAGGGAGTCCGAACACCGCCCATCTTATTTGGCAGATGATCCAGCAGCCACCAGCAGATCTAGCGTCAGCTTTTCGGCAAGAGTTGGGCATGTCGTGCCGTTGTGCTGAGAGCGGCGAGTTTGCCGAAGGGGTAAGGGCGCTATTGATCGATAAAGACCGCAAACCGCAATGGCAGTTTGCAGATGTGAACCAAGTACCAGAGTCTGTGGTGCGACATCATTTCAGTTCGCCGTGGCCTGCCGATGTGCACCCGCTGCGCTCATTAGGTCATTGATGCTCTTGTTGAAAAGGCGGAGTGAATATGACGAGTGGAAGAAGGAGAACATAGCATGACTATCGGCTTTATCGGTCTCGGCAATATGGGATTACCGATGGCGCAGAACCTGCTGCGATCTGGGCATACCCTCAAGGTGTTTGACCTGAGTTCCAGCGCAGTGAGCACCGCAGAGCAGGACGGTGCCATAGTGATGAGCAGTGCCGCAGAAGCGGTGGAGGGCAGTGCTATCGTCATCACCATGTTGCCTGGTGATCAGCAGGTATTAGACCTCTATCTTGCTAAACACGGCTTATTAAGTCATGGCAACGGTTCGACCCTATTTGTTGATTGTTCAACGGTGGCCGCGACAACCTCGCAAACGATTGCTGTACAGGCCGATGCGATGGGTACTTCGATGATAGATGCGCCAGTCTCCGGTGGAACAGTGGGAGCAGCGGCGGCTACCTTAACCTTTATGGTGGGGGGGCCGGATGCGGCCTTTCAACGAGTGCAACCGGTATTAAAAAACATGGGCGCCAACGTCTTCCATGCTGGTGCCAAAGTGGGGGATGGTCAGTTAGCAAAAGCGTGTAACAACATGCTACTGGCCGCTCTGATGATAGGTACCAGTGAGGCGCTGCAGTTGGGAGCTGATAATGGCTTGGATATTGCCAAGCTCACCGAGATCATGCGACAAAGTTCGGGCGACAATTGGGTGTTGAACAAGTACCACCCGTGGCCGGGCGAGATGCCAGCAGCCCCCGCCAGTCATGATTATGAACCCGGTTTTATGGTGAAGTTGATGACCAAAGATCTTGGCTTAGCAATGCAAACGGCATTGGCTAGCGGTACGCCAACGCCCTTGGGTGCAATGGCGCGTTCAATTTATGCCCAGCATGGTCGCGACGGTTGGGACGAGAAAGATTTCTCCAGTGTACTAACGCGGTTCAGCGACAACAAATGAGCGAAAAGCAGAGGGAGTAAAGTTATGCAGATCGTCAGTAAAGTGGTGGCTATTACTGGAGCCGGTAGCGGTTTAGGCCGTGCGATGGCGTTGAGCTTTGCCGCCCAGGGCGCTCATTTGGCCTTGCTGGATCTTAATGCCGATGCCCTCAGCGATACAGCGAGCTTGATTGAAGCTGCAACGGGTCAATCGGTAGAGGGCGAGCCTCAGCAAACCACCCATGCCGCCAGCAAGCCACCCACTTGTCGCTGCTATGTGCTTGATGTCACCAATGAGGCGGAAGTGGAACACTGTTTCGATGCCATTGCTAACGACTTTGGCGCGTTACACGTGCTGATAAACAGCGCTGGCATTATGCGGGACAACATGCTGCTAAAAGTCAAAGAGGGCAAGGTGGTCGATAAGATGTCCCTCGGTGTGTTTAATACCGTTCTGCATGTCAACTTGACTGGCAGTTTTCTCTGTGGCCGTGAAGCCGCTGCGCAGATGGTTCAGCATCAGTGTGAAGGGGTGATCATCAATCTGGCCAGTGTCTCCCGCGCCGGCAATATGGGCCAAAGTAACTATTCTGCAGCCAAGGCTGGCGTGTCTGCAATGACGGTCACGTGGGCGAAAGAGTTGGCTCGATTTGGTATCCGCGCTGCAGCCATCGCCCCCGGCGTGTTTGCCACCCCTATGACCGAAGTCATGAAACCGGAAGCGATGGAACGATTGAAGCAGGCGATCCCAGCCAAGCGGCTAGGCGAAGCGGAAGAAATAGCACACGCCGCCCGGTTTATCATCGAAAATGACTACTACACTGGCCGGGTGTTGGAGTTGGATGGTGGGATAAGGGTGTAGATAAAACAGGGTCATCCGATCAAATCGATATCAGGCTCGGTCAGTTTTACTGATTTGTAATTAACCACATTAATAGCGAATGCCTAACGGTTGTGCACTCGCTGAACCCACCTTTTTTAAATGGCGCATTCGCACCGTTTACCGGTATTTTCGCTTCGTTCCGGCATAGCAGGAAACTTTTCCGTTTTCACGGCTTAGCCTTTGCTAAACCTGTGTGTTAACTGCTTGTTTGAACGGCTAAATAGCTGATAAGGTAGTTTTACTGTTTAGACATAGAAGGAAATATTTGCTCCGGCATAGGAGGAAAAATTCCTTCTACTTATACTGTTAACTGTCATCGAATCGTATGAGAAAAGAGTACATAGCAAAGATATTGGGAAATAATCCTAATGTCATCGAAAACGATAATGGTAGTGCTGTTGTTGTGTCGATCAAAACTAGTGACATCGATATATATGTAACAGTGCCATACGATATCAACGAAGTATTCTGGGAAGCGAAGAATAAAGAGGGAGTTGTGCTCGTACAAGACAGTCACGAGTTCTATGGCGACACTGAGTATGAGGATATCAGGGAATGCCTTCTAGACATTCAAGATGTCATGAAAGCGCCAAAATTTAGGGTTTCCAACGAAGGTAAAACACTAGAAGCTTATGGCTATCAATGGTATTACTTATTTGGCGAGTTCAACAGTTAACAATCCAAAGCACTCGGACTTGGTAACCTTGTCACTTTTTTGCCCCAAAAAAATCGCCAATGCCACCAATCCGGTGTTTGGGGCGTTGGTATGACTCCCACTGTCAAGTTTGACGCACTGATCCCTGCTAAAAAACTAGCCATCGTTTTCTCCTAAAAAAGAGCTGATACATCAGATGAAGCCGGTACTTTCGTCGGTTGCTATGCTGGTATCCGTGGATTACTCATTTTCATGAGCAGCGCCTACCTTACTTGTTCCGCCGTGGCACCTGTCT